>CAZWVM010000014.1:0-31426 GCA_964637705.1 uncultured bacterium
AAACCTCCAAGTGGTTGGCCTGCTCCCCTCGAACGGGAACGCCGGGCCGAATGCGCCGGATTCTATCCGGACGGGAAGCGCCCGCATAGCGGTATCGGAAGGCCGAAAACGGCATCGTGCCAACCCCGCTATTTATGCAAGCGCTTGCACTTGACAATGGATATTACATGCCTATAATGCCTTGTCAATAGGTATTATGAACGAATTGCACGAAAAGTCTTCTTCCCCGAAGCAAGGCGCCACCTTGAAGGACATCGCCCGCCGGCTCGCAATCTCCGAGTCCACCGTCTCCCGGGCGCTTTCGGGGCGCTCGAGCCTCAAGCCTGAAACCGTCCGCTCCGTCAAGCGCGTGGCTCGAGAGATCGGTTACGTGCCCTCCGTGGTCGGACGAGGCTTGGCGCTTCAAAAAACGGGAGTTATAGGAGTTGCTCTCCCGACGCTTGATTATGCGCACGGCGACTTCTACTCCGCCATGATGCGCGGCGTGGAGCTCACCTCCTCCGAACTCGGTTACTCCCTTCTCTACATCACCGGCAAGGACCTCGCCGGACCCCGTTCCCAGTTCCAGGCCTTCCTCGACGGATTGATCGTCCTGGGGCCCGTGGACCGCTACCGCCACTGGCGCGACATCGCCGGCAAGCCGCTCGTTTTCCTCGACCGTTCCGTTCCGGATTGGCCGTCGATCAGCTCCGAGAACCGCAAGGGCGCCACCGCCGTGGCGCGCCACCTGGCCGATCTCGGCCACCGCCGGATTCTCGTCATCGCCGGGCCCGAGCGACACCCCTCGGTCGTCGAACGCATCCGGGGCATCCATGACGCCCTGGACACCTTGCGGCCGGACCTCGCGCTCGAAATCATCCACGCCGACTGGACCCAGCTTTCGGAGCCCGGCCGTCACGTGGTGGACTCGCTCTTCGCCCGCTCCGCGTGGAACTTCACCGCGGTCATCGGCATGAACGACGTGATCGCCATCGGCGCGATGCTGGCCCTGCAGGAGCACGGCCTCATCGTGCCCCGCGACGTCTCGATCACCGGCTTCGACGACGCCGGCATCTGCCGCCTCCTCAAGCCGGCCCTCACCTCCGTCCGGCAGAACCCGGACAAGATGGGCGTCGCCGCCGTTCGCTATCTCCACGGGCTGATCACGGAGAAGCCCGTCGACGTCGCCTTCCGCTGGGAGACCGACCTGGTCGTCAGGGAATCCACCGGCCGCGCGCCCGGGTGAGGACGCGCCGGCGATTGACGATGCACCGCCCGCGTGCGACGATCCCGTCATGGAGGGAATAGCGCGCCGGCGCTCGACCGGACGTTACGCGGCCTGGTTCGGCCTCTGGCTCCTCTACCTGCTCAACGACTTCCTCTTCATGCGCATCCACTCGTACGCGGCCTGGCTCGCCGCGGACTACGCCGTGCGCCTCGTCTCGATCGCGGCCTTCGTCGTCCTGGCCCGATACTCGGTCCTGCCCGCCCGCGACACGCTGCTGGCGCCGCTTCCGTGGCGCTCGTTCGCCGGCTGGAGCGCCGGCCTCTCGCTCCTCGGCATCGTCATCGACCAGGCCGGGTGGCGGATCTTCGCCCGCCTCCTGCCCGACACGGCGTTCACCGCCTTTCCCTCGCCCGACAACCCGGCTCTCGAAATCTTCGACCTGACCCTCGGCATCGCTCTCGTCGCGGTCACGGAGGAGGTGATCTTCCGCGGCTACTTCCTCGCGCTCTTCGAAAACACCCTCCGAGGCCGCGCGGCGCTCGTCGCGCTGTCGGCGCTGGCCTTCGGCCTGATCCACTGGTCGCAGGGCCTCCACGCCGTCCTGGCCACCGCCCTCTGGGGCATCCCGCCGATCCTGTGCGCCCTCCGGACGCGCTCGATCCTGCCCGCCGTCGTCGCCCATTTCGCGACCGACTTCGTCTCCTTCTCGGGCCTCGTGCCCGAATCGTGGTTCCGTTGGATCTGACGTGAAGCGCGTTCCCGAGCCCGAACTGATGGACGATCCCGTGCAGGCGCGGGCCTACGCGGAGGAGGACTACTCCGGGCCGCACCAGGCGTGCGTCGAATTCTTCCGCGGGCGATTCCCGGGCTTTGAGGGGGGCGCGGTCGCGGACCTGGGCTGCGGGCCCGCGGACGTGACGATCCGCTTCGCGCGGGCCTGTCCCGGCGCGCACGTCACGGGCGTCGACGGTTCCGGCCCGATGCTCCGCCTCGGCCGCGCGGCGGTGGCGCGGGCGCGCCTGGCGCGCCGGATCGCGCTCCGGCGGGGATTCATCCCGGGCGCGGCGGCGCTCCGGGGCCGCCGGTTCGACGCCGTCATCTCCAACAGCCTTCTGCATCACCTCCCCGACCCGGCCGACCTCTGGGCGACGATCCGGGAGATCGCGGGGCTGGGCGCGCCCGTCTTCGTGATGGACCTGCGCAGGCCG
Source organism: uncultured bacterium (assembly GCA_964637705.1). GTDB lineage: Bacteria > UBA8481 > UBA8481 > UBA8481 > UBA8481 > CAZWVM01. Next base: position 2,416 of record CAZWVM010000014.1, read on the forward strand.
GCCACGGAAGCCGCTCTGCGCCGGCTCGTCCGTCTCCATGCCGCCGCCGCGCCGCCGATATTGAGGCGCGACTTCGAAAGCTCCCTGCGCGCCTCCTTCACTCCGTCCGAAGTGCGTATGCAGTTGCGCCGTGCCGGGCTCGCGGGCATGAAGGTCGAGATCGTCAGCGACCGGCATCTCGTCGCGTGGGGACGCGCCTGACCGGGGATCCGGTCCTGGAATCCGGGTTCGAGGAGAGCGAAGAGCCCGCGGCGCCGTGAATCGATCTTGGGGGGCGCCGCGAGATCCCGCAACGGCGATTTCGTCTTGCGACGAGCTTCTAGAGCAGTTCCCGGATCGCCTCGCGCAGCATGAAGACGCCGGCGCCGGTCTTCGCGGAGACGGGGATCCAGCCTCCCGAGGGCAGCCTCCGGTGGAGGTCGAGGGACTTCTTCACCATGTCCACCTTGTTGAGAACCCGGAGGACGCGCTTCGATCCGGCGCCCAGATCTTCCAGAACCTTCTCGACCGTCTCGATCTGCTCCGGCATGTTCGGGTGGGCGGCGTCGGCCACGTGGATGAGGAAGTCGGCCTCCAGCGCCTCCTCGATGGTGGAGCGGAAGGAGGCCGCGAGCTGCGGCGGGAACTTCCGGATGAAGCCGACGGTGTCGGTGAGGAGGACGAACTTGCTGGGTGCGACCTCGGCCCGGCGCGTCAGCGCGTCGAGCGTCGCGAAGAGCTTGTCCTCCACGTGGAGATCGGCCTGGGCCATGCGGTTGATGAGCGTCGACTTGCCGACGTTGGTGTAGCCGACGACCGCGACGACGGGAAACCCGAGCCGGCCGCTGCGCTGGACCGATCGGCGGCCGCGGATCTCCTCCAGGCGCCGCTTCAGGAAGGCGATGCGGTCCCGGATCTGCCGCCGGTCGACCTCGATCTGCCTCTCGCCCGCGCCCTGCCGGGCGCCGCCGCCGCCGCGCTGACCCTCCAGGTGCGTCCAGAGGTGCCGGAGCCGGGTCAGCGAATACTCGAGCTGGGCGACCTCGACCTGGAGCTTCGCCTCGTACGTCCGCGCCTTGCGGGCGAAGATGTCGAGGATGACCTCGGTGCGCGTGATGACGCGCCCGCCGGTCAGCTTCTCGAGGTTGCGGATCTGCGCCGGGGTCAACTCGTCGTCGAAGATGACGAGCTTCGCCTCGTGCTCGGCCATGAGCGAGGCGATCTCCTCCGCCTTCCCGGCGCCGATCCAGGTCGCCGCCTCGGGCTTCGGCCGCGATTGCACCACGCGGTGGACGACCGCGACCCCGAGCGACGCGGCGAGCGCCCCCAGTTCGTCGAGATGATCCTCGACGGCCTCGCGGGTCGAGCCGGGCAGGCGCAAGGCGACGGCAAGCGCGCGGCGGGCGGGATTCGGAAGGGAGGCGGAGCGCCTACTCGGCGTCCGCGGTTTCGCTTTCAAACTTCAGTTCGACGTTCTTGGAGGGCTGGATCGTCGAGATGGCGTGCTTGAAGACCATCTGCTGGCGGCTTTCGACCTCGAAGAGCACCACGAAGGAATCGAAGGCGACGACGCGCCCCTTCAGGGGGACGCCGTTGATGAGAAAGGCCGTCACCGGGGTCTTCTCCCGGCGTAACTTGTTCAGGAACTGGTCCTGCAACTGCGTGGGTTTCGTGCCTGCCATCGCGACCGATACTATGTCCCGTGTGGGGCGAGCGCAAGAGTTATCACGCGCGGCGCGCGGGCCTCAGGGTTCGGGCGCGCCCCCCCGCGAACCGGCGCGCTCCAGGGTCTTGAGCGACTCCTCGAGGCGCGCCGTCAGCTTCGCGCAGTCCGCCGCCGTGTCCTCGAGTCCCTCGGGCCGGAGCGGTTCCCCGATGCGCACGCGCACGCGCCCCGGGCGGGGCTTGCCGTGCTTCGGGAAGGCCGCGTAGGTTCCCTCGATGAAGGCCGGCACGATCGGGACGCCGGCGCGGATCGAAAGCCGCGCCGCGCCGGTGCGGATGCGCCCGATCTTTCCCGTGAGCGTGCGGGTGCCCTCGGGAAAGACGACGAGGGCGTGGCCGGCGGCGAGGAAGGCCAGGGCCGTCTCCATCGCCCTCGTGTCCCCCTTGCCGCGCTGGATGGGAAAGGCGCCAAGGTTGCGGATCACGCCCGCGAAGAGACGGTTTCGGAAGAGCTCGATCTTGGCGAGGAACGTGAGCGGACGGGGGCTCGCCACCGCGAGCACCGGCGGGTCGAAATGCGAGGCGTGGTTGGAAGCGAAGATGAACCCGCCATGGGCCGGGATGCGATCGCGCCCCGAGACCTGCGCGGCGCCGAGCCGGAGGAAGAGCCGGGCCGCGACCTTCACGAGCGCCAGGGAGAAGGCGTAGAACCCCTCCGGGCTCTCCGACGCCGGCGGAGCCGCGACGGGTGGCCCGGAGGGCTTCTCGCCCGGCCGCGCCCCGTCGTCCGCCCCGCTCATCCCGTCGTCCGGGTTCGTCGCGTGGTCGGTCTCCCTCTCCTTCCTCCCGCCCGTCACCACAGCTGCGCGAGGGGCTTGCGCGCTTCGACCTCCGCGGCGATTCCCTCTACGACCTCCTCGATCGCCAGTTCCGACGTATCGATCCTGAGGGCGTCCTCGGCGCACTTCAGGGGAGCCACGACGCGCTCCGAGTCCTCGCGGTCCCGCTCGATCATCTCGGCGAGGAGCAGTTCGAGGTCCCGGGAGCGGCCGGAAGCCGCGAGTTCCGCCTGGCGCCGGCGGGCGCGCACCTCGGGGCGCGCGTCGAGGTAGAACTTCCAGCGCGCATCCGGGAAGACGACCGTGCCGATGTCGCGGCCCTCCATCACGATGCCCGGCCGCCCCTGGGGGTAGGCCCTCTGCTGGGCGACGAGAATCGAGCGGACGGAGGGGTACGCCGAGACGGTGGCGACGTGGCGCGTGACCTTGGAGGACCGGATCTCGTCGGTGACGTCCGCCCCGTCGAGCGTCACGCGCCCTCCGTCGAGCCCGATCACGGCGCCCGCGATGACGCGTTCCACGCGCGATTCGTCCCCGAGCGGCGCCCCGCTGCGGATGGCGCGCAGGGTGAGCGCGCGGTACATCGCGCCCGTGTCCACGTGCAGGAAGTCGAGGCGCTTCGCGACGAGCTTCGCGACCGTGCTCTTGCCGCTCCCGGCCGGCCCGTCGATCGCGACGACGTTCTTCACGAGGCGCGCTCCTCGATGCGGGCGCCCATCGCCCCGAAGAGGCGGACGAACCCCGGGAAGGAGGTTTCGACGCAGGCGGTGTTTTCGACGGTGACGCCCCGGCGGGAGACGAGTCCGGCCACGGCCGCGGTCATCGCGATCCGGTGGTCGCCGCGCGAGTCCACGGTCCCGCCCTCCACCGTCTGGCGGCCCGGGACGACGAGCCCGTCCTCCGTCGGCGACGCGCGCAGGCCGATCTTCGCGAACTCCTCGACAACCGCCGCGATCCGGTCCGTCTCCTTCACCTTCAACTCGCGCGCGTCGCGGATCCTCGTCTCGGCGCAGTCCGCGAGCGCCGCGGCCAGGGCCATCGCCGGGATCTCGTCGATGAGGCGCGGCACGAGGTCGCCCGCGATGTCGAGCGCACCGAACCGCGAGGCGCGCACGCGGAAGTCCGCCCGCGGTTCCCCGGCGCTTGTTCGCTCGTGCCGGAGTTCCACGCGGGCCCCGGCGCGGCGGAAGACGTCCGTCATCCCGGTGCGGGAGGGATTGACGCCCACGTTCTCGATGACCACCTCGGAGCCCGGGACAAGCAGCGCGGCGACGAGGGGGAAGGCGGAGGAGGAGATGTCGCCGGGCACGTCCATCTCCGCGGGTCGCAGGATCCCGCCGCCGCGGATCGAGACCGTCCGCCCCTCGTCGTCGATCTCCACCTCGATCCCCGCGTGCTCGAGCAACCGCTCGGTGTGATCCCGCGAGGGGGCGGGGCTATGGATCGTCGTGCGGCCCTCGGCCGACAGCGCGGCCAGGAGAATCGCCGACTTGACCTGCGCCGAGGCGACGTCGATCGTCACCTCGATGCCCTGGAGGCGCCGTCCGGTGATCCTCACCGGTGGCCGCCCGTTCGTCGTCTCGATCTCCGCCCCCATCAGCCGGAGCGGTCCCGCCACTCGCTCCATCGGCCGCCGTCGGAGCGAGTCGTCGCCGTCGAGAACATAAGTGCCGGGGCGACCGGCCAGGATCCCCATCATGAGGCGCATCGTCGTCCCCGAGTTTCCGCAATCGCACGCGATCTCGCCGTGCAAGGACGAAAGCAGGGTCTTCTGGACGATCGCCTCCGTCGCCCGGACATCCTCCGATTCCAACAGCCCCGTCACGCCGTGGCGTGGTGCGCGGCCGGCGAGGCCGTTGAACATGAGAACGCGGTGAGAGATCGACTTGTCGCCGGGCACGGCGACGCTCCCGCTCAGCGCCCCGGGCGCGGGCGGGACGAACCAGGTCCCGCTCACGAGGCGCCCCGTACCGTGTACCCGGCCTGCGCGAGGAGCTCGGCGGCCCGGGCGCGCGCGTTGTCGGTCTCGAAGAGGATCCGGATCGGCGCCGTCCCGCGCGACTCCCGCACCCGCGTCACCTCGATGTCGATGATGTTGACGCCGGCGTCGGCGAGGAGCCCGGTGACGGCGGCGATGATGCCCGGCCGGTCCGTCGCCTCGACGAAGAGGTCGTGGATGGAAGGCAGGAGGCCGCGGCCCTTCGGGGGGATCCGCGTCCGGCCCTCCCGCGCCTTCTCGAAGAAGGCCGTGAGCGCCCCCGCGTCGGCGGCCTCGAGCGCCTTCCGGAACGCGGCGAGCTCCAAGGCCGTCTCGTCCACCGCCTCGAGAATCGCCGCCCGGTTGGTGAGGCAGATATCCCTCCAGATGGAGGGCGACGAGGAGGCGATGCGCGTGGTGTCGCGGAAGCCCCCCGCAGCCAGGTCCCACGTGCGGGGCGTCCTCTCGGCGCGCATCGCGACGACGTTGACGAGGAGCGCGGCGACGACGTGGGGCAGGTGGCTGATCGAGGCGACGATGCGGTCGTGGGTGGAGGCGGGAAGCACGACGGGCACCGCGCCGAGCGAGCGCCAGAAATCCTTCACGGCAAGGAGCGCGGCCTCGTCGGCCGATTCCGAGGGCGTCACGACGACGACCGCCTGCTCGTAGAGCGCGGGTTCCGCGTGCTCGATCCCGTCGCGCTCCGACCCCGCCATCGGGTGCGAACCGACGAAACGGGCGCCCGCGGGCAGCCGCTTCTCGGCCTCGGCGGTGAGGTCCACCTTCGTCGAGCCGACGTCGGTGACGATCGCCCCCTCCGCGAGGCCCGGCGCGATCGCGGACATCTGGTCCGGGATCGATTTCACCGGCGCACAGAGAATGACGAGGTCGCAGTCACGAACGGCGGCCGCCGGATCGAGCGAGTAGGAGTCGATGGCGCCGCGCTCCTTTGCGCGCGCGAGCGTCGCTTCCGTGCGGCCGAAGCCGACGACCGCGGGCGGGTTCGGGAAGGCCTTGAGCCTCAAGCCGATCGAGCCTCCCATCAGGCCGCAACCGCCTATGGCGACGCGACGGAAACCCGGAATCGTCACGTCCTCCCCGCCCCAGGAGAAACACCCGAGTCATTGCCACAAGACACGCCCTGTCGCAGAACGGCGAAGTTCACATGGATATTCAGGATGGGCAGGATCGCGACCCGCAACTCGGATCGATTCGGAGATGTATCCTGACAATCCTGATCATCCATGTGAAGACAACCGGCACCGGTCACGAAGCTTCTTGCGGTGTTCACGCGAGAGCCCGTCACGCCATCTTCTTCCCGACGAGCTCCACGAAGGGGCGGATCTCCTTCATGCAGGCGGCGAACTTCGACTCGTTCAGGCACTGCGGCCCGTCCGACATCGCGCGCTCCGGGTCGAGGTGCACCTCGATCATCAGCCCGTCACAACCGGCCGCGATCGCGGCGCGCGAGAGCGCGGTCACGTGGGTGCGCTTTCCCAGGGCGTGCGAGGGATCGAAGACGACCGGCAGGTGCGAAAGCTCCTGCATGATCGGGATCGCCGCGATGTCGGCGGTGTTGCGGTAGGCCTTCTCGAAGGTCCGGATTCCGCGCTCGCAGAGGATGACCTGGGAGTTGCCCCCGGCGAGGATGTACTCGGCGGAGAGCAGGAGATCCTCGATCGTGGCGGACATGCCGCGCTTGATGAGGACCGGCTTGCGGGTGAGCCCGGCCTCGCGCAGGAGGTTGAAGTTCTGCATGTTGCGGGCGCCGATCTGCAGCACGTCCGCCCACTCCGCCACGAGCCCCACGTCGCGCGTGTCCATGACCTCGGTCACGACGGCGAGACCCGTCTCCTTCCGCGCGGCGGCCAGCATCTTCAGGCCCTCCAGCCCGTGGCCCTGGAAAGCGTAGGGGGAGGTCCGGGGCTTGAAGGCGCCGCCGCGCAGGGCGTGCCCGCCCGCGGCCTTGACCGCCTTCGCCGTCGCCACGATCTGCTCCTCGCTCTCGACGGAGCAGGGCCCGGCGATGACGGAGAACCGGCCGCCGCCGATGCGGGTCGGGGTGGCCTCCGACCGGTCCGCGCCCAACGTGACGATCGTGGGATCCGGCTTCATCTCCCGCGAGACGCGCTTGTAGGGCTTGGTGACCTGCATGACCTTCTCGACGCCGGAGAAGATCTCGAGCGGCAGTTCCTCGATCATCCGCTCGTCGCCGATCACGCCGATGATCGTGCGTTCCTTGCCGACGGAGAGGTGGACGTCGAGCCCCTTGGACTTGATGACCTCGACGATGTGGTTCCGGTCCGCCGGGGTCGATTCGGGCGATAAGACGATGATCATTTTTGCATTCCTTTTCGACTGAATTCGGTCCTATGATGATAAGGCAACGGTCCGGGCGATGCAAAACGCCTTTTGCCGGCGGGCGCTGGCCAGGATTGTCGTTTGAACGTCCTCTCCGCGTCTTTGCCGCGGATTTTCCCTCCATGGGAAATCCTGCGGCATCCCGACGACGCCTCATCCGTCCATGGATTCGGCGTCGTCTAGGCCGCTTCGAGGACATTCAAACGACAATCCTGCCGTCGGGCCGGTGTTCATATCGACGCCCCGGAACCGTCCTGTGCGCCGCACGGAAAGCGAGGGTCCACCATGACCAACCCGTTGGAAAGCCTCTCCACCCTGAAGCGGATCGCCGGCCAGCGCGGCTGGTTCCGCAACCGCTCCGTCGTCTACAACGGGCTCGGCCCCCTCGGTGCCCACATGTTCCAGCACTTTCTCCCCATCGCCGCGGTGATCGCGGAGTATTACGGCGAGGAGGTGCCGAGGCACATCGAGGAGGCGTGGGGCACGCCGGTCTTCTCGTACGAGAAGCACAAGCGCGTCCGCCACGGCACATCCTCGCTCTTCATCAACCACTTCTACTCCGACCACGAGACCTCGATCCTCGCGGCGTTGGACCGGCCGGGCGAGGAGGTCTTCATGATCCCCTTCCAGCCGAACCAGCCCCTCCTCGACTTCCTCTTCAAGAAGGCCCCGCGGCTCCAGTTCCTCCAGAACACCTGCGTCATCCAGAACTACTTCGAGGACAAGACGATGCTGGCGTGGAAGGCCGACGAGATCGGGATCCCGATGCCGCCGCAGGCGAAGCTCATGCCGTTCTCCAAGGCCTCGTGGAAGGAGATGAGCCAGGAATACCCGGGCGGCTTCGTCATCCAGATCCCCCACTCTCAGCACGGCGGCGGCACGGACTTCGTCTTCAAGGAGGAGGACCTCGCGAAGGTCATCGCCGAGAAGAAGACGATGCTCGGCAAGGCCTTCGACCGCACCACCATCAAGGTCACGCCGTACCTCGCGGGTCCCAGCCTCAACTGCACCGGCTGCGTCGTGAACGGCGCCGTCGCCCTCTCCCCTCCCGACATCCAGATCGTGGGCGATCCCCGTCTCGTCGAGAACCCGGCGATGTATATCGGTTCCGACTTCTCGCGGCAGGGGCTGACCGCGGGCGAACGGCAGGAGGTCATGGACATCACGCGCCGGATCGGGCAGTGGCTCGGTTCGAACGGCTACCGCGGCAACTTCGGCGTGGACTTCCTCACTACCGTGGACGCCGATTTCAAGCTGAAGGAGATCTACGTCAGCGAGATCAACGCGCGGCTGGTCGGGGAGTCTCAGTACATGGCCGACTTCGAGGCGATGAAGGACATCGTGCCCCTGACCTTCTTCCACCTGGCCGAGTACCTGGAGCTGGACGTGACGGCCGCGGAGATCGATGAATACAACCGGAACCTGCCGGACGTCGAAGGGTCCGCGGTCATCATCTACACGAACGAGAAGGGCACGTGGCAGGCGAAGGGCGGGCTCACGTCGGGCGTCTACGTCTTCGAGAACGGGACGCCGAAGCGGCTGCGCGACGGCTGGACGCTCTCGGATACGAAGAACGACGATGAGTTCGTGATCACCAACGGCGTTCCCTGGGGCGACCTCGTCATCGGCCACCCGCGGTACGGCGACGAGTGCATCCCGCTCCTCTACATCATGACGCGCAAGTCGATCGTCGATCCCCGGAACTGGCGCATCCTCTCCGACGAGTGGCTGGGCGCGGTGAAGAAGGTCCGGGCGGCCGTGGGGCTGGAGCGCTGCGAGTACCGGTCGCTGGCGGAGGGATAACGGCGGTCCTCTACGGAGTCGACCCCAGTCTCCTCATCATTTCCTCGTCCTTCCTCTTCTGCTCGAGGAACTGCCGCGCGACATCCGCCGCGGGTGACGCCGGGCCAGCGGCAACGCCTTCGAGGAAAACCCGGATCCGGCTCTTCGCCTCCCCGTCGACCAAGTAGAACATGTTGTAGGCCACGCCGACGGCCCGGGCACGGGCCTCCGGGTCGGACTCGGATCCGGCGATCGCGAGGATCGCATCGACCGCCTCCGGCGGGGCCGGCCTCGTCATCCCCATCCGGAATTGCTGCAGCAGGCGAATCCGACCGGACGCGTCCGCCTTCACGTAGTTAGCACGAAATGCGGACACATCGCGGACCATGTCCACCGCCTGGCGGCGCTCCTCCTCGAACCGTCTCATCGACTGCGCCATCCTCTCCGCGGGAGTGGGGAGGTTCTGCTCGCGGTATATGCGCTCGGCAAGGGGAGCGAGCCACTTGCCGGCCTGGTCGAGAGGTTCCACCCGGGCGTTCATGCTGCGGATCATGCCGGACCATCCGTCGAGGCTCCACGTCATCTCGGTCAGGGCCCCATCGCAGACGTTCAGGGCCGTGTAGCTCCCGTTGAATTCCCCTAGGTCGAACTCGCGCAAGCGATCGAAGATCGCCTGCGCCTCGGGGCCCGGAATCTTTCCCCGCGCATCCACAGGTCCCTCGGCATCCTCGTAGATGCCGAACTTCAGGCATTCGACCTCTCCATCGGCATAGAGGCGGACGCCGTAGGCCGGTCCCCCGAAACTCCACGGTATACTCCACGAGATCATGTCACGCGCGAAGGGAGTGAAGCGCGTGGTGGAGGGAGTGAATTCGACCGCGCCGCCGAACGGCCCCTGGCCCGGCATCGTCCTCGTGCCGAGGCCGGGGATGCCCAGCGAGATGCCACCGGGCGCGCTCAGCGCGAAGTAGATACCGGTAGCGGCCAGGATCAGGATCGCCGCGGCCAGGGTCACGGCAACCGGCGTGCTCGGGCGGTAGTCGATCATGCGTCCCATGTCGACACCCTTCCACCGGCTGAAGACGCCCGACATGCGAGGTCGAAGGGTCGCGTTGAATGCGGTGCCCATCGTCTCCCCGCGAGGCGACAGGAAATGTCGCGCCGACGAAAACGTGGCCACGAGGAGCGCCAACCGAACAAAGGCCCGCGCCGCGGCGTCGCTCGGATCCCTCAGGAAGAAGATCGCGGCGATGGGGAAGAGAATGGCGGTCACTTCGAAGAAGAGGGCTGCGCCACGAGGCGTCCGCGTCTGAAAGACCCGCGTGACGGATAACACGGCCGTGATCCAGGCGGCAGCAATCCCGGCCAGGGCGACGGTGAAGGCGAGGTAATGCAGCGCATCCGTGGCACCTCCTTGCTTGACGAAAACCGGCAAGGGACCGCGCCAGATCGTCGCCAGGAAGGCCATCATGAGTATCACGAGGTAGGCGAGAATCGCAAGCGGTTTTCCCCGGTCACGGCCCGCCCATTCCGCGATCCCCAGAGCGAGGCCGAAGGTAAGGCAGTAGGACAGGTACATCCGGAGGTTGTAGAGATGCCACCAGGTCCGCGTCGGCACGAGAAAGCAAAGGATCGCACCGACGATGGCCGCAAGGATGTTGCGCGCGAAGTCGCTCCGAAGCCAGGAACCGAATTTCATGTCCGGAAAACTCCTTCCCCGTCCCGGCTGGAGGATAGCGATTCCGCGGTCGGCGAGAAAGGCACATTTCCTTGCTCCCCCTCGCTCACCCCCCATCTCCGCTGACATCGACTGCCGCTTCCCGTATCCTTGCTGCATGGTCCGCGCCTTTTCCAAGATCCACAGGGTTCCCAAGAGATCCCATGCCTGACACCGGTTCCCTCCACGCCGAGAACATCGGCTGGATCCGGTGGGAGCTGAAACTCCCGCCCGGGTGCGCGCGGTCGCGGTCGCCCCTGCCCTTCGTCGTCTGCATGGACGCGCAGAACCAGTGGACGAATCAGGGTTCCTATGGCGGCTGGCACACCGACTCCATCGTCCGCTCGCTCATCGCGCGCCGCAAGCTGCCGCCCGTCGCTCTCCTCGGCGTCCACTCTCCGCCCCGGCGCGACCGCACCTACGCGCCGCCGCCCGGCGGCGGCGCCGGGCTCCTCGCCTACTTCATCGCCGACACGCTCATCCCGGCCCTGCGCGATCGCTTCCGCCTCGCGACGAGGCGCGACCGGATCGGGATCATCGGCGCCTCCTTCGGCGCGAACTTCGCCCTGGAAGCCGGCCTCTTCCGGCCGGACGTCTTCGGGCTCGTCGGCTGTTTCTCCGCCGCGCCGCACTACGGGGAGAGCCTGCACGCGATGGTCGGAAAGCGGGACCGCCTCCCCATGCACCGCCTCTACGTCGACGCCGGCACGCTCTGGGCCTACGACAACCCGCACGGCTTCGGCGGCGATAGCACGCGTTTCAACCGCGATCTGGTGCGACTCTGCGCGAAGCGCCTGCCCGCCGGCCGCTTCCGGGGGCGGATCTGGAAGGGGCACTACCACAACGAGGAGTTCTGGCGGAAACGCGTGGGCCCGGCGCTGAGATTCCTTTTCGGCTGAGGGGCGACGGATTCCGCGGCACGTCGCTCATCGCCCATGACACGGATCACCTCGTGAGCTATCGTGACCGCATGGCGCCCCGCAGCATTCTCTTCGCGGTACCCCGATGAAGCGCGCCGGGAGGTTCCTCATGCTCTTCCTGGTCGCGTTCATCGCCATCCTCGTCATCTTCAAGCTCGCCGTCTCCTCCTACGAGAAGAACCTCCTCTTCTTCCCCACGCGGGATCACCGGGCGACGCCGGAGCAGGTCGGGCTGCCGATGGTGGATCCCGTCCTCGCGTCCGACGACGGGACGCGGCTCGGCGCCTGGTGGATTCCTTCCGACTCCGCCCCCGTCGCCGTCCTCGTCCTTCACGGAAACGGGGGCAACATCGGAGACCGCCTTCACCTCGCCCTCGGTTTTCACCGTCTCGGCTGGTCGAGCTTCCTCCTGGATTACCGCGGATACGGCACGAGCGAGGGATCGCCGGAACTGCCCGGGATGTGCCGCGATGCGGAGGCGGCCTGGGCCTGGATCGCGGCCCGGGGCTATGAGCCCGGTCGCATCATCATCTTCGGGGAGTCCCTGGGCGGTTCCGTCGCCGCGTGGCTCGCGGAGCGCCACCCGGATTGCCGCGGCCTCGTCCTCGACGGCACCTTCACCTCCATGGGCGAGATGAGCCGGCGCGTGCTCGGCGGCTTCTCCGCGGCCTGGTTCCTCTCGACCAACATGGACACGCGCCGCCGCCTCGAGAAACTCGACGTGCCGGTGATCATCCTGCACGGCGACCGCGATCCGGTCATTCCCTTCCGGATGGGGCAGGAACTCTTCGCCGCGGCGGCCGGCAGGAAGGCGTTCGTGCCGGTCGCGGGCGGAGAGCATTGCAACCTGCCGGACCTGCTCGGACCCGCGTATTTCGACGCGATCCGGAACTTCCACGCCGGCGGCGAGGCGGATACGCGATGAGTCGGGCGTCATGAAGTGCCGCCGGCCCCTCCTGCTCGCCATGGCCGCCGCCATCTGGATCCCCTGCCTACACCTCCTCTTCCTGCCCGATCCCGCGTTGCTGGCAGGGCTCCCGGGAGCGGAATCGACCGACCCGAACCTTCCCGCGATCACGGAGGCGCTCATCGCGAAGCAGATCGCGCTCTGGCGATTGCCGGAGGATGCGCGGCAGGACGTGCTGAGGATGCGGGAGAGCAACGCCGAGTGGGACTTCATGGGCCGGACCTACCTCGTCGCCAGCCTCGCCAACGTCGCGCTCGCCCGGCCCGAGCGGCAGGCCGAGTATCTGCCCCTCATCGACCTCATTATCGACGATACCCTGCGACTCGAGCGGGACGAGGGGCCGCTCCACTTCCTGATGCCGTACGGGCGGGTGAAACCCTTCGTGCAGACGCCGATGCGCAGCCAGTTCCTCGACGGCGAGATCGCCCTGATGATCGGACTCAGGCAGCTGGTCGCGCCGCTCGAGCGCTACGGGCCGCTCCTTGCGGAGCGGGTGGACACGATGGTGGCCCGCATGAAGGCGAGCCCGACGTGGTGCACGGAGAGCTATCCCGACGAGTGCTGGACCTTCTGCAACGCCGTGGCCGTGGCGGCGGTGAAGATCGCCGACGTCGCCGGGGGAACGGACCACGGCGACTTCATCGCCGCGTGGCTGAAGGTCGTGGGGGAGCGGCTGGTGGATCCTCGCACCGGGATCCTCGTCTCGCGCTTCGGCTATTCCGACGGCGCCCACTGGGAAGGCCCCGAGGGCTCGACGATCTGGATGGTCGCGCACTGCCTGGAGATCCTGGACGAGAAGATGGCCCGGGAGCAGTACGAGAGGGCCAGGACGGAACTCGGCGGCTCCCTCGCCGGCTTCGGCTACTCCCGCGAGTGGCCGCGGTCCTGGGAGGGAGGCGGCGACGTGGACGCCGGCGTGGTGATACCGGTCATCGGCGCGTCGGCGGGCGGGAGCGGCATGGCCCTGATCGGCGCGGCGAGCTTCCGGGACCGGGACTACCTCTCGAGCCTTCTCACGTCGCTCGACTTCGCCGCCTTCCCCGTCGAGGAGGACGGGGCCCTGCACTACGCCGCCTCGAACCAGGTGGGCGACGCGGTGCTCCTCTACGCCCTGACGATGGGACCGGCATGGGATCTCGTGAAGGCGAGGTCCCGGCCATGACGGAGGATCTCATGAGCACGGGGCAGCCCCGACGCGAGCCGCTCCACTCGTCCTACTTCGTCCGTGGATTCGCGTTCATCGCCGTCTACGCGATCCTGGATGCCGCCGGACTGCGCTCCTACACGAGCATCATGTCCGGCACCCTGCCGTCGACCGGCAGCACCTTCACGGAAACGAAGATCCTCGCGGCCCTCTATCTCTCCTTCTACCTCTTCGCGTACCTGCTCGCGCCCATCTACATCATCGCCGGAACGCTCCAGGCGATCCTCGGCGCGATCGCGAGGCGGCGCGGCGGCGAGATGAGAATGAGCGAGGCACGGGAGGCCGTTACCCACGAAACGCGAACACACCTAAACGCCGACTCCGGCTGACAACCGCCCGATCCTCCGCTATCCTCCGCGCCATGACGCACGCACCCCGCTACTCGCGCCATGAGCACTTCGTCGGGCCTCACCGCCTCTTCGTCGAGGAATACCGCCCCGCGCACGTCGAGCATCCCGAGCCGGTTCTCGCGATCGGCGGCGCTTTCGACGGCTCCTGGATCTTCGCCCGCTTCGCTCCCGTCCTCGCCTCGGCCGGTTGGACCGTCTTCTGCCTCAACCCGCGCGGGTACTACCGCAGCGCGTGGGACGACGTGGCGTCGCTCTCGCTCGAGGACTACCTCGCCGACGTCGCCGAGGCGCGCCGCGCCCTCCGCCTCGAGAAGCCCGTCATCGTCGGCTACTCCATCGGCGGACTCTACGCCCAGCTCTCCGCGCAGAGGGACGGGGCCGCCGCCGTCGTCCTCTACGACCCCTCCCCGTCCCGCGGGATCGCCCGCGAGTTGAAGATGTCCCCGTCGCGCGACTTCATGGACGCTCACGGGAACCTCCCGCCCGTGATCCAGTTCATCCCCTCGCGCGCGATCGTCGAGGAGATGTGGGGGCGGAAGGTGACGGAGGAGGAATACGAGAGCCAGCTCGCGCTCTTCCGCCAGTCCCGTCTCTCGGGGCAGGCGCTCCGCGCGCTCGAGGTCGACCGGCCCGAGGTCGGACGCGTCGAAGCCCCCACGCTCGTCCTCGGCATCCACGCCCCGGCCCCGGCCCAGCAGATCCTCTTCCGCCGCGAGGAGGCGAGCTGGTACGTCTTCGAGGGCTACTCGCACGGAAGCCTCCTCGTCAACCCGAAGGCCGACCGCATCACGCGCATGGTCATGGGCTGGCTCGCTTCCGGATCCCCGCGCGGCATCCGGCGCTTCTTCCGCACCGTCACGACGCGGCCCGAGAAGCCCCACAGCCTCAAGGTCCCCGCCGGCTCCTTCAAGGGCCCCCACAGCCGCCGCGTCGTCGACAAGCCCGGCTCGCACCTCGTCCTCTTCTCCGAGGGCCGCATGATGCACCTGCGTTACTACTCCGGCTGGGAGAAGCCCGTCGCCTGCGTCGCCGACGGCGCGCGCACGCTGGAGTTCCCGATGCAGAGGAAGGGCCGGGGCCGCGAGGAGGGCGAATCGGTCTTCGAGACCGTCTTCGAGATGAACGCGGGACGCGGCTTCTTCGTGCGCGGCGAGAACGGGGAGGACCGCCCCGGTCGCGGCCTCCTCTACCGCCCGAGCCTCCCGGAGATCTGGCTGCAGGACGGGCGCCTCTACAGCTACGAGCCCCCGGGGAAGGAGACTCCCCCGCAATTCCTCGAGACCTTCCTCGCCTGCCCGAAGCTCGATCACACCTTCAAGCTCCAGGTCCGCCTGCCCCGGAATTTCTCGCACGACAAGATCTACCCGGTCGCCGTGCTCAACGACGGGCAGAACCAGTGGAAAAACCGCGGATCGCACGGCGGTTGGCACACCGACGCCGTGGCGGACGGGCTCATCCGAAGGGGGCTGTTGGAGGAGATCGTGCTCGTGGGCGTCACCTGCCACCGCCACCGCAACAAGGGCTACCTGCCGCCGCCCCTGGGGCGCGCGGACCTGTACGCGGACTGGTTGGCCGACGATCTCCTGCCGCACCTCAGGAGGAGCTATCCCCTCTCGACGAATCCCGGCCGGATCGCGATCATCGGCGCCTCGTACGGAGCGAACGTCTCGGTCTACGCCGCGCTCCGCCGCCCCGACGTCTTCGGCCTCGTCGGCTCGCTCTCCTTCGCCTACATCAAGGGCAACCCGGAGATCCGGCTGATCGAGGGCCTGCACCGGAGGCCCTTCCGGCGGGCCTACATCGACTGCGGCACGAAGTGGGCGCCGGACCAGCCGCACCGCGACGACTTCACGGCGATCACGCGCAAGCTCATCCGCGCCTGCTCCGACCGCTGGATGACGCACGGGAAGGACCTGTTGGGACTCGTCGCCGAGGGCCACCAGCACAACGAGACCTTCTGGCGACAGCGGATCGGCGGGTGCCTTAGGTTCCTCTTCAAGGACTAGGCGGCGGCCTTTTCCCGCGCGGGCAACGTCTCAACCGGCTGCCCGCGTATCGACATCCGCAGACGGATCAGTCGTTGTTGTTGTTCGTCGTCACCCGGATGAAGCGGTCGATGTCCTCGATCTCGCCCGTCGCCGCGTTGATCTTGAAGGCGTGCCACTGGTCCTTGCCCGGCTCGTAGTTGACGACCTTCTTGCGGACGACGGTCGAACCGTCGGCCTTCGTGATCGTGACCGTGGCTTCGGCGGCCTCGATCGAGTCGTCGCTGCGCGCGGCGAAGTAGATCGAGACGACGTAACGCCCGGAGCTGAAGTCGTCGCCCGAATCGAACGACTTGAAGTCGAAGAACTCGGTGTTCCCGGTCGTGCCGTCCGTGACATCCTCGCCGCAGAGGTTGAAGGACCGCTTCTTCAGGTTCTCGCCGGCGGCGTCCCAGATCTCCAGGTCCATGTCCACGGGCTTGTTCCACGAGAGCTCGACGCGCACGGTGCCGGCCGTCGCGGGCGTGGAGGCGGACGGCGTGGAGGAAGGCTCGGAGCCGGGCTCGGCCGCGGGAATCGTGCCCTCGGCCTGCTGGGTGATTCTCGCCAACGCGTCCTTGATCTTGTCCTTGAAGGCCACTCCGCCGATGGCGAGCGCCGTGATGATGACGAGGACGAGAGCGAGACAGCCGCAACCGATGGCCATCCAGAGACCGCCGGAGGAGCCGCTCGAGGCCGGCGCGAGGGGCGGCTGGACGGCGGCCGGCTGGGCCGACGTCGCCTGCACGGACTGGACGACGGGGGTGGCCGCGGCGGCGGGCGCGGCGCTGACCGGTTGCCCGCACTTCTCGCAAAAGACGCTCCCCGCCACGATGGGCGCCCCGCAGTTCGTGCAATTCATGATCGTTCCTCCCTCGATGAGATCCGCCCGTATCATCGCCTACCCCGCGCGGAATTGACAAGGGCTTTGTTCCGCGCAACGGCTTCGCCTATAATGCCCGAGTTCGGGGGCAACCCCTCCGGAAAGCGAGGGTCATCCATGAATCGTCTCGTCGGTCTTCTGCTCGTCGCGGTCGTCGTCGGCCTCTCGGGTTGCGGTGAATCCTCGCCGTTCGGTCTCGCCAACAAGAGCGAGCCCTCGGCCTACTCGATGCCGTCTCCCATGCTGGCCGAGGCCGGGGCCGCCGACGAGTCGGCGCGCGGCGCGGCTCCCGGGGCACCCTCGCCCGCTCCCGCCCCCTCCGTCCCCGCCGCTCAGGTCCAGCGCAAGATGATCTACACCGTCGACATCCGCGTCGAGGTCTCGAACTTCGCCGAGGCGCAGGCCGCCCTGGAGAAGGCCGTGACCGACTTCGGCGGCTTCGTCTCCGACGCGACGGCCGAGAAGCGCGAGAACGGCGCCAAAGACGGGAGCCTGGTCGCGAAGATCCCCCCGGACAAGCTCAACGAATTCCTAGGCGCCGCACGACTCCTCGGCGAGGTCCAGTCCGAGAGCAAGAACGGGCAGGACATCACGATGGAGTATGTCGACCTGTCGGCCCGCCTCTCGACGAAGCAGGAACTCGAGAAGGAACTCCTCAACCTCCTGCGCACCTCCTCCCCTCGACTCGCCGACAAGCTCGAGGTCGAGCGGGAGCTCGCGCGCGTGCGCGAGGAGATCGAGACGGTGCAGGGGCGCCTGCGCTACTACGACGCCATGGTCGGCATGGCGACGGTCACCGTGCGCCTCTTCGAGCCGCGTTCCGTCCTGCCCGAGGATAAGAACATCCTCTTCGAGGCGATTTCCGACGCTTTCGAGGGATTCCTGCGCTCCATCGGCGCCCTCGTCATCTTCGCCGCCGTCACGTTGCCGTGGGGACTGGGCCTCCTCTTTGTCCTCTGGCTCATCCGCGTCTGGTGGCGGCACCGCCGCCGCGCGGCGTAAGGGGTCCCGGCATGCTGATCCTCGGTAAGAACGGGCAGAAGGCGTCCGCGCCCGTTGCCGGGCCCGGCGGCGCGGCCTCCCCGGCCGCGCGCATCATCGACGTGACGGTGGAGACCTTCGAGGCCGAGGTCATCAACGGTTCGATGAAGATGCCGGTGCTCCTCGATCTCTGGGCCACGTGGTGCGAGCCTTGCAAGACCCTCGGCCCGATCCTCGAGAAGCTCGCCGCGAGGGCGGCTGGCGCCTTCACGCTCGCCAAGCTCGACGTCGATGCCAACCCGGAGGTCGCCCAGCTCCTGCGCGTGCGGAGCGTTCCCATGGTGTATCTCTTCAAGGGCGGGCGTCCCGCGGACGGTTTCACAGGCGCCCTTCCCGAGTCGCAGGTGAAGGCCTTTCTCGAGAAGAACGGCATCAAGTGCGATGGCGCCGCCGCCGAGCCCGGTACCGCGGAGAACGGCGCGGCCGCGCTCCTCGGCGCGGGCCGGGTCGCGGAGGCGCGGGCGGCGTTGAAGGCCGCGCCCGATCCCCTTCTCGAGTTGAGAGCGACGATCCTCGCGGGCGACGCGAAATCGGGCCGCACGCGGGTCGCGGCCCTCCCCGCGGACCTGCGCGACGCGAACGCCTCGCTCCTCGAATCCGCCGAGCGCGTTCTCGGTCTGCTCGAATCCCCCTCGGAGAAACAGCGCCATGCCGCGGGCGCGCTGGCCGCCGGCAACGTCGGCACCTGCCTCGAGGCGCTGCTCGAGGCCTTCGACGACGCCAACCGTCGCCTCGTCCTCGACCTCCTCGCGCTCCTGGGCCGCGGGCCCTTCGCCGAGGAATACCGCGACCGGCTGGCGAAGCGTGTCCTGAGGTAGCCGACGGTGTCAGGCAATAACAATATAACAAAGCGCCTTCGCCGCCGTGTTATATTGTTATTGCCTGACACCCTTCTCCTCCTCCTGCTCCTCTCGTCGCTCCTCGCCTGCGGCGGCGCGCCGCCCGCGCCGGAGCCGCCCGCACCCCCGGCCGCGCCCGCGGAGGCCCCTCCCCTCTCCCGCGTCGTCATCCAGGATTTCGCCAACGGGATGAAGAACAACCTCGGGGGAGGCGGCGGAACCTGGAACGCCGAGGAATCCGACACGCTCTCGACGGTCGCTTTCGAGTTCCTGCAGGCGAATCCGGCCGACACGACCGATTACTGCCTGAAGCTCGCCTACTCCCTCAATCCCGCCCGTTCTTCGCAGAACGGCCTCTGGATGCGCCTCAACGGCCTCGACGGATCGAACTACGACCATCTCGAGTTCCGCGTGAAGGGCGACGCCGCGGCGGGTTTCGACCCCCGGTTCAAGGTGGAGTTCAAGAAGCCCAAGCCCGGGAGCGAACTGGAACAGGACAAGGGCAGTTTCGTCGTCGAGGGAGTCACGGCCGAGTGGCAGCGGGTCCGCATCCCCCTGAACATGATGAACGGGATCACGGACTGGAAGAACCTGGGCGAACTGGTCCTCTCCTTCCACTCGCGCCGGGCACGCGTGCACAAGGGAGCCTACTTCCTCGACGACTTCGCCCTCGTGAAGACCGGCGAGCCCGGCCTCTCGATCTACGACCGCGTCGCCGTCCCGAGAAAGCGGGCGTGGGAGGCGGAGCACGGCGGAGAGACCGCGGCGGTGGCCGCGATCCACGCGTGCTTGAACGGATGGCCGACCATGGCGCTCGCCGACCGCCGCTCCTTCCCCCGCGACGACCGCGAGTTCCTCCTCAGGATCGCCCGGGACACCTGGAAGGGCATCGACGCGCTCTGCGACCGCGAACGGGGGCTGCCGCTCGACACCGTCCGCTTCACGAAGGGATCGGTCCTCCTGAAGGACAGCCGCATCGGCGACTACACCAACGTCACCAACATCGGCGTGTATTTCCTCTGCGTCGTCGGCGCGCAGGAACTCGGGCTCATCACGCGCGACGAGGCTCTCGAGAAGCTGAAGAAGACCTTGGCCTCGGTCGAGGGGATGGAATCGCACGAGGGCTTCCTCTTCAACTACTACGACACGACCTCCGGCGAGCGCACCTCGAACTTCATCTCCTTCGTCGATTCCGCCTGGCTCACCTCCGGGCTCATGGCCGTCCGCCAGGCCTTCCCGGAGCTGGCCGCGCGCTGTTCACAGCTCATCGATCGCGGCGATTACGGTTTCTTCTACGACGACGTCGAACAGCACATGAACCACGGTTTCTACGTCCACATGGGCGTTCGCGCCGAGTACAACTACGGGGCTTTCTACACCGAGCCGCGGGCCGGCAGTTTCATCGCGATCGGCAAGGGCGACGTTCCGGAGGAGCACTGGTACCGGATGCTCCGCACCTTCCCCGTCGACGCGAAGTGGCAGAGCGAGACGCCGGTCGCGCGCGTCGAACGCACGACGCGAGGCGTGACCTATCCCGGCGGGCACTACGAGTGGAAGGGCCTCGCCTACGTCCCCTCCTGGGGCGGGAGCCTCTTCGAGGCCCTGATGCCGACGATGGTCATCGACGAGAAGCAGTTCGCCCCGCTCTCCCTGGGTCGGAACGACGAGGTCCATTCCATCATTCACCGCCGCTACGCGCTCGAGGTCATGAAGTACCCGGTCTGGGGCATGTCGCCCTCGTCGGTGCCCACCGAGGACAACTACTCCGAGTACGGCGTGAGGCCCCTGGGCGCCCACGGCTACAAGCCCGGCGCCGTCACCCCGCACGTCGTCGCGCTCGCCGTCAACTTCACGCCGAAGGAGGCGATCGCCAACCTCCGCAAGCTCATCGAGCTGTACGACATCTACGGCGAATACGGCTTCTACGACGCGGTCGATCCCGTCTCGGGCTCGGTGGCCTACAAGTACCTCGCGCTCGACCAGGGCATGCTCTTCGTGGCGCTGGCCAACTACCTCGGCGACGGCTGTGTCCAGAAACGCTTCATGGCCGACCCGATCGCGCAGAGGGCTCTGCCGATGCTCGCCGAGGAACGGTTCTTCTAGCCTTTCTTCACCTGCCGGACCACGTATCGCCCCATCAGGAATCCCGCCCACGAAACCGCGTAGGCGAGCGGCATGATCGCGAAGGACGAGACGAGAAAGACGATGAAGCCGAAGATCGGCTGGCCGCACCGCGGCGGCTCCGCCATCAGGCTCTCCATGAGGACGAGGCGCGCGCCCGCGAGCCACGAGATCACGTTCAGGGGCAGGAAAGCGCAGAACGCGGCGAAGGACGAGAAGATGTGTCCCGCGATCGCGGCCGATCTCCATCGCGCAAGGATCGCCGAGACGAGGGCGACGAGCGCGGCGGCGATGACGGCCGGGCCGAGCTGCAGAACCGCGGCCATGCGAACGAGAACGCCCGCGGCCTCCAGGAAATCCTCGCGGGGAACAACCTCGTTCCAGCGCCCCAGGGCGTGGGCCAGGCAGAGCGGGGGGACGGCGAGCCCTGCGAGGAGGCAGAGCAGGACGACGTTCAGGGTGGCGTACCACCCGGCACGAGGCGAGACGAGAAGGGACGGACGCGTCGAGTTCATCGTGCTTCTCGAGCCGGGTTCAGCGCGCGGCGGCGTCGGCCGCGGAGAGCAGGTTTTTCTCCACGAGTTCCTGCAGGTTCGCCGGCTCGCGCCCGGCCTCGATCCGGAACTGCTCCGTCGCCAGCTCGATCCTCTTCGCCCGCGCGATGTCCTGCGCGGTGCGGGCCGTCTCGATCGCCTGCTGGGGACGCGAGGTCGGGACGGCGATCGGCAGGGTCTCCCCCGCCGGGGCGCCGATCTCGGCGGCCACGCCCGGCGGCGCGGCCGGCTTCTTCAGCATGAAGTAGGCGAGCATCATCACGATGGCGGCGGCGAGGAGAATCCCGAGAAGCGAGGAGCCCCGGGACGACGGTCGAAAACGGTTCACCATGGTTTCAGCATTTCCCTCGAAGGTCCTTTCGTCAAGGGGCGGCGGCACCACCCTCCTCAGGGCCAGTATTTCGCCTTCTCCGGTATGATCCAGCGCACGCCGCCGCGAGGATCGGCGACGTCACCGATCCGGCGCGGGATGAGATGCACGTGACCGTGCCCGATCGTCTGGCCCGCGGCCGTCCCGTCATTGACGCCGATGTTCAAAGCGGCCGGCCGCAGTTCCTCGAGGAGCCGGCGGCGGGCGGCCCCGACGAGCGCCCAGAGGTCCGCGAGTTCCTCCGGCGGAATGTCGAAAACGCTTCGGGCGTGGCGTTTCGGCACGACGAGCGTGTGGCCCTCCGTCACCGGGAACGAATCGCGGAAGGCGACCGCATGCTCGCTCTCCATCCAGGTCTCGCGGTCGCCGAGGCGGCAGAAGGGGCAGTCCTCCGCGCGGGGATGCCGGCTCACGCGTGCGTCACCCCGTCGCGGCCGGCCTTCTTGGTGCGGTAGAGGGCGGCGTCGGCCTTCTGGAACATCGCCGTGATGCTCCAGCCCCGCCCCGGGTCCGTGCTGACCCCGATGGAGACGCTGACGCCCAGGACCCCGCCGCCCGGGAGCGGGACGGCGAGGGAACGGATCGAGGCGCGCAGCCGCTCGGCGACGAGCGTGGAATCCGCGCGGCCCGTCCGAGGCAGCATGACGAGGAACTCGTCCCCGCCGTACCGCGCCGCGATGTCCTTGGCGCGCAGAGACTGCCGGATCGCCTTCGCCACGGCCTGGAGTACCTGGTCGCCGACCTGGTGGCCGTGGGTGTCGTTGACGGACTTGAACTTGTCGAGGTCGATGAGGATCAGGGAGAGCGGGCGCCGGAGGCGCTTCGAGCGCGACGCCTCGGCCTCGTAGCGGGCGCGGAGGTGCCGGAAGAGGTAGAGCCCCGTCATGCCGTCCGTGACGGAGAGGCGCTCGACCTGCTCGAAGAGGCTCACCCGCTCGATCGTCATCGCGACCTGGCCCGAGAGCGAGATGAGGGCCTTGCGCTCCTCCTCGGTGATCCGGCAGTGGCTGAAGAAATTATTGACCGAGAGCACGCCGACGGTCCGACCCTTGGAGCGCAGGGCGATGTTGAGGCCGGTCTCGTGGAACTCCTGTACCGGGGGGCCGCGGCGCGAGAGCGCCATATCGACGAGCGGATTGAGGCCGCGCTTCAGCGGGAACGATTCCCGCCGGAGATCGCGGATGCGGCCGAGGAAATCCCCCGAGACGACGCCGTCGAGGGTCCCGGTCCTCTCGTTGACGAGGTAGATGCGTATGAGATCGAAGTGGAAGTTGTGGAAGACGGCGCGGAGGAACCTCTTGAGCATGTCGGAGAGGTAGCGCGTGCCGGCAAGGATGTTGGTGATGTCCGCGAAGGTGTTGAGCGCCGCGTCGCGCTTCTGCCCGCGCACGTGGAGGCGGTTCTTGTGCAGGGAGTCGGCGACCGCGGGCGCAAGCTGGCGGAACGCGCGCTGGTCGCGGAGGGAGAAGGCGTTCCGGCGGCCGGAGGCCCAGACGAGGCCCTGGAGCTCTCCCTCCGAGCGCAACGCGCCCCAGAAGCCGGACCGGGGACGAACCGAAAGGAGCGTGTCGCGACGGCCCTCGATGAGGGGCAGGAGCGCCGGATTCTCCGCGGCGGAGAACTCCTCTTCGCCGTCGAAGATCACGCCGTCGTGGAGGATCTTCTTCAGGGACAGTTCGCGCGAAGCCGCGTCGAAAAGAAAGACCTCGACGCGCCGGCAGCGCAGCGCCGCCGCGAAGACCTCCGCGGCCAGGGCCGTCGTGCGGTCCGCATCGGTGTAGGCCTCCTCGATCCGGATACCGAGCTCCGGTCTCACGGCGCCCTTCATATCGTCAGCGCCTGCATGTAGTCGATCTCCTCGGTCAGGGCCTTCACGCGGCCGCGCAACCGCGCCGGGGAGAACGCCCGCTTTCTCAGGAGGCTCAGCACCTCCTGAGTGAAGACGAGCATGGAACGCTCGACCGAACCCATCGCCGGGATCGGCGGCAGGGTGCGGGCGTGGCGGAGCGAGCGGCGGAAGACGTCCAGCTCGCGGGGGCGGCCGGGGAAGAATTCGTCCCAGATCGCGGGAAGCGACGGGAGGAGACCGGTGCGGGACAGGTATCGTTTCTGCGAATCGGCGGAGGAGAGGAAGACGGCGAGCGCGGCCGCGGCCTCCGGGTGCCGCGTTCGCGTCGTGACGGCGAGGTGGCTGCCGCCGATGTACGTCGCGCGGCCGGCGGGGCCGCGGGGAAAGAGCGTGATGCCGAAGTTCCGCGCGACCTCCCGCCGGTAGTCCGCGTGACGGGGGTTGAAGAGGTTGCGGACGGGCCAGACGCCGGAGACCTGCATGGCGCAGTCCCCGTTGAAGAAGTTCCCACTGAAGCGCGAAACGTCGCGGCCCTGCAGGGGCACGAACCCGCGGTCGATCATCTCGAAGTAGAACCGGATCCCCGCGAGGGCCTCCTTCCCGGAGAGGGCAAGCCTCTTGCGGTCGGGCGAGAAAAAGTCGCCGCCGAAGCCCCAGATCCAGGGCGCGAGGTCATGGATCATCACGGCCTCGCGCTGCCCGGAGAGGGCGAAGGGATAGTGCGAGCGGAGACCCTTGAGGCGGAGGCAGGCCGCGACCAGGCTCTCGAAGTCCTCGAGGGAGGACTCCTCGACGCCGCGGTCGGCGAGGATGTCGCGGCGGTAGTAGAGCACCCGCAGGTCGGTGAACCACGGAAGGGCCCGGAGCGTCTCGCCGGAGGAGCCGACGGAGAGCAATTGGGGAATGTAGGCGGCGCCGCGGGGGCGCGGCAGTTCCTGGAGCATCCCGATGTGCATGAGCGAGGGAACCCAGGTCGAACCGAGCTGCACGACGTCGGGCGGCGCGGCCGAGGAGCGCCCCGTGAAGATCTCCATCAGCCGGTCCCAGGCGCGGGACCACGGGACGATGCAGACCTTCACCTCGACGCCGCGATTCCGCTCCTGGAACCGCCGGATCTCGCCGGCCGTGATGGCGCCCGTCTCGAAGCCGGCGTTCGGCATCAGCCACAGGGTGAGTCGGGTCTTCTCTCTCAAGCGCTTATCCCTCGCATGTCGTGGATCGGAACGTGGCGCGATCTTAGCAGGAGTCGCGCGGAAAGACGAAGGTGAATCGGGCGGACCAGGGAGCGGAAATGAAAGTTACAGAGGCGGGCTGTCAGGGATCGGCGGCCTGTCGCTGCCCGAAATGCCGCCCGGGCAGGACTCCCTGCGTGGCGGCGCCTCGCTGCTCCAGGCCCCAGTCGAGCCGGATCCCGTCCCGGGAGAAGTAGTACCAGGCGAAGGCCAGCGCGGCGCACAGGATGAGAAACGCGACGAGAACGCACCGGAGGTCTCCGGGCCGGTTCCAGGATCCGTCGATGGCGCCGATCGCCCGCTCGTATTCTCCCACCCCGGACCCGGCCGCCGGCATCGACTCGGCTTCGACGAACGGCGCGGACTCCGCGACGACCGTTGGGGCCGGCCCCGTATCCGACGCCCTCGCGCCCTCTGCGTGTGTCTCGTCCACCATGGGAAGACAGGGTACAATGCGCCCATGGTGCGGTCAGCATGAAAGGCGCTGTGACGATCCTCGGGGGCGGAGTGGCCGGGCTCGCGGCAGCACTCTACCTCTCCCGGCGCGGCGTACCCGTGACCTTGCTCGAGGCGTCCGCGGAGGTCGGTGGACTCTGCCGGACGATACACCGCGGCGATTACGCCTTCGACACCGGGGCCCACCGGCTGCACGACCGCGACGCGGAGAGCACGGACGCGCTCCGGGAACTCCTGGGGGAGGAATTCCGCCCCGTTTCGGCCCCGACACAGATCCATTCGCGCGGCCGCTGGATCGATTTTCCCCTCTCCCCGTGGAACCTGATGCGCACCCTGGGACCGATCGACTCCGCCCGGGCCGCGTTCGAGGTCGCGGCACGGCGGCTCGTCCGGGCGCCCGCCGGCGACGATTTCGCCTCCTACGCGCACAACACCTACGGTCCCACGCTGGCCGGAAGGCTCCTCCTCAACTATTCCGAGAAGCTCTGGGGCCTGCCCGGCGGCGAGCTCTCGCGCGAGATCGCCCACACGCGCCTGAAGGGACTGGACGCGCGCACCTTCTTCCTGGAAGCGGTGGCCGGCCGGGCGGCGAAGACCCGGCACCTCGACGGCGCCTTTCTCTACCCGGACGGAGGCATCGGGCGCATCCCCGAGGCGCTGGCCGCCTCCTGCCCGGGCGGATCGATCGTGACGGGCGCCCGCGTCACCGCGATCCGGCGCGACGGCCCGCGCGTGACGTCGGTCGTCGTGAACGGCCGGGAGGAGAGAGCGGTCGAGACGATCATCTCCACGCTCCCCCTGCCCGAGACGGCCCTGCTCTGCACGCCCTCCCTCGACGAGGATACGCTCCGGGCCGCCGGCCGGCTCCGCTTCCGATCCCTCGTCCTCGTCGCGCTCTTTCTCACGCGGGACCGGCTCACGCCGAACGCCTCCCTTCACTATCCCGATCCCGACGTCCCCTTCACGCGCGTCTACGAGCCGAAGAACCGGAGCGCGCGTCTTGCGCCGGCCGGGCGCACGGTCGTGGTGGGGGAACTCCCCTGCGCGGCGGACGACGCGGCGTGGAAACTCCCGGACGGGGACCTGGCCGGGCGGCTCGAGGACTGCCTGGCTCTCTCGACCGGGCTCGACCGTCGGGACGTCGAGGGGTCCCTCGTCGTGAGGCTCTCTCACGCCTACCCGGTGCTCGGCCGGGAGGCCTGCGCGGCGCGGGACGAGTTGCGCCGGCGGCTCGCGGGCATCACCAACCTCGTTCTCGCGGGCCGCAACGGGCTCTTCGAGTACCGGCACATCCACGATCTCATGAGAAATGCACGGCGATGCGCGGAGACGTGGTCGTGAGCGCCGACCGTCCGCCGGCCATTCCCTCCGAGGAATCGGTCTGCGTGATGTTCTCCGGCGGGCTGGACTCGACCGTGGTCGCCCTGGAGATGTGCCGGGTCTTCCGGCGCGTCGCCCTCCTGACCGTCGATTTCCCGATGACCGTGGGGCTCGGGAACGCGGTCCGGAACGTGAAAGGCCTGCGTGCGGCCTTCCCCGGGGTGCAGATCGAGCACCACGTCGTGGACGGGGACCAGGCGCGCAAGCGGATCTGGAAGACGCTTCCGGACGACTACTTCGACCACTGCCGCGGGCGCGGGCTCGGGCTCACCTGCCTCGGCTGCAAGACGGCCATGCTCGTCGAGACGGTGAAGTTCTGCCTGGCCGAGCGGATCGGTCACGCCGCGAACGGCATGACACGCACTCAGTCGAACCACCCGGACTGCCTGCCGGAGATCGTGAACCGTTTCGGCGATTTTCTGGCGGAGTACGGGATCGTCTACATCAACCCGGTCTACGAAGCACGGTCGCGAATCGAGGAGTTGAATCTGCTGCGCGAGCACGGGCTTTCGCAGGGCGTGCGCATCGGGGCCTCCAGCGTCACACACCAGCCGCGCTGCTTCGTCGGGCCCTACACGAAGCTCTGGCTCGAGGCCGCGCCGGTCGAGGCCGAGGACATGGTCTCCTACTTCGACGGGAAGGCGCGGCTTCTGCGGGAGATCATCGCTCCTCACGCGCAGTACGGTCCCGTCAGGGGGAGACCGGAAATGAGAACGCGCGTGCCGGCGGAGGGGCGCGTCACGGTGGCGCGGGAGTTTGGTCCCTGGCTCGATCGCACGATCGCCTTGCTCATGACTCCGGTCTGGTGGATCTCGCGCGTCGTCCTGCGCCTGCGTCGTCGCAAATCCTGAGGCGTCCTGCGCTCGTCTTCCCGCCCGCCGCCCCCCCTTTCCCTGCTCTCTCCCCGCAACTGTGTCAGAGTGTCCCCCGTCCGCACGACCGAACTGTGTCATAGTGTCGGAGTGTCCCCTTTCGGGGCGGGGGCGCTTGTGCGGTTTCCCGGGAGCGGTTATTGTAGCGGCATGTACCGCATCGAATCCGCCCGGTTCCTGACACCGGAAAGCAAGATGTTCGTCATCCACGCGCCGCGCATCGCCAAGAAGCAGAAGGCCGGCCAGTTCGTGATCCTCCGCCTCCATTCCGACGGAGAGCGGATCCCCTTGACGATCGAGGGATCGGACCCCGTGAAGGGCACGATCACCCTGGTCGTCCAGGGGATCGGGAAGACCACGAGGCTCATGAACTGCCTCGAGTCCGGCGACGCGATCAAGGACGTCGTCGGTCCCCTGGGCAAACCTTCCGAGGTCGAGCGCTACGGCACGGTGGCGGTGATCGGCGGCGGCGTCGGCACCGCGATCGCCTTCCCGACCGCGAAGGCGATGAAGGAGGCCGGCAACCGGGTCATCTCCATCGTCGGGGCGCGTTCCCGTGACCTGGTCATTCTCGAGGACGAGGTCCGGGCGGTGAGCGACGAGACGTTCGTCATGACGGACGACGGAACCCACGGCGAGAAGGGCTTCGTGACGGTGAAACTCAAGGACATCATCGAGGGAGGGACGAAGATCGACTTCGTGCTCGCGATCGGGCCGGTCCCGATGATGAAGGCCGTGGCGGAAACGACGCGGCCCCACGGCATCCGCACGGTCGTCAGCCTCAACTCCGTCATGGTGGACGGCACGGGCATGTGCGGCGGGTGCCGCGTCGTCGTGAACGGCGCAAGCCAGTTCGCCTGCGTGGACGGTCCCGAGTTCGACGCGCACAGCGTGGATTTCGACACCCTGATGAAGCGCAACACGATGTACCGGGAGATGGAAAAAGCCTCGCTCGACGCCTTCGAGGCAGATCGCGAGGCCCAGGTCGAGCGCATCCGGCACGAGTGCCGGCTGGAAGAGGCCCATCCCGAACTGGCGAACCCGGGGAGGCGATGACATGGAGACCTCGAAACCCGTTCTGAATCCCCTGAAGCCGAAGGACCGGATGGCGATCCCGCGGCAGCACATGCCGGAGCAGGACGCGGGCGCGCGCGCGGCCAATTTCGAAGAGGTGAACCTGGGGCTGACCCTGGACCTGGCGAAGCAGGAGGCGCACCGCTGCCTTCTCTGCGCCACGCCCACCTGCGTCAAGGGCTGCCCGGTCGGCGTGAAGGTGCGCGAGTTCGTCGAATTGATCCTCGCGGGCGACTACCGCGCCGCCGCGGCGAAGATGCGCGAGGACAACGTTCTCCCCGCCATCACCGGCCGCGTCTGCCCGCAGGAGGAGCAGTGCGAGGGCGCCTGCCTGATGGGCAAGCGCGTCGAGCCGCTGGCCATCGGGTACCTCGAGCGCTTCATCGCCGACTGGGAACGCCAGCAGGGCGAGATCTTCCTCCCGCCCCAGGCTGCCCCGTCGGGGCGCAGGGTCGCCGTCGTCGGCTCGGGGCCCGCCGGCCTCACCTGCGCCGGGGATCTCGTCCAGAAGGGCCACGCGGTCACGGTCTTCGAGGCCCTGCACGAGATCGGGG
>CAZWVM010000015.1:0-30375 GCA_964637705.1 uncultured bacterium
CGGCAAGAAGATCGACGACTACTCGTGGCAATACGAGGCCCGGCCCTGGCCGGGCGACTACAAGCCCCGGACGCTCATCCACGAGATGGGCCACGGGCTGGGACTCCCGGACTATTACGACTACGACGCGAATCCTCCGCGCGGCGGCGTCGGGGGTCTCGACATGATGGATTCGAACTGGGGCGACCACAACTCCTTCTCCAAGTTCGTTCTCGACTGGCTCACCCCGACCGTCTACTGGTCCGACACGCGCCTCGTGACGCTTGCGACGCTCGACTCGGGTCCGAATGCCGTGCTCGCGATGCCGGACGCGGCGGAAGGGAACAACTTCGGCGAGTTCTTCATGATCGACAACCGGGAAAAGGGCGGCAACGACATGACGCACCCCGGCAAGGGACTTCTCATCTGGCACGTGGACTCCCGTCTCGACACGAGCGGCAATGATTACCTCTACAACAACTCGACGACGGGGCACAAGCTCCTGAGGCTCTGCGAGGCGGACGGGCTGGAGGAGATCGAGGTCCCGGGCACGGCCGACGCGGGGGACTTCTACGACGCCGGCGACTCCCTGACGCCGACGTCCACGCCGAGCAGCAATCGCTACGACGGCACCGCGACCGGGATCCGGATCGATTCCTTCAGCGCCGCCGGGAGCACGATGAGCTTCCGGCTGGCTTTCAACAACGGTGACACGACACCGCGGACCTGGTATGTGAACGACGGAGCGACCGCCGGCGACAGCTACACGTCGGCCGTCGGCGACGACGGCAACTCGGGCCTTGCGCCGAACCTGCCGAAGAGGACGCTGGGGGCCGTCTTCAACCAAATCCGCCGGGGCGACACGGTGCTCATCGACGCCGGGACCTTCGCCGAGTCGGTGACGATCGGGGCGAGCCATGTCACGGTGCGCGGCGTCGATTCGGCCTCGACGGTCATCGCGCCGGGCGACAGCACGACGACGACGGTGAACGCGATCTACGCCGAGAACCGGACCTCCCTGCGGATCTCCGACCTGCGCGTCACCGAGGCCTACTACGGCGTCAACCTGAAGTCCGTCGACTCGTCGGCCATCGAGCGTGTCGCGGCCCTGCGGAACGGTCTGCACGGGATCTATCTCCAGGCCGACTGCAGCGGGGACACGATTGAAGGGTGCTGGAGCGCGGAGCAGAAGGCCGGGACCTCGGCCGGGATCTATCTCGGCTATTCCCCCCGCAATCTCGTCCGGGGCAACACCTGCGAGTCGAATACCTACGGCATGCGGATCAGCTACTCCCACGATGTGAAAATCGAGGAGAACTACACGAAGCGGAACTCCACCTACGGGGTCTACCTCTTCTACAGCGACCGCGCGCTCCTGACGGGCGACAGCGCGACGAACGAGGGCATAGCCTACTACATCAGCCGCGCTTCAGGATGCGTTCTTCTCAACTGCGGCTCGGGCAGCAGCTCCAATTACGGAGTCTACCTCTACTACAGCGACTCCAACGTCGTCCGCGACTGCCACTTCACGGGAGGGTCCTCGGCCTACGGGTTCTCGCTCTACTACTCCAACTCGAACCTCTTCGAGGGGGACTCGGCATCGCGGGGCAGCGTGGGAGGGTACATCCTCACGGCGAACAACAACACGTTCAGCAACATCACGTCCTACATGAACGCCAGCTACGGCTTCTGGTTCCGCAACTCCGCCGACACGAATCTCATGGTCTCCTGCACGAGCGTCAACAACGGCGGCGCCGGCCTGTATGTCGGAGCCTGCACGGGGAACGTATTCCTGGCCAACTCGATCGCGAACAACCGCAACTACGGGGTGAGGCTCGATTCGACCATCTCCAACCGCTTTGAAGGGAATGCGATCGACTCGAACTCGAACTGGCAGGTCTACGTCTTCCCGACCTGCACCGGGGATTCCTTCGTCAGGAACCGCCTCGCGGCGACGCCCTACCGGCCGGAATCCTATCTCTTCTGCACGGCGCCGGTGGGACTGGACTTCCGCCGCAACTGGTTCGGGACGACGGACTCGGCCCGCATTCGGAACCGGATCGGCGGTCCCTACGCTTCCCTGGTCACCTACCAACCCTACCGGCTGGGCCCGGTCGACTCGGGGCCGTTCGCCGACACGGTTGCGCCGCGCGCTCCGGACACGGTCGCGGCCGTGGTCGCGGGTTATCCCTCGATCCGTGTCACGTGGTCGCCGGTGACCGTGAACGAGGACGGCCTGCCCGGCCCGCCCGGCGTGGCCGGCTATCGGATCTACCGGTCACCCCTCAGGGAGACGAGCGCCTGGATCCAGGTTGGAAGCGCCGCCGCGGCCGCGGACAGCTACCTCGACGCGGCCGTCAGCGCCGGGACGGGCTACTACTACCGGGTCACGGCCTTCGACGCGGCTTCGCCGCAGGTGAACGAGTCCTACTTCAGCGACTCGATCGCCGTCGACACGCCCTCCTCGTCGCCGGATACGTCGGGCCCGAACGCCTGGTACGTGAACGACACGTCGACCACCGCCGATTCCTGGACGACGGCCGTCGGATCCGACGCGAACCTCGGGCTCACCCCGTCCGCCCCGAAGCGCACGCTCGCCGCCGTGTCCGCGCTTCTGACGGCCGGCGACAGCGTCTACATCGATGCGGGACGCTACCGGGAGTCGATCGTCATCGCCGTCGATTCCGTCGCGCTGCTGGGGGCGGACTCGCGCACCACGATCGTCGACGCCAACTTCGACTCCTACTGCGTCAGGGCTGCGGGGCGCTGGTCCCTGGCCTTCGTCGACCTGGCCTTCGTCGCGGCCGACCACACGGATGCGGACTGGAGCAACTACGGCGGCGGGATCGCCCTGAGGAACTGCACCGGGGTGACGATCCTCCGCGATAGCTTCCACCAGGACTACAACGGGATCTGGCTGGAATACGGCTGCGAGAGCGTGGCGATCACGGGTTGCCGGTTCGACGTCGCCTCCTCGAACGGGGTCTACGCCGAGACGGCCTCGTGGATCGCCGTCCGCGGCAACCTCTTCTATCCCGGCGGCCTCCAGCTCTCCGCGACCGACTCCGCGACGCTCTCGGGCAATACCTACCTGTCCAGTTTTCTCTTCCTCGACGGCTGCCGAGGCTGCACCGTCTCGGCGGAGACGATGTCCAATACGGCGATCACGATCGCCTCGAACGCGCGGCCCGCCCGGGGAAACCTCGTCTCGGGTTGCACCGTCAACTCCGCGAACATCGAGATCCAGGCGGGAAGCGCGGAGAACACGCTGTCGGGAAACACGGTGAACTACACCGACCATTGCATCACGGTGGGCGGCGATTCGAACGCGGTGACCGGGAATGCGGTGAGCGGCATGAGCGCCTCCGGGTACGGCGTCCGGGTGAGCGGCACGGCGAACGTCCTCACGGGCAACACGGCCTCATCCAAGCGCAACTACGGCTTCCTCGTGACCGGTCCGTCCAACACGCTGGACAGCAACACGGCCACGGCCTGCCAGGACGGCGGGTTCTGGTTCGCGACGTCGGGAGACACGAATCTCGTCCGGTTCAACCGCGCCGTGGCGAACCCGGGCGGCAGCGGCTTCTCGGTCCAGCGGAACGGCAACCTCTTCATCGGCAACACCGCGACCGGCAACGCCGACCACGGATTCCTCCTCTCCGGCGCTCGCGGCAACATCTTCCGCCAGAACCACGCCGACTCGAACCAGGACTACGGCTTCGCGGTTCAATCGAGCAGCACGGGCAACACCTTCGAGAAGAACGACATCGTGCCTTCGCCCACCCGCCCCGACAGCGGCGTCTATTATGACACGACGATCGCGCTGGACCTTCGGCGGTCCTTCTGGAACACGACTGATTCGCTCGACGTGCGTTCGAAGATCGCGGGTGCCGGGGCGGCCTATGCCATTCACACGCCCTTCCGCCTCTCCTTCATCGACACGGCCCTGAACGCGGACACGGTGGCGCCGCGCTCGCCCGACACGGTCGCGGCCGTTACGCAGAGCACGACGGTCATTCGCGTGAGCTGGTCGGCTGTCGTCTCGTCGGAGGCGGTGGAACCGGCGCTCGGGCTCGCCGGGTACCGCATCTACCGCGCGAGCCGGTCCGACAGCTCCTCCTGGATTCTCGCCGGCTCGGCGCCGGCCGGCACGCACGTCTTCGACGACACCCAGCGCGTTCCGGGCGATACGGTTCACTACCGCGTCGCGGCCATCGACAACGCGACGCCGTGGGCGAACGGTTCCTTCTTCTCCGATTCCGCCCCCGGGGCCCGCGCGACGCCGATCGCGCGCGCCGTCGTCAACGCGCTCCAGCCCGCGACGCGCTCCGTGACCGTCAACGAGACCTTCGCGGTGGTCGCCGTCACGGTGGCCGGGGACACGCTTCGTGCCGACACCCTCGTTCATCTTTCCGTCTCGATGACCGGCCCTGCCGCCTCGATCCTGGCCGCCGCTCTCCATCTCGACGCCGATCGGAACGGTTCCTGGGGCGCGGCGGACACGTTCGTCGCCTACCTGCCGGCGGCCGGCGGCGGCGTCTATGCGGCGACGCTCGCCCGCCCGCTCGGGACCTCGCCCGAGTCCTTCCTCGTGGCACTGCGGTGCCGGGACACCGCCGTGGCGGGGGAGACCTTCCAGGCGACGCTTCCGGTCTTCTCGGTGAGAACGACGATGACGGAGACGGGCCCGGAAGCGGCGCAGGCGGCGCCCGGTGTCTTCACCGTCGCGTCGCTCGGGGCCGCCGCCGTCGCCGTCAACCTCGACACGCCCCGGTCCTCGTCCGTCCTGCGCGGCGAGAGCGTCGTCGTTTTGGCCTTCGCCCTGACCGGCGACACGGCCGCGTCGGATACCTTCCAGCACGCCCGGATCTTCCTCGCGGGCGGTCACTCCGCCGCCGAGACCGTCGCCCTGTACCGCGACGCGACCGGCAACGGCTTGCGCGGCGGCGACGACACGCTCGTGACGACGCTTCTTCCGGCGGGCGGCGGCTACTTCTACCGCCATTCCTTCGACCACCCCATCGGAACGTCCGCGGCCCGCTTCCTCGTCGCGATCACCATCGACGACACGGCGACGATCGGGGACACGCTCCTCGCCGGTCTCGCGGCACAGGGCCTGAAAACCGCCGGCAAGGACAGCGCGCCGCCGATCGACACGACCTCGGTGGCCGTGATCACGATCTCGATCGACACCTCGGGTCCCAACGACTGGTTCGTCAACGATGCCTCGACCGCGAACGACTCCTTCTCGATCTCCGCCGGCAGTGACGCGAACTCCGGTCTCGCCCGCCACGTGCCGAAGGCCACGATCACGGCCGCCCTGGCCCTCGCCTCGGCCGGCGACACGATCCTCGTCGACGCGGGGCTTTACGCGGAGACCGTCGTCATCCGCGTGGACGGGATCACCCTCCTTGGCTCCGACTCGCGCCATGCCGTCATCGATCCGCCGGGCGAGTCGAACGTGGCGACGCTCTTCGCCTGTTCAGCCGCGAACCGCGTGAACCTCCGCCTCCTGAACCTCGGGTTCCGGGGCGCCTACAACGGACTCCGCTTCACCAACGTCGACTCCTCGCTGGTCTCGTCCTGCAGCGCCTCGCTCTGCGGCAGCGCGGGCTTCAACGTGGACGCCGCGACATCGGCCGCCGACACCTTCACGGGCAACTGGTCCGAATTCTGCGTCACGGGCTTCTCCTTCAGCGGGAACACGGCCTACGTCTCCGGCAACACCGCGCGCCGGAACGGCCGCGGCTTCACGATCGGGGGGACCGGCTCGACCTACGCGGGCAACCGTGCGGAGTCGAGCACCCACGGCACGCTCGGGCAGGGGTTCTTCGCCAATGGCGCCTCGATGACCGTGACGGGCAACACCGCTTGCGGCAACCAGTACGGCGGATTCTCCCTGGGATCCGGCGCGGGCAACCTCTTCACCGGGAACCACATCTCCGGCAACTACGGGCTCGCGGGGATCTACCAGAGCGGCGACGGCCAGGTTCTCGAGTCGAACACGATCACGGGCAACACCGAGGGCGTCTTCATCAATTCCGGCGACTCGAACGTCCTCGTGAACAACAGGATCACGAGCAACTCCGGTTCCGGGATCCGGATGGAAGGAGGCGCCAACGGCAACGTCTTCCGCCGCAACCTCGTCTCGGGCAACTCCTCCTACGGCGTCTTCCTCAACGCCTCCTTCAACAACCTCTTCACGCAGAACCAGTTCGAGACGAACTCGCAGACGAACCTGGGCCAGGTCTTCGTCTCCGGCGCGTCGAATTCGGACACCTTCCAGCGGAACAACTTCCGGCCGGTCGGCGTCAACCCCTTCGGGATCGACCACCAGTCGAACTTCGCGCTCGATGCCCGCTGGAACCACTGGTACACGACGGATTCCTCCGAGGTCGACACGCACATCCACGGGACGAACGAGTCGCTCGTCGTGTACATCCCGTTCCGGTTCCGCGAAGTCGACACGTCCGCCGACGGCGACACCGTGGCGCCCGCCGCGCCCGACACCGTGGCGGCCGCGGGCGAGACGCTCGTGCCGCGCCTTTCCTGGAAGGCCTCCGCGATCGACGAGGACGGCAGCGCCCAGAACGGGCTCGACGGCTACCGTGTCTACCGCGCCGCGAGCCCCTCGGCCGCGTCGTGGACCCGCATCGCCCAGACCGCCGGCCTCTCCGCCCTGGACACCGGCCTCACGGCCGGCCAGACGGCCTACTATCGCGTGACCGCCTACGACAACAACGGCGCCTTCGGCAACGAGGCCTATCTCTCCGACTCGGTCGCTTCGTTCACGGCCGTGCCGCCGTCGCTCGACACGCGCCTGTATCTCGGCGCGCTTCCGCCCGGCTTCGAGGCCGATTCGAGGCAACTCGTCCCGGGGCGCTGGCGAACGGCCGCCGGGGATTCGAGCGCGCTTCTCTTCGCCGACAGCACGCTTTTCGTCCGGCATGTACGCGTGGTAGAAGCGAGCGGATACGGCGACACGGTCGTGGTCTTCGCCGACAGCGGCGCCGGGTTCCGGCGCATCGCGGAGAGCACGGTGGTGGCGGGTCGGAGCGACTTCGCGCTCGCGCTGAGGCTGGTCCCGGAGACGAACGCGATCCGCGTTCACGTGGGCGACACCGGCGCGACGCAGGCGGCGGCCGCGATCGAGACCGGCTGGATCTTCGTGGACCTCGCGGCACCGACCGCGCCCGCGCTCACCGCCCCGGCGGTCGCGGCCGAAACCTCGGTCACGTCCGTCTTCTTCTCCTGGGACGCGGCGGCCGACACCGGCTCCGGCGTCGCCTCGTATCGACTGCAGATCGACACGGCCGGCACCTTCGTCGCGCCCTTCGTCGACTCCTCGACCGGGCTCGGTACGTCGGCCTCGCGAAGCCTCTCCGCCAACGAAACCTACTCCTGGCGCGTGATCGCGACGGACAATATGGGGAACGCCTCGATCTCCTCGAGCCGCACCCTACTCGTCGATACCGCTCCGCCCGTCTCCGCGGCCCTTTCCCTGCCCGCCGCGGGCCACGAGACGCGCGCCGCGACGATCCTCTTCTCCTGGTCCGCCGGATCGGACACCCTCTCCGGTGTCGGCTCCTACCGCCTGCAGATCGACACGGCCGGCACCTTCACGGCGCCCCTTGTGGATTCGGCGACGGGTCTCGCCACCTCCGCGTCGCGCGCGCTGAACGGCAACGAGACCTACTCCTGGCGCGTCATCACGGCCGACGACGCCGGCAACACCTCCGCGACCGCGGCCCGGATCCTCGTCGTCGACACGACCGCGCCCACCACGCCGAACCTGCGCTGCCCGCTCATCAACGAGGAGACGCGGGTCGTGAGCTTCAACTTCTCCTGGAGCGCCTCGACCGACGCGCTCTCGGGCGTCGCCGGGTACCGCCTGCAGGTCGACACCGTCTCGAGTTTCACCTCGATGCTCGTCGACTCGGTGACGGGCCTTGCCGTGACGGCCGCCCGGACTCTTCCCTCCAACGCCGTCTTCTATTGGCGCGTCGTCTGCGCCGACGAGGCGGGGAACACCTGCACGACCGGATACCGCGTCGTGACGATCGACACCGTCCCGCCCGTCATCTCCCTCTCCTCGCCGTCGGACAGCGCGACGATCTTCGAGACGCGCCCGGTCTTCTCGTGGTCGAAGTCCGGCTGCACGCAGGCGACCTGGCAGGTATCGCGCAACACCGCCTTCACCCAGATCGTCGACTCGGCGACGACGTCGGCGGACAGCCGGCAGTCCGTCGCCCTGGAATCGGGCGTCTACTACTGGAGGGTCTGGGCGCGGGACACGGCCGGGAACGCGGAGACGACCGCCTACCGCCGGCTCGCGGTCGACACTTCGCCGAACCTGCATGCCCCCTCGGCTCGCGCCGCCCTCTCGGGCCGTGCTCACCTCCTCGCGAACGAGACGACGACGCTCTCCGGCGCCTCGTCGACCGATTCCGACGGCAACGCGCTCGCCTATCTCTGGACCTGCACGCCTTCGAGCGGCGTCGTCTTCTCGGATTCCGCCGCGGTCACGACGACGTTCCGCAGCTCGGAGACCGGGCTCTACGCGATCGTCCTGCGCGTCACCGACGGGCTCCACACTTCCTTCGCCGAGACGATCACGATTCGCGTCGTGCGCCTGGCCGGAGATTTCGCCGGGGGACCGGGCGGCGGGCCCGACGGCATGGTCACCCTGCCCGACCTCGAGGCCCTGCGCCCGCACTTCGGTCGCCGGGCCGGGCAGGCCGGCTTCGACGCCTCGTACGACCTCGACGGCGACGGGGTGATCAGTCTCGAGGACTTCTTCCGGTTGGGACGCTCCTACGGGCAGTAGCTTGTTTTCCGTATTTCATTTTCCGTTTTCCATCTATCATCGAAACCCATGACGTCGGATCGCCCGCCCCGCCGCCTCACGGACCGCTGGGACCGCCTCTCCCTCCTCGCGGCCCTGCTCGTCTTCGCGGGCATCCTTCTCTTCAAGACCCGCGCCTTCGACGCCCTCGGGTACGGCGGCGACGCGATCCTGCATACGCAGATCGCACGGTCCTGGCTGGAGGGCAGGCCGCCCCTGTCGGAGAACTTCTTCGGCACCCATCTCGGGACGCACACCTATTTCCTTCTCCTCCCGCTCGGAATCCTCGCCCTGCCCCTCGGCACCTACGGGCTCTTCGTCGCGCAGGCCGCGCTCTGGGGTCTCGGCGTTCTCGCGGCCGCCCGCCTCCTTCGCCTCCACGGTTTGCCCGGCGCCGCCGCCCTCCCGATCTCGCTCGCCCTCCTCCTTTCGCCCGCCGCCCTCCATACGGTCCATGACTGGCAATACGGTTTCCACGTCGAATTGCTCGAGCCGCCCCTCGCCCTCTTCCTCGCGCTCGCCCTGGCTCGCCGTCGCGCCCGGATCGCGCTCCTCGCGACGCTCGTTCTTCTCTCGGTCAAGGAGGACGCTCCGCTTCTCGCCATCGCCATCGCGGCCCTGGCCCTGGTCGAGGACCGGTTCTTCTCTCCGCGCCGGGACTGGAACCGCGCGGCGCTCCTCTCCCTTCTGCTCTCCGTCGCCGCGTTCCCGGCGCTCCTCGCCTTCCTCAAGGTTCATCCGCGTCCCGTGGAGACGATGGCGGGATTGGAGCGATTGAGGCTGGCATGGGAGGCCGGAGCCCGGAGTTACACCGACCTCGCATTCTTCGTGCTCCTGCACGCCCCGGAATGGATCGCCTCGGAGGCCACGGCGCGCCTGGCGGCCGGCGCCCTCGCGGCCTCGTTCGGCCTTCTCCTGCTCCGCCCCCACGCGTTCCTCTTCCTGCCGCTCTTCTCGCTCGTGCCCTGGCTGATGCGAGACGACCCGACCTGGGCTTCCCGCTTCGCGCCCGCCCTCGCCCTCGTTCTCTGCTCCGTCCCCCCGGCTCTCGGTTCGCTCGCCCGCCGAGGCGCCTTCACCCGGCCGGCGGCGCTCGGCGGGCTTGCGCTGGCCGCCGCGTTCTGCGCGGCGATCTCGCTCGCGTGGCTCTTCCCGCGCGCCGCGGACGTCTACCGCATGGACCCGTGGTCGTACTACACGGAGGAGCAGAGGAGGTCGGCCGATGCCGCCTTCGCGGACGTCGAAAGGCTCGTGCCGCCGGACGCTCCGGTCGTCGCGCATGTCTACCTCTTCAAGTACGCCCACCGCAAGAACCTCTTCTGGTTCTACGGCATGCGGCCCGGCGTCAGCCCCGAGTGGATCCTCTGGGACCTGGAACGGCCCTCCTTCGAGAACTGGGGATTCCCGGCGAGGCGCTACACGTTGGTGGAACGCTGCGGCCCGTTCGCTCTCTTCCAGAGGCTCCACCCGGCGCCTCCGCCGGGAC
This sequence comes from uncultured bacterium, assembly GCA_964637705.1. Taxonomy (GTDB): domain Bacteria; phylum UBA8481; class UBA8481; order UBA8481; family UBA8481; genus CAZWVM01. Next base: position 10,311 of record CAZWVM010000015.1, read on the forward strand.
CCGACGCGAGGCTAACTGATCGTCATCTGGTCGAAGACGGAGAGGATCGAGAGGAGGTCGGCGCCGCTCTGAGCGCCGAGGATCTTCGCGCGCCAGTCCTCGTCGGTGAGGAGACGTGAGAACTTCGAGAGGACGCGCACCTGCACCTGGGGCTCGGACGCGGGCGTCAGGAGGAGGAACAGGATCCTGACCGGCTCCTTGTCCGGCGCCTCGTAGTCCACGCCCGAAGACCTCAGACCGATCGTGAAGAGGGGCGCGGCAAGACCGGGCAGGCGCGCGTGGGGGATCGCCACGCCCTTGCCCACGGCGGTGGGAAAGAGTTTCTCGCGGGCCAGGACGTGGTTCAGCGTCACGTCGACGTCAAGCGGGCGATGACGGGCGAGCCTCTCGAGAAGGTGTCTCACCGAGCGGTGCTTTTCGGCGAAGGGGAGATCGAGATCCGCCGCGTCGGGATCGAAGAGGGAGGCGAGCGCCAGGGGTGTCGTCGTCTCGAACTCGTCCCGGATCTCACCGAAGATCTCCTCGATGATGTCCTCGGTCGTCACCAGCCCCACGGGTTTCTGCCCCGGATCCGTGACCACGGCCATGTGCGCCCGCCCCTTCTGCATGAGGCGGAAGGCGTCGTCGAGCCGCATGGATTCGGCGATCCGGGGCAGCTTGCGGGGGGCCGGTTCCGCGGGGGCTCCGTCCGGCCCGAGACAACCGTACACGATGTCCTTCACGTGGACGTAGGCGTCCGGCGCTCGTCCACCGCTCGCCACGGGGAAGCGGCTGTGCCTTCGCCGGGAGAGCCGCGCGAGGTTCTGGCGCCAATCCGAATCCGTATTCCAGGTTTCGGCGGAGTCGAAGGAACGCATCGCGTCTCGAACCGTCATGGTGCCGAAGTCGAAGAGATTCTCGAAGAGGATGAGATCGGCGAGGTCGATCGAGCCCTCGCGGTGGGACGCGCTGAGGATCTGCTTGAGTTCCGCCGGGGTGTAGCCGTACTCGACGACGTGGGAGCGGTTGCCCATCAGGCGGAGGATGAAGAGGGCGAGGCTGTTGAGAAGCCACATCGGGACGTAGAAGAGGACGTGGAAGACATCGAGAGCCGGCCCGCAGGCGCGGGCATACCACTCCGGGGATCGGATCGCGAGGGATTTCGGCACGAGTTCGCCGAGGACGACGTGAAGGGTCGTGATGAGCGAGAAGGCGAGGGCGAAGGCGAGCGTGTGAGCCGTGGCCGTATTCCAGAAGGGGGAGAAGGAGAGGAGGGACTCGATGAGGCCGGCGAAGGCGGGCTCCGCGATCCAGCCGAGTCCCAGGGAGGCCACGGTGATGCCCAGTTGGATCGTGGAGAGGTAGGCGTCGAGACGCGAGACGATCCGGCGCGCGCGGCGCGCGGAGCGGCTGCCCTGGGCGATGAGATCGTCCAGTTGCGTCGGCCGGACCTTGACGAAGGCGAACTCGGCGAGCACGAAGAATCCGTTGAGGGCGAGAAGCAGGACGGAGATGAGAATGAGGACAAGGACGTTCATCTGTCTCCCATTCTACGCAGGCCGCGCCCCGGTTCACAAGGGCCCGGGGTCACGATTCGATCCGGAAGCGATGGATCGTCTCGGAGCGGAAGACCTCGCCCGGTCGCAGGAAGGCCGGGGGGAATTCGGGCCGGTTCGGGGAATCCGGAAAGTGCTGGGTCTCGAGGCAGAAACCCTCGTGCCGGGCGTAGGCGCGGCCGGACTTGCCGGGGATCGAGCCGTCGAGGAAGTTGCCGGTGTAGAACTGCACGCCCGGCTCGGTCGATTCGACCTCCATCACCCGCCCGCTCCCGGGCGCGCGAACGGTCGCAACGGGCTTCAGGACGCCCGCGGGGCCGCGCAGGACGAAGGTGTGGTCGTATCCCGCCGGGTCGCCTCCGACCGCGTCGAGATCGCGGCCGATGCGCTTCGGGGCCCGGAAATCCATGGGTGAGCCCGCGACCTCGCGGAGTTCGCCGGTCGGGATCAGGGTTTCATCGACCACGACGAAACGGTCCGCTTCGATCGTCGCCTCGTGATCGAGGATCGTTCCGCGTCCCTCGCCCTCGAGGTTGAAGTAGCTGTGGTGGGTGAGGTTGAGGACCGTGGCGCGGTCGCAGGTCGCCTCGTAGGAGATCGCGAGCTCGTCGCCGCCGGTCAACCGGTAGGTGACCCGGACGTCGAGGCGCCCCGGGTATCCTTCATCGCCGTCCGGGCTCGCGAGGGAGAGACGCACGCCGTCCTCGAGCGGCTCCGCGCGCCAGGACCGCTTGTCGAAGCCGCGCCGCCCGCCGTGGATGGAATGCCGTCCCTCGTTGGCGAAGAGGCGATGCTCGACGCCGTCCAGCGTGAAGCGCGCATTCGCGATCCGGTTGGCGAAGCGGCCGACGATGCAGCCGAAGTAGGGCTGGTTGCGGCGAAGGTAACCTTCGAGAGAAGAGTGGCCGAGAACGACGTCACCCGGGCGACCCTCGCGATCGGGCGTTTCCCATGAGACGAGAGTGGCGCCGTAGGAGGTGACACAGGCGACCAGGCCGTTGCGGTTGGTGATCCGATACAATTCGACGGAGGATCCGTCGTCCAGAGAACCCCACTGCTCAATCCTAACCGTCATGCTCTCTCCTCACGAGATAGTGCCTAATGGGCATTACTATAAAATATTGAAATTTCTATACTTTATAATGTATACCAGAAGAAAATAAAAATAAATGAGAAAAATATCACTATAAATCCAACTTCATGGTATATTTTGTGACATCTGGCACATGTACTGGATGAGGATGACAGGGATCGGGTCCGGTTTGCGGGGGCGGAGGAACTCGCCGTGAAACTGCAGACGCGCTTCAGCGTCGTGATCGGCGCCATCTTCATTCTCCTCTCGCTCACCGTCGCCGTCGTCACCGTGAACTGGGTGAATCGCCATACGATCCAGGAGGCCGAGAGCCGGGTGAGCCTCTACATCAAGGCCGCCTGGGAGGTCTACAACAGCAAGGTGGACCGCATGTCGTCGATTGCGGACCTCGTGGCGGAGAGCCGCGAGGTGAAGGCGCTCCTGGAATCCGCGCCGACCCCCGCCCGACTCGACCCGTTGCGGGCCCGTTTCGAGGAGATCCGCACCGCCCAGAACCTCGACGTCATCACGCTTTTCGACGAGAGGGGGCGTGTCATCCTGCGAACGCGCCCGCCCTACCACGCGGGCGACGAGCGGCGGGACGACCCGATGATTCGGCGGGTGGTGGAGCGCGGCGAGCCGTGCGCGGGAACGATCCTCCTGCCCGCTGACCGCCTCGACTCCGAGGGCGGGGGTCTCGCGACGAGGTGCCGGGAGCACGGCGGGGAGAACGAGGGCATGCTCATCGGCGCCGCGGCGCCCATACTGGACGGAGGCCGCCTCCGCGGCATCGTCCAGGTCGGCGCCCTCCTCAACGGATCCTCCGAGAAGGTCGACCGGATCCGCGACTCGGTCTTCGAGAACGAGCAGTACGACGGCAAGCCGGTCGGCACGGCCACGATCTTCATGAAGGACTTGCGCATCTCCACCAACGTCCGCGACGAGAACGGCCGCCGGGCGATCGGGACGAGGGCCTCGCCGGAGGTCTCGTGGACGCTCCTGGAGGAGGGGCTGTCCTGGTCCGGCACGGCCCAGGTGGTCAACGCGCGCTACCTCGCCCAGTACGACCCGATCCGGGACCCGGACAACCGGGTGATCGGCATGCTCTACGTGGGGGAACTGGAGCAGAAATACCTCGACCTGCGCACCCGCGCGGTGCTCGTGAACCTCACGATCATCCTCGGCGGCATGCTCCTGGCGATGACCGCCTTCTTCCTCCTGGCCCGAAGCATCGTGCGCCCGATCGAGACGCTCTCCCGCGCGACGCATTCGCTGGCGGCCGGCGACCTTTCCCACCGCGTCGCGGCCGAGGGCGGGGACGAGGTCGGGGACCTGGCCGCCTCCTTCAACACGATGGCGGAGAAGCTCGAGGAGCAGCAGCGCGAGCTGCAGGCCGGCCTCGACTGGATGCAGATGCAGAACGAGGAACTCGAGACCACGAACCGGAATTACATGGAGATGCTCGGGTTCGTCGCGCACGGCCTGAAGAACCCGCTGAGCTCCGCGATTCTCGGGATCTACTCGATCAAGGACCGCTACCTGGGGCCCCTCAACGACGCCCAGCAGAAGGGTCTCGACGCGGTCGCGCGCAGCCTCGATCACTTCCAGGACATGATCCGGAACTACCTCGATCTCTCGCGCATCGAGAAGGGCGAGATGAAGTACCGCAAGAGGCGTCTCGACGTCGCGAGCGAGGTGGTCACGCCGGTCGTGGAGGCACACGCGGCGGGCGCCTCGACCGCCGGCATCGTTCTCGAGGCGGCGGTGCCGGCGGAGACGTCGGCCTTCGCGGACCGCGATCTCCTGCGCATCGTGGTTGACAATCTCGTCTCCAACGGCATCAAGTATGGCCGGGAGGGCGGCGCGGTCCGGATCGAGGCCGGTGCGGGCGGCCGGGAAACATGGATCTCCGTGCGCAACGACGGGGCGGGCATCGCGCCCGGGCAGGTTCCGCTGCTCTTCCGGAAGTTCAGCCGCATCGAGAACCCGGAGCACGCGTCGGAACGCGGCACGGGGGTGGGGCTTTTCATCTGCCGCGAGATCGTCGAGGGTCACGGCGGCAGGATCACGGTGGATTCGAAACCGGGGGCGTGGGCCGAGTTCCGCGTCACGCTGCCGGCCGAAGAGAAAGGAGCGACGGCATGACGGGGCGCAAGAAGATCCTGGTGGCGGACGACGACGTCCAGCACGTGGAGATGGTGAAGATGCTCCTGGAGAGCGTCGGGTTCGACGTGGTGTACGCCTACCGCCCGGAGACGGCGATCGAGACGGCGAAGGCCGAGAAGCCCGACCTGATTCTCCTCGACGTGATGTTCGCGGGGCCGCCGGGCCCGGACGGAATCGAGACGAGCCGGAAGATCCAGTCGATCCCGGAGATCCGGGAGATCCCGGTCGTCATCCTCTCCGGCGTCCGCAAGATGCTCGACCTCCCGGTCCGGCTCGAACCCGACGACGACTGGATGCCGGTCCGGTCGTTCCTCGAGAAGCCGGTCAAGCCTGACAAGCTGATCGCGGAGATCAAGGGGATCCTGGGCATCAAGGAGTAGCAGAGCGGGATCCGCATCGACGGCGGCGCGGTCAAATTGAACCGCGCCACGGTCATTTCCTTGCGCGCGGATCACTCGGTTCGGGCCTAACTCCCGCTCCTTCAATCGGGCACATCCCTTGCTGATCCGGAATGACGGTTTCGTTCATTCGTGATCCGCCGCTTGAACCTCGGCCACGACGAATCCAGTTCACATTCGGGAGGATCGGGAGATGAAGAAGTCGATGGTAAGGGCGCCTTTCTGGTGTCTCGTGGCCTTCCTGGCCTGCGTGATCGCGGCGACGGCGGTTGCGGCCGACACGGCCGCCGCCGCGGGCGCTCCGCCCGCCGCGGACGCGATGTGCTGCCCGGAGTCGCCCGCGGAGGTGCCGGTGGTGGAAGCGCCGACGTCCGCGGTGGACACCGGCGACACCGCCTGGGTGCTCATCTCCTCCGCGCTCGTCCTCCTCATGACCCCCGGCCTCGCCTTCTTCTACGGCGGCCTCGTCCGCAAGAAGAACATCCTCTCCATCCTCATGCAGTGCTTCATGTGCATGTGCCTCCTGACCGTGCAATGGGTGATCTTCGGCTACAGCCTTTCCTTCGGCCCCGACATCGGCGGCTGGATCGGGGATCTCTCCTGGTTCGGGCTTCGCGGCGTGGGTCTGGAGCCGAACGCGGACTACGCGGCGACGATCCCGCACCAGGCCTTCATGATCTTCCAGATGATGTTCGCGATCATCACGCCGGGCCTCATCGTCGGCGCCTTCGCGGAGCGGATGAAGTTCGGCGCCTTCGCCATCTTCTCCGTCCTGTGGGCGACTTTCGTCTACGATCCCGTCTGCCACTGGGTCTGGGGCGTGGGGGGACTCCTGCGCGCCGACGGCGCCCTGGACTTCGCCGGCGGCACGGTGGTTCACATCAACGCCGGCATCGCGGCCCTCGCCGCGGCGCTCGTCGTCGGGAAGCGGCAGAACTTCGAGACGCACGTGCCGCCGCCCCACAACCTGCCCTTCGCGGTCCTCGGGGCGGGGCTGCTCTGGTTCGGCTGGTTCGGATTCAACGGCGGCAGCGCCCTGGGCGCGGGCTCGGTCGCCACGAACGCCTTCGTCGCCACGCATGTCGCGACGGCGGCGGCCGGCCTCACCTGGTCCTTGATCGAGTGGGTCGTCAACACCCGTCCCACGATGCTCGGCATGATCACGGGCGCGGTCGCGGGGCTTGTCGCCATCACGCCCGCCGCCGGCTTCGTCAACCCCGTCGGCGCCCTCTGGATCGGCATCGGCTCGGCGATCATCTGCTTCCTCTTCGTGGCCGTCGTGAAGCCGAAGTTCGGCTACGACGATGCGCTCGACGCCTTCGGCGTGCACGGCGTCGGCGGGATCTGGGGGGCGCTCGCCACGGGTCTCTTCGCCACGAAGGCCGTCAACGCGGCCGGCGCGGACGGGCTCTTCTACGGCAATGCCGCGCAGTTCGTCGTCCAGATCAAGGCGACCGTCATCACCATCGTCTACTCCTTCGTCGTCTCCTTCGTGCTCCTGAAGATCGTCGATGCGGTCGTGGGGTTGCGCGCATCGAAGGACGGCGAGCGGATCGGGCTCGATCTCACCGAGCACCGCGAGTCCGCCTACACGATCCTGGAATAGGAGAGAAACCATGAAATACATCATCGCCGTCATCCAGCCGGACCGCGTCGACGAGGTCCTGAAGAGGCTCGAGGAGAAGGAGATTCACCTGGTCACCGTGACGAGCGTCCTCGGGCGCGGTCGCCAGAAGGGGATCTCCGAGGTCTACCGCGGGCACAAGGAGGCCGGGAGCCTCTTGAAGAAGGTGAAGCTCGAGATCGCCGTGAACAACCAGTTCGTGCCCCTGGCCGTCGAGGCGATCATGGGCGGAGCGCGCACCGGCAACATCGGGGACGGGAAGGTCTTCATCCTGAACATGGAGGAATGCCACCGGATCCGGACCGGCGAGACCGGCGGCGTCGCGATCGGCTGAGCATGCCTTGCCGCCCTTGTGGCGGGAAGGCACGGTGTCTGGCTCCCACATGCCCTCTTTCACGATGGGCTGTGATGCGCCCTTTCACTGCGGATTCGGGGCTTTTCCGCGCGAACGCCGACGGATCAAATGTCATCCATGACATTCCAGGGTCCGGCTTGCCGCGGGGCGCCAAGGCCGAACGAGGAAACGCGGGAACCGGGCCTCTGATTCTCGAGGCACAAATTGGAGGCGCCGTCGGTCACATCTGACCGGATCATCCCGCGCGTCGCGGCTCAATTCCCGTTGTTTCACTCGGGCACGCCCCTTGCTCTTCCACCCGCATCTGATCCGCCCGTGAAACGTGCGGGCGAGTTCGAAGCGAGGAGGCATGTCGGCATGAAGACAGCATATCGACGGGGACCGTTCTGGTTCCTCGTGCTTTGGATGGTGACCGTCCTGGCGGCGACGGCCGTGGCGGCGCAGGAGGCGGTTCCGGCTCCGGCGGCTGTTCCGGCTGCGGCCCCGGCGGCCGAAGCGCCCGTCGCGGCGCCCGTGGAGGCCGCTCCTGCGGCCCCCGACCTGGCGGAGATGATCGCCGGGCAGAAGGTGATGATCGACACGATCTGGGTGCTCGTCACCGCCTTCCTCGTCTTCTGGATGAACGCCGGCTTCGCGCTCGTCGAGTCCGGCTTCTGCCGCGCCAAGAACGCGGTCAACATCCTCTCGAAGAACTTCATCGTCTTCGCCGTCTCGACCCTGGCCTTCTACGTCGTGGGCTGGGGCCTGATGTTCGGAGACGGCAACGGATTCATGGGGATGAGCGGCCTCTTCGGGGTTTCGGGCGTCGATAACTCGCCGGCCACCGGCGACGCCTACGAGGGCGTATACACCGCCATCGCCTGGACCGGCGTTCCCCTGATGGCGAAGTTCTTCTTCCAACTCGTCTTCGCCGGCACCGCGGCGACGATCGTCTCGGGCTGCGTCGCGGAACGGATCAAATACCTGAGCTTCGTTCTCTTCGCCGGGCTCCTCGTCGCCTTCGCCTATCCCGTGACGGGTCACTGGATCTGGGGCGGCGGCTGGCTGGCGCAGGGCGGCTTCTGGGACTTCGCCGGCTCCACGGCCGTTCACACGGTCGGCGGCGTGGCGGGTCTCGCGGGCATTCTCATACTCGGCCCGCGCCTCGGGAAGTACCGCGCCGATGGCTCGGTGAACCCGATCTTCGGGCACAACATGAGCTCGGCGACGCTGGGCTGCCTCATCCTCTGGCTCGGCTGGTTCGGCTTCAACCCCGGTTCCACCATGGCCGCGGACGCGGCGGCGATCTCGCACATCGCGAACACGACCAACCTGGCCGCGGCGGCGGGACTCTTGTCCGCCACGGCAGTCGCATGGCTCTACCTGGGCAAACCGGATCTCGGCATGACGATCAACGGATGCCTCGCCGGCCTCGTCGCGATCACCGCGCCGTGCGCCTGGGTGAGCCCGGGCAGTTCCATCGTCATCGGATTGATCTCCGGCGTCATCGTCGTCTTCGCGGTCATACTCTTCGACAAGCTGAAGCTCGACGATCCGGTCGGCGCCCTGGCCGTGCATCTCGCCAACGGCGTCTTCGGCACGCTCGCGGTCGGCCTCTTCGCCGCCGAGCCCTACACCAACGGCACAACGGGCCCGAAGCCCGGTCTCTTCTTCGGCGGAGGCCTCGAGCAGTTCATGATCCAGCTCAAGGGTTCCGTCTCGGTCATCGTCTTCACCTTCGTCGTCTCGGTCGTCTTCTGGATGATCGTGAAGCTCGTGGCCGGGTTGCGCGTGACGAGGGAAGAGGAGATTCGCGGTCTGGACATCGATGAGCACGGGATGGAAGCCTACCCGGACTTCGAGTCCTTCATGACGAAGTAAGGAGGAGAGACGCCATGAAACTGGTCATTGCGGTCATACAGCCGGAGAAACTCCCGGACGTGAAGAAGGCGCTCTACGACGCCAAGGTCCACAAGATGACGGTCTCCAACGTGGTGGGATGCGGCCAGCAGATGGGATTCAAGGAGAGCTACCGCGGCGCCATCACGGAGGTGAATCTTCTGAAGAAGGTTCGCCTGGAGATCGGAGTGAACGAGGATTACGTCCAGCCGACGATCGATGCCATCATCAAGGGCGCCCGGACCGGCAAGATCGGAGACGGGAAGATCTTCGTCGTCGATCTGCCCCGTTGCGTCCGGATCCGCACGGGCGAAGAGGGCAAGGAGGCGATCGGTTGAGGTCGCGGGAGGATCGCATCGCCCGCGAGGTCTACCTCTGGAACGGACTGCCCGCGTCGGCGACGTCATGCCGACGCGAGGCGGCCCGCCGGGGGGCGGAACCCCCGCTCGCTTCGGCGGCCGACGAAGGCCGGACTGGACAGGAGGCGGTCGAAGGGCTAGCTTTCCTCCACGCTCAAGGGGTGCCGGCGAGGCCCGCGGCGGAGTCCGCGGGGTAGAGGCCGGTGGAGACTCCGAGGGCGAGAACCCTCGAGGAGGAGTCTCATGACCAACGGTGTCCGTCCGTCGAATTTCCTGATCCCGGCCATCTTCTCGACGCTCTGCTGCTGCCTGCCCCTGGGCGTCGTCGCGATCGTCTACGCCAGCAAGGTCAACGCGCTTTACGACTCCGGCAACGTGGTCGGCGCCATGGACGCGGCCGGCAAGGCCAAGATGTGGACCTTCCTCGCCGTCGGCCTGGGCTTCATCACGCAGTTGATCGTCGGCGTCATCCAGGTGCTCGCGGTCCTGGCGCAGTCCCAGAACATGTAGGGACCCGGCGCGAGGGCGCCGATCGATGCGCTTCGCGCCGCGACTGCTCGGCGTCGCGATCCTTCTCGGCGCCGTCGCCGCGTTCTTTCTCTACGCCGCCGTCGATCCCGCGGGCGCAGGCGACGGCTACATGCCGCGCTGCGCCTTCCACGAGTCGACCGGCTTGTACTGCCCCGGGTGCGGCAGTCAGCGCGCGTTTCACCAGCTCCTGCAGGGGAGACTCCTCGAGGCGCTCGACTACAACCCTCTCGCCGTGCTCCTGGGGCCCGTGATGGTCTTCTTCGGCGCCCCGATCCTCTGGAATCTCGTCGTGAAGAACCGATACGCGGAGATCCGGATGCCCGCCGCGCTCGCCGTGACCCTCGCGGTGCTCGTCATCGCCTTCTTCGTGACCAGGAACCTCCCCTGGTTCCCGTTCTCGGTGCTGGCGCCCTGAGGCGAGTTGTGGATTGAGGAGTTAGGAGTGAAAGGAGAGTAGCCTTCACTTGTCCTGACCCGCTCCGGTGTTCTCCTTGCTCCTGACTCCTGACTCCTCACTCCTGACTCCTCACTCCTGACTCCTCACTCCTCACTCTTATCTCAATCCCTCCGCCATCCTCCCGAAATTCAGGCGGACCCACGTCATGTCGTCGTCGCCCTCGCGCGCCACCCAGCCGTCTCCGTCGAGGTCGGCCCGCTCGCGCGGGAAGCCGAATTTCACCACGCACGCGTCGAAGATCGTCACGCGACCGTCTCCCGTCACGTCGCCCGCCTGGAGCGAGGCGAGCGTTCCGACGGCCGTGTCGGCCGTCACCGCGATCGTGTCGTAGTTGCGGGGGAGATGATGGCTTTCGGCCGCCCGGATGTAGCCCGCCGAGTCCAGGGGTACCTGCAGGCGGAAGGAGCCCGTGTTGTCCGTCGTGTCGACGTCGATCGCCTGGGCGAGCGACGTCGCGCCGAAGGGGAGGAAGTAGACCGCGACGCCGGAGGTCTCGCCGCGCGCCTGGGTTCCGACCTTGCCCGTGATCGAGCGGAGCCGCCCGTTGTCCGGGACGCCGTCGGAGTCCCGGTCGATCTCCACGACGGCGAGGCGGCGCGACCAGAGCGCCGAGTCGGGGATGAACTGGTTGGACGAGAAGTCGCCGGCCGAACTGCCGATCATCGCGAGGAGCGCGATCGAGTTGCCGGTGAGGGACGTGTCGTTGTAGATCGCGTCGAACCGGACGGCGAATTCCACGTAGGTGCCGCCGCCCGCCTTCTGGGCCACGTTGTCGCCCGGGTTGTCGAGCCAGTCGAAGTTGCCGTACTTGCCCGCGGTCTCGAATCGCCTGACGCCCCCCGTGCCCGCGTTCCCGTTCCATCCCAGCGCCAGATCCGCCCCGAACCCGCCGATCTCGCCGAAGGCCAGCGAAGTGCTGATGGCGTTGTCCGGGTCGCCCGCGTTGTCGGTGAGGACGCTCATGTTCGAGGCGCCCTTCGCCTTCCCGAAGTCGCGGTCGATGAAGACGACGACGTAGTTCCCCGCTCCGTCGTTGAAAGTGCCCTTCAGGCCCACGTAGAGCGTGTCGCGCGAGTAGGTGACGTAGAGCGTGTCGAGGTCGTTGGAGGCGCCCCAGTTCGTTGCCGATGTGCAGGCCCCCACCGCCTCCGTCTCGAAGAAGTCGAAGGCCCCGTCCATGGCGATCGACCGGTATCCCGAGGCGACGGCGTGAGTCTCCTGCGGCCGATGGAGCCCCGAGATGACGATCGAATAGGGCTGGGGACCGGCCGTGACGGCGCCCTCGGGAAAGGCCGAGACGCTGTACGTCCCCCGCGGCGGAGCGGCGATGTCGATCCGCTCGACGTTGTCCGAGTCGTTGTCGCCCGTCGTCGCGGCGCTCGAGGGATTGAAGAGGTCGAGAACCCAGGGTGTATACGTCGTCGCGCCCGAAACGACGCGCAGGTCGAGGTCGTTGACGAGGCGCTTGGTGCGCGGGTTCAGGCTCGGCGCCGAGACCGAGGGCGTGGTGTCGGTCCAGCAGAGCGTCACGCGGATCGGGCTGTCGCCGTAGGAGACGTAGCCGGAGAAGGTGTCGGTCTGGCCGGTGGCGAGCGAGTCGGAGATCATCAGCCGTTCCGCGCCGCCCCGGTCCAGCCGGATCGTTCGCGCCGAGCCCGGGACGTTCAGGAGGCCCCAGCCGAAGACGTAGTCCGGCCCCGCGTTCGATCCGGCCTCGAAGGCGCCGTTCACGGCCAGGGCCTTGAGCATCGAGGAGCGCATCGTGTCGTTGCCGTGGGTCGAGCGGTATTGCTGGATGAGGAGGGCGAGTCCCCCGGTCGTCGCCGGGGCGGACATGGAGGTCCCGCTCGACCAGGCGTAGGCGTTGTCCGCGCTCCCGATCGACGAGTAGAGCGCGTCGCCGTTGGCCACGAGGTCGGGCTTGATGCGGCCGTCGTCGGTCGGGCCCCAGGAGCTGAAGTCCGTCATGACGACGTCCGACGGCGCCGTGTACCCGCCGACGATGTCGCCGACCGCTCCCACGGTCAGGATGTTCTTCGCGTTGCCCGAGGTCGGGATGCAATCGTAGCCGTCGGTGCCGCCGTCCGTGTCCCGGGTCATCGTGCCGTAGACCCAGTTCGCGGCCGTGTCGCTCCAGTACCAGTGCCCCTTGCCGGACGGGGGAGGACCGTCGTTGCGGTCGTTGCCCGCCGACTTGACGATCAGGTAGAAGGGGGCGTTCCAGGCGATGCGGTCCCAGTCGCGCGTCGTCGTGTTGTAGAAACCGAAGCGGTAGTCCTCCACGCTCGAGTAGTCGATGTCGCCGTACCAGTAGTACGTGTCCGCGGTCGAATCGTAGTTCCATCCCGTCGTGGTGCCGTAGGAGTGGTTCGAGAGGAGGAGGTCGGAGTCGGCGGCCTCGAGCGCCATCTCGCCGGCGTCGCTGTTCCAGTCGAAGGTCGAGAGGCGGCCGGCCCCGTAGGCCAGGCCCTTGGCGTTCGCGTCCGTGCCGGCGGCGAGGATCGTGCCGGCGACGTGCGTCGAGTGGTCGCTGATCGTCGGCGCGGTGTCGCCGGTGAAGACCCGGCCCGTGAATTCCTGGTGCGATGTCCTCACCTTGCCGCCGTCCCACTCGCCAATCCAGACCCCGGCGCCCGAGAGTTCGTAGCCCGCGCTCCCTCCCGGCCAGGCGCGATCCGCTCCGGAGGTGCGGGCGGCGTTCAGGTTCTCGGTGACGTTGTAGACCGGCATGCCGTCCACGAGTTCGGCGAGCTCGATGACGCCGCCCGAGGGCGTCACGGCGCGGAGAAGCCAGCCCTTCTCGAGCGCGCGCAGGATCGCCGCTCGCCGGCCGGCCTCCGCCCGCGTCCTCAGCTCGGCGCCCAGCGCGCGGAGGCTCGCGCGGCGCGCGGCCCGGTCCCGGGACGATTCCCGCTCGGCGAAAGCGGACGGCGCGGTCGCCGCGAGAAGAACAAGCAGGAGAAGAGTCCCGGGCTTCGAGACGAGGCGTGATATGCCCTTCCAGAGGACCATGATCGGAGGAGATCATCATAGGTGAAGATACGACGATGCCCAATGATCCTTTTGCCTCGGTCAGGGAGGCCGTGATTCTCCGCCGATCGCCTCGCGATGACCGCATCCCGAACATCCACCAGCGCAAATCGCAAATCGCAAATCGCCATATCCCCTCGCTCCGCGATAGAATGGGTCGCCATGACACGTACCCCCTCGCGTCCCTCGGAACGCACCCTGAGCCTGCGATTCTCCCTCGGCACCGCCTTCGCGCTCGTCGTCGTGGTCACCTCGGTCCTCCTCGGCGCCGCCACCTTCCGCTCCGCCCGCGCTTTCCTCCGCGAGGACATCCGCGGCCGCCTGCACGACGCTGCGGCGATGGCGGCGATGATGATCGACGTCGAGGAGCACGAGGCGATCCGTTCCGCCTCGGACGAGGCGACGGATACCTACGCCCGGCTCAAGTCGCTGCTCCGGGCCGTGAGGTCATCCGTCGAGGGCGTGCGATTCGCCTACACGATGCGGCGCGAGCCGGACGGCCGCTGTGTCTTCGTCATGGATGCGGAGGAGGATCCGGGGCAGGTGAGCCACGTGGGCTCGGAATACTGTCCGGTGACGCCCCTGATGGACCAGGCCTTTTCGTCGCCCGGCGTGCGGGTGGAGGACGAGTTCGGGTCGGACGAATGGGGAACCTGGCTTTCGAGCTACGCGCCGCTCGTCGACACCTCGGGTCGCGTCGTCGGCATCCTGGGCCTGGACATCTCCGCCGACCGCGTCGTCGCTCACGAGCGGCGATTCCTGGCTGTCATCGCCCTGGTCACCGTCGTCATAGGCGCCTGCGGGATGATCGTGGGGTTGCTCCTGGCCCGCCGCCTTTCGGCGCCGCTCGTTGTGCTCGAGCGTGAGATGTCGAAGATCCAGCGGTTCGACCTCGAGGGCGGCGCCGTGATCCGGACGCGGATCGCGGAGGTCTCCCGCATGCAGGACGCCGTCGACAACATGAAGGCCGGCTTGCGCTCCTTCCGCAAGTACGTCCCGGCCGATCTCGTCGCGGAACTGATCCGCCTGGGGCAGGAGGCCGTGCTCGGGGCCGAGAAGCGCACGGTCAGCGTCTTCTTCTGCGACATCGCCGGTTTCACCACGATCTCCGAGACGCTCTCCCCGGAGGAACTCGCCTCGCGGATGGGCGCCTACTTCGGCGGCATGACGCGGATCATCCTCGAGGAAGGAGGCACGGTCGACAAGTACATCGGCGACTCCATCATGGCCTTCTGGGGCGCGCCGCGCCCCGCCGCCGACCATGCGCACCGAGCCTGCCGAAGCGCGATCCGCTGCCGGCGATTCGTCGAGGAACTCTCGGCGCGGTGGACGAGCGAGGGGCTCGCCCCGTTCGACACCCGCTTCGGGCTGAACACGGGCGAGGTCAACGTCGGGAACTTCGGCTACGAGGAACGGCTCAGCTACACGGTCATGGGAGACCAGGTGAACCTCGCTTCGCGCCTCGAGGGTTCGAACAAGGCCTACGGCACGCGGATTCTCGCGGCCGAGTCGACGGTCCGGGCGGCCGGGTCGGCCATCGCCTCGCGCCGGATCGACGTCGCGGCCGTGAAGGGCAGGAACGTCGGAGTCCCGATTCACGAGGTGCTCGGCATGGCCGGCGATCTCTCCGCGGCCGATCGCGCTCTCGTCGAGGCCTACGAGCGCGGGCTGGACCTCTACCAGGCTCGAAAGTGGGACGAGGCCGAGGCGGCTTTCCGGCGGGCCCTCGAGGCGCGCGCCGGCGACGAACCCTCCAGGATCATGATCGGGCGGTGCCGGGAGTACGCGGCGAACCCGCCGCCACCGGACTGGAACGGGGTCCACGAGATCACGGAGAAGTGATGTGCGATGCGCGATTTTCGATATCCGATCTGAGATGGGATAAGCCAGAGCGGATGAATCGTGTTTGATTCTCGATCGCGAATCGGAAGTCGCACATCCGACATCGGAGATCAGAACTCGAAGCGCCGCCCCTCCACCTCGATCGCCGTCAGGAGCGCGTTGCCGTCCTCGTCGAGCTTCACCACACCGATGAAGGCCTCCGTGTCGTTCCCCGCCGCCGCGATCGCGTCGTTCACCTCCTGCCGCCGCTCCTCCGGCATGTAGAAGCGCTCGATCCCATACTCAACGCGCCAGCTGTTGCCGCGTCCCGCGAGGAAGACCGCTCCGGGCGGCACCTCCGAGCGGTCGCGGTAGGCCGCGACCGGGTGCCAGATCCCGCGTGTTCCCGCCTCGATCACGGTGAAGACCCGCTCGTTCCGCCCGTAGACACCCTCCTCGAGGCCGGCCACCCGCGCCACCTCGAAGTTCAGGTTCACGTAGTATCCGCGCATGAAGTCGTAGGGATCGTACTGCGCCGTCGCCAGCCGGATCTCGCGGCCCGACCACGAGGCGCGGATCTTCTTGACCGGGACGAGCGCCACGATCACGAGCTGGACCGCGATCGCGGCGATGAAGGCGAGGCGCCTCATGACGTCATCCTCTTGCGCCGCTCGAACCAGAGCCCGCCCACGATGACGGCGGCGCCGGCCGCGATGAAGGCCGCGGCCTTCACGAGGAGGTTGGTGTCGTACTCGAAGAACCGGGCGAGGATCAGGAGGTTGCCGAGGATGAGGGCATACCAGAAGCGGCCGTTGCGGTTCCCGTCCACGCCGGTCTTGCCCATGAAAACGGTCCAGGCGACGAGCACGAGGTTGGCGGCGACCGCGAGCGGCAAGCCGGTGTAGAGGATCGAGAGGAGGAGGGAGGAGGGGAGAACGACGACGAGCGGCGAGGTCGGGAACTCCGGGCGGCCGCGGACGAAGCTCCACTCGCGCACGGCCGCGATCGCGACGCCGCCGAGCGCGAGGATGAGGTTCGCGGCGACGAGACCCGAGGGACGGGGCGCGTAGGTGTCTACGTGGCTCAACTCGTGGGCCGCGTCGAGGAAGGAGAAGACGAAGGCGAGGACGGTCGCCAGGAGGAGTCCGAGCCAGAAGAGGGGCGGGGAGAGCCGGTGGCGCTCGCCCGGACGGTCCAGGATCGAGCCGATGATCGGGGCCAGCATCGCGAAGAAGACGAGGAAGCTCGGTACGCACCGCTCGACCTCGATGACGCGGTCGAGCGCCGTGACCGCGAGGAAGGCCGAGGTCGCGTAGCCGATGATGAGGGAGAGGACCGAGCCGGTGCGGGCCACGTGCCAGGCCCCGACGCCCAGGTAGACGAGGGGGAGGAGCAGGGCCATGACCGGGAAGCTGTCGCCATCCGAATAGGGCCAGGAGAATCCCCACGCGAGAGCCCCCCAGGTGGCGACGACGAAGTTGGGCGTCGAGCGCACGGCCAGGGTCACCGCGCAGGCGCCCAGGACCAGGGCGAACCAGGCGCCGCGGCCGTCGGAGCTGACGTTGTAGACCTGCGCCGTCACCGCGATGTCGGCGAAGAAGATGAGCGTCCCGAGGAGGACGAGCGCGTGCCCGAGCCGCGGCCGGTCCTTCTCGAACCAGAGCCAGTAGCCGCCCGCGTGGGAGGCCAGCATGAGGAACGTCACGCCGAGGATCTTCGTCCAGCCGGGGAGGACCTCCCAGTTGTAGGCGACCAGCGCCGCGACGCCGCAGCCGATCAGGAGCACCCCGGCCGCGAAGATCGCCCACGCGAGCCGCTTCGAGGATTCGGCGGAGAGGGCGTCGAGCTCGTAGTCGTCGCGGAGACGGGCGGCGGTCTCGCCCGAGATGAGCCCCTCGGAGAGCCAGCGCTTCAGTTCGGTCGCGAGCGTGCGGCGGAAGGAGTTGGACGCGGCTCGCTTCATGGAAATGCCCGATGTGCGATCTTCGATTTATGATTATCGATATACGATTGATAAACCTGATGTCCGCAATGATGGGTTCGGATTTTCAATCGAACATCGGTCATCGCACATCGCAAATCGAACATCACGGTTTCTTCTTATACGGAATCCGCTCCGCCGGCTCGAAGGGGCTCACGGCTTCCTTCAGGAGGTCCGCGTAGAGAGCGACGTTGCGGTCCTCGAGGTGGTCGAAGCGCATCGGGCTCTTGGCGCCGTACGTGACGTACCGGATCGGGTCGGGATCCAGCTCCGCCGCGATGATCTCCTCGGCGCCGCGCGCCTGCGCCAGCTTCTGGGCGATGGGGGAGACGATCATGGAGTGGCCGAAGTAGTAGTTGTTGCCGGCGTCGGGACCGACGATGTTGCAGCCCGCCACGTAGCAGTTGTTGTCATAGGCGCGCGCGCGCGTCGTCAGGTCCCAGATCTCGAAGGACCGCAGGAGCGCCGCCGGGCGCAGAATCACCTCGGCGCCCTTCAAGGCGAGGATCCGGGAGAGCTCCGGAAAGTCGCCCTCGTAGCAGATCGTGACGCCCACCTTCGCGAAGCCGCAGTCGAAGACGGGGAGATCCGTCCCGGGCGTCGTCCAGCCGCCGCCCTCGATGCGCTCGGTCGGGAAGGGATGGGTCTTGCGGTAGACGCCGGCGATCTCGCCCCGGTCGCTGACGAGGATCGCGGAGTTGTAGACGATCGGCGACGAGGGCCCCTTCTCGTAGGTGGGAAAGAGAACCCAGGCCTTCAGTTCCTTCGCGACGGCGCGGACGGCGCGCGTCGAGGGGCCGTCGAGGGGCTCCACGAGGTCGTAGAACTTCTCGCGGGGCATGTTTGGCGTGAAACCGGTCGTGATCGTTTCGGGGAGGACGACGAGCTTCGCGCCGTTCTCGCTGACGGCGCGGCGGATCCAGGCGACCGAGGTCGCGGTGTTCTCGGCAATGGCGTTGGGCTTGATGGCGAACTGCGCGCAGGCGAGCGTGAACCGTTCCATGGGGGGATTATAGGGGAACTCCGCGCGTTGTGAAACCGGCAAGGGGGAGTGACTTCGGACGAGTCGCGGGTTCACATGGATGGACAGGATAGGCAGGATGGAGATCGAGAATCGATATACAGAATCTGGATTCGGATTTGAATCCTGTTCATCCTGTATGTCGATGTGAAATGCGGACCTCGCAATCCTCTTACGCCCTGAGGCAGGTCAGTATTCCCAGAACGGCCATGCAGGCCACGTCGGAGCGGAGCGTGGACGATCCGAGGGAGACGTCGAGGAAACCGGCGTTCCGGAACAGGACGTCCTCGAAACCCGTCCACCCCCCCTCGGGTCCGACGGCGATCAGAATCGGCCGGCTCCGCGGGATCTCGATCGAGGTGAGTCGCGCAGCGGCGCCGGGAGCGGCACGAAGGAGGAACGTCGTCGCCGCGCGAGGGGACACCTCGTCCTCCACGAGCGGTTTGAGCCGGCGGACGACGCTCACCTTCGGGAACCGCGTCGCTCCGCCCTGCTCGAGGCCTTCGCGAAGGAGCGGCGTGAACCGTTCCGGCTCGAGCCAGTGGGTCTCGAAGTAGCTCCGCTCGACGCGGGCCGCGTTCGTGACGAGGATCTCGTCGAGGCCGAATGATGCGAGGACGGACCAGAGGCGCTTCATGACCTTGGGGCGGGGAAGGGCGAGCAGGAGGGAGAGACCGGACGGCGCCGGGGGCTCGGCATCGAGGAGGCACTCGAGCGTGGCCCCCTGCTCGTTCGATTCGAGGACCTTGCCCGTGCCCTTCGGACCATCGAGCATCCCGACGCGCAGGATCTGCCCGGGCGAGGCCTTGAGAACCTCGCGGATATGCCTCGCCCGGCGGCCCGTGAGCGCCGCGACTCCGCCGCGGACGAAGTCGGATGGTTCGAGGAGGATGAGGTTCACGAATCGGAGGAGCGGGAAGGAAGAGAATCGAAGGGAGAACGCACGCCGAGGCGCGAGCGATTGAGGACGTGGGTGTAGATCATGGTCGTTCTCACGTCGCTGTGGCCGAGGAGTTCCTGGACCGTGCGGATGTCGTAGCCGTTTTCGAGGAGATGGGTGGCGAAGGAATGCCGCAGGGTGTGGTAGGTGATCGGATTTCGTGCCGGACCCGATCGAGAAAGCGAGCCGGCTTGCCCGTCGGCGAGTGCGGTTTTTCATCCATGGCGAAATCATGCTACACCGCGAAAAAGCGGAGTTCCACTTTGATTCGATTGCATTTATCGGCAACTCGTAGCCGTTTTCGGCCCGTAGCGGAATCAGCATTTGCCGCCACGAGCGGCACAATATATGTTCGGTAAAATAAAGTGCTCGGCTGGCACATCATCATTTATAGAAAGCAGGGCAAAGGCTCGATATGGGATGAACACACCATTTCGGACTGGACTTGTGGAATCGGCGGGACTGATTGGCTTGATCAACTCGTCAAGGCTGGGTTGGCAAGGCAAACAGAATACAATGGTGGATATCCGCTAAAGTATGTCGGAAGAGCGAAAGATATCTTGCCTCACTTGATATCGCAACCAACGCCCTCCAAAGGCCCCGACGTTATCGGGGACGACTATTTCATGCCCACAGGCTGGAAAGGAACAATCAAGACAAGAGAGAATTTAGTTTTGGAGTGCTTAGAAACGAACGAAGAAATTATTGTGGACGCATGGGACCAGAGTTAAAAATACCGAACGAGCGCATCCACCGAATCCCTACCCGCCGTCACGCCAGATGCTTGGTCGCTGCGCTCCCGGCATCTGTCGCGCCAGCGGTCCGGGATCGGTGATGCGGGGCGTTCGCGTGATGCTCAGCGACCCCGATCCGGAGGGGTGCGTTGAATCCAACCGG
>CAZWVM010000016.1:0-30190 GCA_964637705.1 uncultured bacterium
TGGTGAACTACGACGTGCCGGCGACGGTGGAGGACTACATCCACCGGATCGGGCGCACGGCCCGCGCCTCGGCGGAGGGCGACGCGGTGACTCTCGTCACGCCGGGCGACTGGGACGAGATCAAGGCCATCGAATCGAAGACCGGGCTCTCGATCCCGCGCGTGATGGTCCCGGGATTCGAGCCGACGGTGATGCGTTGGATGGCCGAACCGGACCGCGAGCCGAGGCCGGGGCTGAAGCGAAGGGGTCGCCTGCTCAGGCGCGGACGGTAGCTCCCTCTACTCCCCCGCCTCCTCCCATAGCGTTTCGAAGTAGCGCGAGAGATCGGCGACGGATCGTTCCTCCGTGACCACGCCGTTCAGTTCGTGGTATCGCCGGAATCCGCCGAATCCCCAGTTCATCGACCCCACGGTCGCGGTCTCGTCGACGATCACGAGCTTGGCGTGCGAGATGACGTCGGCGCGATCGAATCGCACCTCGCAGCCCCCCGCGCGGAGGTATTCCGCCGTTTCGCGGTTGCGGCGGTTCGTCTCGCGCCCGAAGTCGTCGTCCTGCGCCCTCTCGAGAACCACCCGGACCTTCACGCCCCGGCCCGCCGCGGTGCGGAGCGCCGTGAAGGCGCGGGTCGAAGGACTCGATGAATCGTCGAGGTAGAGGCTCGTCCCGTACATCTGCAGGTCGATCCGCCGCGACGCCGAACCGAGAAGTTCCATGAGCGCCGGCTCGAAGCCGCGATCGAAGTAGACGGTCAACCCCGGTAAGCGAACCTCCGCCAGGTCCGCAGAGACGTCCGGCGCGGCACGCAGACGCGCGGCGTATTCCGCGCAGGCGGCCCCCACGGCCGGGTCCTCGACGAGGAGATCGGTCTCGTGGTTCCGGAGGATCGACGAGGCGCTGAAGTTCGTCGAGCCGAAGAGTACGCAGCGGCGGTCCGCAAGGATCATTTTCGTGTGAACCCTCGTGTCGCTCCCGTCGAGAGCGGCGTCGATGCCGCGGTCGAGAAGATGAGGCAGGGAGACGCCCGAGACCCGGGGTTCATCATCCAGCCAGACGCGCACCTTCACGCCGCGCCTCACGGCCGCGGCCAGGGCGTATTGGATCTTCTCCACCGCCGGCCCATACGCGAACTCGAACTGCACCACGTCGATCTCCTCGCGCGCGTTCCCGATCACGTCGAGAGCGGCGGCGAGATAGTAGGTGTCCCAGAGGGCGGCCACGGGGCGGCCGGCGGCCGGAGACGGCGAGGGCGCGACGATCCGCGACGGGGGGGAGCCGGCAGCGGCGTTCCCGCGTGGAGGCGCGCCGCAGGCGGACGAGAGGGCAAGAACGCAGACGAGGACCGACCCGATCCCGGCCCATCGCCTCACCTCAGCCGTCGAGCCTCTGCAGTTCGTCCCTAAGGACCTGCGGCTGGTTCGCCCACTGTTCCGCCTCGGACGCGGCGATCACGCCCGAGCGGACGAGGTTGACGAGCGAGCGCTCCAGGGTCGTCATCCGCTCGTCCGGCGCGTCCTTCGTGCGGGTCTGCAGCACGGTGAAGATCTGCTCGAGCTTGCGCGTCCGGATGATGTTCGAAGTCGCGTAGTTGTTGTTCAGGATCTCCATCGCCGCGACGCGTCCGCGGCCGTCGGCGCGCGGGATGAGCTTCTGGCAGACGATGTGCGAGAGCCCGAGCGACAGCTGGCTCGCCACCTCGTCCTGCTGGTTCGCCGGGAACATGTCCATGATGCGCGTGACCGTCCCGCGCGCGTCGCGCGTGTGCAAGGTCGAGAAGACGAGGTGACCGGTCTCGGCCGCGGTCAGCGTCCACGCCGCGCTCTCCCGGTCCCTCATCTCGCCGACGAAAATCACGTCCGGATCCTCGCGCAGGCAGTCCCTCAGCCCGTGCGCGAAGTCCTCGACGTCGCGCCCCACCTCGCGCTGCGAAACGAGCGCGGCGCGCGAGGAGAGGCGGTACTCGATCGGGTCCTCGAGCGTGATGATGCGGCACGCCCGCGTCTCGGCGATGTGGTTGATGAGCGCCGAGATGGTCGTGGACTTGCCGGCGCCGGTGATGCCGGTGACGAGAACGAGCCCCCACTGCCGCGCCACGATGTCCTGCCAGGCGCCGTTCGGAAATCCCACGGACTGGACCTGCATCGGCGTCGGCTCGAGCGCGCGCACGGCGATCGCCAGCCCGTCGTTCTCGAAAAAGGCGTTGTAGCGGAACTGCATGCGGTCGGTGATGAGAGATCCGTCGAGCGATCGCTTCGCCTCGAGCCGCGGCCACTCTTCGGGGGTCAGGAGATTCCTCGCCAGGGCCTCGACCGTCGCCGCGTCGAGATCCGCGGACTGCAGGCGCTGGAGCGCGCCGTCCACGCGGTAGACGGGGGGACAGCCGGCCTTGAGGTGGAGATCCGAGACGCGGAGCGAGCCGTGTTCGGAAAAGTAGCGCAGGAGGTCGGCGACGGAGAGGACCGTCTCGCCGCCCGAGCGGTAGACGCGGGCCTCGATCGAGGCCGCCCGCGGATCGTCCCTCACCGCTTCGCCGGCACGAGGTGCCTCAGCCAGTGCAGCCATGACTCGATCCCCTCGCCCGTGCGCGCGGAGAGCGGCAGGATGTCGGCCGTGAAGCGCAGGCGGCGGATGTCGCGGACGGCCCGGTCCCGGTCGAAGTTGACGTGGGGGGCGAGGTCGCACTTGGAGAGGGCCACGAGGTCGGCCGAGCGGAACATCTCGGGGTATTTCGACGGCTTGTCGTCGCCCTCGGCCATCGACAGCACCACGACCCGCTTCGATTCTCCGAGGTCGAAGGAAGCGGGGCAGACGAGGTTGCCGACGTTCTCTAAAAAAAGCAGATCGAGATCGTCCACGGGCAGGTGCTCCGCCGCATGTCCGACCATGTGCGCGTCGAGATGGCAGACTCGCCCGGTCTCGATCTGGTGGACGGCCACGCCGGGCCGCACCAGGCGCCTCCGATCCTCGTCGCCCGCCAGGTCCCCGGTGATGACGCCGATCGTCAGTTCGGCGGACAGTCTCTCGATGGTGGTGGCGAGAAGCGTGGTCTTGCCCGCGCCCGGCGACCCCAGAACGTTGACGACGGCCACGTCATGATCGGCAAAGTGCGCGCGGTTCCGCTCGGCGAAGCGGCGATTGTGCTCGAGAAGGTCGCCGCCCCAGGCAACTTCGGTTCCCCGATCGTGGCCGTGATCGTGTCCATGCGCATGAGCCTGGTCATGGCCGTTCGGGTGATCGTGCCCGTGCCCGGCCGTCGTCACCGGCCCTCCGCATCCGCAGGATTCACACATCGGATTCCTCCATCATGAAGCTCACGGTTTCCATCTCGGTTCCTCTCAGGCATTCCTTTTCGATCGATCCGCAGGACGGACAGGGATCGAATCCGCCCGCGTCGGCGAACTGGAAACCACAAGAGCGGCACGCGAACGCCGCCGGGATCTCCTCGATCTCCAAGGCCTCCGGCGCGATGCTCGTGCCGGGAACCGCGGCCTCGAAGGCGAAGCGAAAGGCCTCGATCGAGACCCCGCTCAGGGATCCGATCCGCAGTTTCACCTTCGTGATCCGGGCCGCTCCGCGCTCGTTTCCTTCTCTTTCGAGATTCCTCACGAACTCGGTTGCCAGGCTCCACTCGTGCATGTCGAATGTCCAGTATACGGCCCGCCCCAGGGGGCGACAACGAAGGATAGCGGGCGCGGCACGTTTCGTGCAGAATGATCCGGTATTCCGAAAGGAGCCGTACCATGATCCTCGATCCTTCCTTTGCACGGCGCTCCCTGGCCGTCGCGCTCCTCGTCCTCGCCGGTTGTTCCGCCGCGCAGGTCGCCTCGATCATCCAGCCGCCCCGCGTGACCGGTCTCTCCCCCCGGATCGCCGGCATCGACTTCACCGGGGTGAACCTGGAGTTCGACGCGCAGGTGGAGAATCCCCTGCCCGTGCCGATCAAGACCCCGTCGTTTCGATACGAGATCGAGATCGCGGGCCGCAAGCTCGCCGTGGGCCGTCATGAAAGCGGACTCGATCTCCCCTCCTCGGGCACCGGCGCCGCCACGCTCCCGGTGCGGCTCTCCTTCGCCGACATCTTCGCCATCGCCTCCTCGCTCTCCGACAAGCAGGAGGTCGACTACCGCCTCGGCGGCTCCTTCCTCGTCTCCGCCCTCGGCCAGAGCTGGGAACTGCCCCTCTCCCATTCCGGAAAGCTCCCGGTGCTGAGGCCCCCGACCTTCTCCTCGGTCCGCGTCGGGAAGCCCGAGTTCTCGATGGGCAACGCGCGCTTCACCGTGAACGCCGACATCGGCAACCCGAACGTCTTTCCCCTGGGGATCGACGGCATGGGCTACGAGGTCGTCATCGGCGACATCCCGCTCGGCGGCATCCGTGCCTCTACGGGTTCGCGCATCGACGCCAATGGAAAAGGAGGCTTGGAGCTGACCGGCGAGGTTTCGCTGATCGGCGCGCTCTTCCAGGCCCTCTCGGGCGGTCAGATCGGCGAGGCCCGGATCCGGCCCGCCGGAGCAATCGAGACGCCCTGGGGACGCGTCGCTTTCTCCGGCCGTTCCCTCGGCGGGAAATGACGGCACGGCCGAGGTCCTTCGCGGCCGCGGCGCTCCTCACTCTCCTCGCCGCTCTCCCCGTCGCGGCCTCCGCGATCGCGATGGCGCCCGGTGACTACGAGCTTCCGCTGCGCCACGGCGGGAGGAACCGCTACTACCTCGCTCACGTGCCGCCGCAGGCCTCGACCGGCCGCGCCCTGCCCGTCGTCTTCGCCTTCCACGGAGGAGGCGGCGATCCGAAGGGAATGCAGGAGAACTACGGCCTGGACGCGGTGGCCGACCGGGAAGGTTTCATCGTCGCCTACCCGGCGGGCACGGGACGGCTTCGCAAGAAACTCCTCACCTGGAACGCCGGAACATGCTGCGGATACGCGGTGGAGCGGAACGTCGATGATGTGGGTTTCACCGTGGCCGTGCTCGATCATCTCGCGGCGCGCATCCCGGTCGATCGCGCGCGAGTATACGCCACAGGGCACTCCAACGGCGGGATGCTGTCCTGGAGGCTCGCGGCCGAGGTTCCAGAGCTCATCGCGGCGGTGGCGCCGGTCGCCGGCTGCATCGCCCCTCCCGCGACTCCACCGCGCCGGCGCGTGCCGATCCTCTCCATCCACAGCGTCGATGATCCCCGCGCCCTCTACGCGGGAGGCTGGGGGCCTCCGTTTCCCATGACGAACAATCGCTCCTGGCACGGGAACGTCCCGGCGATGCTCGCCGCGTGGGCGCGATTCAACGGCTGTTCGCCGGACTCGCACGTCGTGGAGACGCTGGCGGCCGATTCGGTCCCAGGCCGCGCCGCTCAATCCGCGGAGTTGCTCCGATCCGAACCTCTTACCGGCAATGCCCCTGTCATGCACTGGCGACTGCGCGGCGTGGGACACGGCTGGCCCGGACAAACGCCCATGCTCCCGGAGCGATTGATGGGGCCCTCGACCATGCTCATCGACGCCGCCGAGGAAGCCTGGAGATTCTTCAAGGCTTTCTCCGTGCCGATCCCGGAACCCGAGGATGTCGGACGCTAGCGCCGCGCGACCTGGTAGGGTCCGTTTCCTGTTTCGTTCCTGAGCCAGTCGAGGTAGCCGGCGTTCAAGGGCTCGATCCGGGCCTGCGGCGTTCCGTAGGCGTAGTAGATCGAAAGCACGACGGACGGCATCTTCCCCGCGGCCTGCAGGCGCTTTCGGAGCGTCCTCTCGGATTCGTCCGGCGTGGCGAAGGGGCCGATCATCTCCGGCTTCTCCCCCACGATGAGCAGGTATTCCGCGTTCATGCCGCCAGCCGGACCGCTCGGTTCCCGAAGAGAACTCCGTAGCGACGCCGCCCCAGTCTCCCCTCGCCGTTGCATCTCATCATCAGTTCGTACGCCCTGCCGTAGGGCATCGCCGCTTCGGTGCCCTTGTGAGCGAGTTCCGAGAGATGCATCGGGAGGATCAGTTGCCGCGGATCGATCCTCTCGACCGCGCGCACAAGTTCCTCGTACTCGTCGAGACAGGGAGAGACTCCGCCGAGCTTGAAGAGAAGGACATCCACGGGGTAACGATCATACCAGTGGAAGGCCTCGCGGAAGGTCGTGTCGCTGTCGGACGTGTGGAGATAGACCCGCTGTCCGTCCCATAGGCGCGTCGTCAACACCGGAATGTTGCGGCCGTTGTCGTAGACGTGGGGGCAGATCGTGAAGGCGAAATGCATCCCCTCCCACCAGAATTCCGTCCCGTTCGCCACGCCGCGACAGCCCCACGGAACGTCGATGCCGCAAGCCCGGATGCCCTCGGGCACGATCACGGTCTTTCCCCGCTCGATCATCGCGCGGATCAGTTCGATCCAGCAATGATCGAGGTGGCCGTGGGAGACGACGAGCATGTCGAGGCGTTCCGCCGCCAGGCCGTAGAGCCAGCGCGGGATCTCCCAACGGCGCCCGCCGTAGTAGTGATCGGCGATGAGAGCCACGTCGATGCCGACGAGCCTGCCGCCCGGTGTCGCGATGAGGGCTCCGCAATTGTAGGGCACGGCGACGGCCGGAGCGGCCGACCCGAGGCTCGCGAGCGCCTGGGCAAGCGACCGCGTGTAGATCTCCTGCACCCGGCGGTCGCAGGCATCGTGGTCCGCCAGGACACGGTCCGTCTCGGGCACGCCGAAGTAATCACGGTGATCGAACCTGAGGAGGTTGAGCATCCGTCCGCCGCCTTTCTCCCCCCGGAGTCCGTCAGGACTACCTTCAAGATGCATGCCGATTGTTTTTCAGGAGTTAGACGATGATGAAAGGTTGGCGAGATCAAACGGAAGCGCGATCAGTTCGAAAATGACCGGCGGGCAAATCGCCCCGGCCGGCGCGGCCCGAGAGGAGCGGCGCGGCCGGGGCGGCGATGGCGGTTCAGGTCAGGCGAGATCCTCGTCCGCGAGGCGGGCCTCGTAGAACTCCGTGAACTTGCGCCAGTCCGGCCCTTCCATGTGCGCGATCGCGGTGCGCGGGTGCCGATTCATGATCCCGGTGATCATGTAGGGCAGTTGATAGCCCCAGCGGTACTTCTCGAGCAGGTCGACGAAGTCGGAAGAGATGACGTCGAGGATGGGCCGCAGGTTGAACTTGGGGTTCTTGAGGAATCCCATCAGGAGTTCCGTCGGGCAATTGCCGCAGCCGCGGCCCATGCCGTAGATGGTGCAGTCGAGGTAGTTGATCCCCTTGATGATGCCCTCGACGGTGTTGGCGAAGGCGAGTTGCTGGTTGTTGTGAGTGTGGATGCCGACCTTCTTGGAGGGACAGTTCCGGATGTACTTCATGGCGAGGTAGTGAACCTGCTCGGAGTAGAGGTAGCCGAAGGAGTCGACGAGGTAGACGCCGTCGACGGCTTTCGACTCCTCGACCTGCCTCAGGGCCTCGTCGAGATCCGGCTCCAGGGCGTGCGAGACGGCCATGATGTTGACGAAGGTCTCGTAGCCCTTCTCCTTCAACTGCTCGATCAGGGCGAGCGCCTTGTCGATGTCCTTGACGTAACAGGCGACCCGGTAGGTGTTGACGAGGGAGTTCGAGCGGCTCGGTACATCGGAAACTTCGAAGCGCCCCACATCGCCCATCAACGAGATCTTCGTGTCGCAGGCCTCGGCCACCTGCTCGATGTCGCGCTCGTCGCAGAACTTCCAGGGCCCGAACTCGTCGGAAGAAAACTGGCTGCGCGAGGACTTGTATCCGAGTTCCATGTAATCGACGCCCGCGTGCTTCAGGGCCTGGAAGACGCGCTTCACGAAATCGTGCGAGAACTTGTGGTCGTTGCAGAGTCCTCCATCGCGGATGGTGCAGTCGAAGACCTTGATCTGCGGGCGAAACATGTGAAATTCCTCTCTTTCATGCCGGATCCCGAGACCCAGCGAAGCGACGAGGGAACCAGATGCACTGAATTCTGTCAATGCCCGAAAGGGACGGGCCCGTACCCCTACTCCGCTGTGGCACTTTTCGATAGAATACCGGCCGTGCCGACCTCCGGATCCCAGACCCCTGATCGCATTCTGATCGTCGAGGATGACGAGGCCAATCTCGACCTCCTGGGCGAGTTTCTCGAGTCGGAAGGCTATCGGGTTCAGAATGCCATGAACCTCGCGGCCGGCCTGAACAGGATCGAGCAGGAACCTCCCGATCTCTGCCTCGTCGACGTCAACCTTCCGGACGGAGATGGCATCGAACTCTGTCGACGTTTGAAATCGGATGAGAGCACTCGTGACATATCGGTCATCCTGATGTCGGGGACGCGGATCGACGAGGAGACCCGCGGAGCCGGGCTGGAGTCCGAAGCCGACGATTTCCTGCAGAAGCCGATATCCCTTCGCGTCCTGCTGGCTCGCATCCGCTCCTCGCTCCGGCTCCGCCATGCCGAACGCCTCCTGCGTGAACAGAAACGCTTCTTCGAAACTCTCCTGGAAACCCTGCCCGTTCCCGTCTTCATCAAGAACCGCGAAGGGTGCTACTCGGGCTGCAACAAGGCGTTCGAGGATTTCCTGGGGCGGCCGGCGTCGGAGATCCTGGGAAGAACGGTCCACGAGATCGCACCGCGGGACCTGGCGGACCGCTACCGCGAGATGGACGAAGGTCTCTTCGCCGAGGGGAAAACGCAGGTCTACGAGTGGAAGGTGATGTCGGCAGGCGGCGACGAACGCGTCGTCGTCTTCCACAAGGCACCCCTGAGGGACTCCCGGGAAGAGATCATCGGCCTGATCGGCGGCATCATCGACATCACCGAACAGGTGCGCGCCCGGGAGGAACTCGAGGCGCAGAAGCGTTTTCTCGAGTCGGCCACGGAAGCGCTGGCCCATCCGTTCTACGTCGTCGATGCAAAGACCTACCAGATCGTCCTCGCCAATTCCGCCGCCCGGGCCGGCCGCTTCTCAGGGGCCCTGACCTGCCACGCCATGAGCCATGGCTCGGACCGCCCCTGCGGCGGCGGCGATCATCTCTGCCCTCTTGACGAGATGCGCCGGACCCGTAAGCCCGTCGTGGTGGAACACCGGCATGTCGATGCGGAGGGGCATCTGCACGACGTCGAGGTCCGGGCCTATCCGGTGCTGGACGCGAGCGGGGAACTGGTCCGGATGATCGAGTATTCCTTCGACATCACGGAGCGGAAAAGGACCGAGGCGCGGCTCTCGGAGAGCGAAGCCCGGTATCGCGCGCTGATCGAGTCCGCCCCGGAGGCGATGGTCGTCGCGGACGCGAAGACGGGGCGGATCGTGGACGCCAACGCCCGCGCACTGTCGCTCTTCGGCTACGCACGCCGCGAACTTCTGGAGATCGCCTTCACGGACCTGGCGCCTCCGCCTGAACGCGGCGAGACGCGACGCCTCTTCCGCGATTTCATTTTCATGGGCGAGGGCCGCGCCGAAACGGTTCGTCTTGTCCGAAGGGACGGAAGAACCCTGCCCGTCTCGATCAGCGCGCGCGTCCTCATCCTGGAGGGCTCGAGACGTCTCCTCGCGATCATCCACGACCGCACCGAGAAGGAGGCGCTCCACGAGGCGCTCCGCCATGTGATGCAGTCGGCGGCGGGCGTGACCGAGACGGGTTACCTCGACGCCGTCACCTCCGGCATGGCGCGCGCGCTCGGCGCCGACATCGCGCTCTGCGGTTCCTTCGTCGGCCCAGTGGTCCAGACCCTGTCGCTCTTCGTCGACGGCGCCCAGGTCCCCAACATCGAATATCCCTTGCGCGGCACGCCCTGCGAGCAGGCGAAGCAGGACGGCTCCTGCTGCTTCGCGCACGACGTTGCCGCTCTCTTTCCCGAGGACGCCGTTCTCGCCGAGATGGGGATCGATGGCTATGTCGGCATCCGCCTTCACGATCCGGATGGAGCTCCCATCGGCCACCTTGCCGTCCTCTTCCGCCGCGAAATCGAGAACACTTCGATCGTGATGGACGTGCTGCGGATCTTCGCCTCACGGACGGCGGCGGAATTGGCGCGCTGGAAGACGACGCGAAGCCTGGTCCAGAGCGAGGAGCGCTATCGAACCCTGACCGACGCCACGCCCGACGCGGTCTTCCTCCTCGACGCCGAGGGGCGCTACCACTTCGTCAACCGTCCCGGCGCCTCCATGCTCGGCCGCGCGCCCGAAGACCTCGTCGGCCGCACGATCTTCGATGTCTTTCCGCCGCCTGCGGCGGAAGGCTACCTCGCCGCGGTGCGTCACGTCATGGCGACCCGGCGCGCCCAGTCGGACGAGAACCTGCTCGTTACCGCCGCTCGGCCGCTCTGGATGGACATCCGCCTGATCCCGGTCCCGAACGAGGAAGGAAAGGTCACGCGCGTCCTGGGCATCGCTCGCGACATCACGAGTCGGAAGCAGGCCGAGGAGTCGCGGTCCAAGAGCGAAACGAGGTATCGCAAGCTCTTCGACCTGGCGCGGGACGCGATCATCGTGGCCGATGCCGAGAGCGGGATCATCCTCGACGCGAACGAGGAGGCGAGCCGCCTCACCGGTCGCCCTCGCGAAGAACTGGTCGGCCTGCACCAGAGCCGTCTCCACCCCGACGATCTCAGGGAGAGCGCGGTGGACCACTTCCGAATGCACATATCGGATGGAGGCGCGGCCCCGACGCCCCACGTCGTGATCACCTCCGACGGACGCCGCGTTCCCGTCGAAATCAGCGCCCGGGTCATCGTCCAGGAGGATGGGCGCAGTGTCGTGCAGGGGCTCTTCCGCGACATGAGCGAACGAGAGCGCGAGGAGCGGCAGCGCGACCTGCACGAGAAACGCATGACCTTCTTCCTCGACCTCTCGTCCCGGTTCTCGGAGATGTCCGAGCGGGAACTCGTGCGCGCGGCCCTCGACGAGGCCGTGATGCTGACCGGGAGTGAAATCGGATATTTCCATTTCGTCGAGGAGAACGAAAACAGGATTCGTCTCTTCACCTGGACCGGCAACGTCATGGAATCCTGCGCGCTGGCCAAGGAGGGGGAATACGCCCTCGAGGAGGCGGGAGTGTGGGCCGATTGCGTCCGGCGCCGCGCGCCGGTCGTCCACAACGACTACCAGGGCCTGCCCGGGCGCAAGGGCTACCCCGAGGGACACACGCACGTGGCGAGGCACGCCAGCGTCCCGGTCTTCGACGAGGGGCGGATCCGTATGATCCTCGGCGTGGGCAACAAGAAGGAGCCCTATGATGACGGGGACGTGGCCCAGCTTTGGCTCATGGCGACCGAGATCTGGTCGCTGATCTGCCGCCGCAGGGCAATCGAGGAGAGCCGGAGGCTCCTGCGGGCCGTCGAACAGAGCACGGCTTCGATCGTCATCACCGACCGCGACGGGCGCATCGAGTATGCCAACCCGCGGGCCGCGGAAACGACGGGGTATTCTCCCGCGGAGCTTCTCGGTCAGAACCCCCGCGTGCTCAAATCGGGGGAGATGTCCCCGGAGGAATACAGGAAACTGTGGGAAACGATCGCCTCCGGCGCGGACTGGAAGGGAGAGTTCCACAACAGGCGCAAGGACGGAAGCCTGTACTGGGAAAGCGCGATCATCTCGCCGATCCGCGACGACCGTGGCATGGTGACGCATTACGTGGCGGTGAAGGAGGACATCACCGAGCGGAAGAGGATGGAGGAGGAGCGGTTCGCGGCGATCGAGAAGGAGGCCATGCTCGGTCGATTGGCCGCGACCGTCGCCCACGAGGTGAACAATCCCCTCTTCGCCATCAAGATGCAGGCGGACTCCCTGGCGCGCCTTCTCGCCGGCGAGGAGAAGAAGGAGACGAAGATCCGGCTGATCCAGGAGCAGGTCGACCGGATCGGACGCACCGTCCGTGCGCTTCTCGGGCTCGCCCGGCGCCCCTCCGAGGGCGTGGGCGAGGTCGATCTTGCCGAACTCCTGAGAGGTGTGCTCCTCCTCTACGAAGTCGGCTTCGTCTCCCGCAACGTCGCCGTCACCGTCCATTCCGATCCGGACCTGCCCGCGATCACCGCCCACGGAGACCGACTCCAGCAGGTCTTCATCAACATCCTGGAAAACGCGCGGCAGGCCGTCGGCGCCGGCGGTCGGATCGACGTCAGCCTCCGTCGCACCCCGGAGCGAACCGTGGAGATCCTCTTCGAGGATACGGGCCCCGGCTTCGGCGATATCGACCCCGAGAAGGTCTTCGAGCCGAAATACACGACCAAGCCGACGGGCACGGGTCTCGGGCTCACCATCACGAGACGCATCATCCAGGAGCATGGCGGGACGATCACGGCCGGGAACCGGCGCGCCGACGAAGGCGGCGGCGCTCGCTTCCGGATCACGCTTCCCGGCCGGGCATGAGAATTCTCGTCGTCGAAGACGATGCGGCCGTGCTCTCCGGCCTCGTGGAGATCCTCGAGGAGAACGGTCACGACACCTCGGCGGCCGTCTCCGCCGACGATGCCCTGAAGCGGGATTTGTCCGCCGTCGACCTCCTCCTGACCGACCTCGTTCTGCCCGGCTCCAACGGGCTCGAACTCCTCGCCGAAGCCAGGAAGCGAAGGCCGTCCATCGCCGTCATCCTCATGACCGGTAACGCCTCGATCCCGACCGCGGTCGAGGCGATGAAGCGCGGCGCCTTGACTTACCTGACCAAGCCCTTCGACCCCGAGGAACTCCTGATCCACGTCCGCGAGCTCGCCGAAACCCTGAAGCTGAGGGAGCAGGCCCTGCGGGGCGGGCGCGGCGGACTGGTCGGATCGAGCCCGAGGATGAGGACCGTATACCGGGAGATCGACTCGGCGGCCGCATCGGATGCGCCGGTGCTCATCACGGGTGAAACCGGAACGGGAAAAGAGCTGGCCGCTCACGCCATCCACGAGGCCTCCGCCCGGCGCCGCGGCCCCTTCGTCGCCGTCAACGTCGGGGCGATTCCTCGCGAGTTGGCCGAAAGCGAGCTCTTCGGGCACGAAGCCGGCGCCTTCACGGGAGCCGGACGGAAAAAGGCGGGACGCTTCGCTCTCGCTTCCGGCGGTACGCTCTTTCTAGACGAGATCAACTCCCTGCCGCTGGATCTTCAGCCGAAGCTTCTCCGCGCGATCGAGACGCGCGAAATCTGGCCGCTCGGCGCGGAGCGGTGCCTGAACGTCGATATCCGCGTGATCGCGGCCTCGAACCAGAACCTCCCCGACCGTGTCCGCAGGGGGGACTTTCGCGAGGACCTCTTCTTCCGCCTGAACGTCCTCCCTGTCGGCATGCCCTCGGTCTCCGAGCACCCCGAGGATATTCCGGCGATCTGCCGCAGTCTTCTCGACCGCATGCAGGCGCCTGGTGAATCCCTCGAGATTTCCGCCGGTGCGCTGGCCCTCCTCCTGA
This sequence comes from uncultured bacterium, assembly GCA_964637705.1. Lineage (GTDB taxonomy): Bacteria > UBA8481 > UBA8481 > UBA8481 > UBA8481 > CAZWVM01. Next base: position 13,332 of record CAZWVM010000016.1, read on the forward strand.
GATGCGAATGGCCGGGAAACGTGAGACAGATATCCAACGTATTGGAGAGAGCGCGCGCACAGAAAGGAACCGGCCCGCGCGGCCGGATCGTGTTCGACGAAGGGGACCTCGATGTCTCTCCTCCCGATCGCGATGCGAAGGTTCTTCCGTTCCGGCAGGCCCGTCAGAGAGCCGCGGACGAGTGGGCGCGCCGCCGCATCCAGGCGACGTTGCACGAATGTGAAGGCAACATATCTGAAACGGCGCGACGCCTCAGGATCAACCGGAACGCACTCTTCAGGCTCATCAAAAGATTGGGGATTCAGCGGAAAAGCGTATCGCCTTGAAGAGATAGATATATCTCATATAATTGCAAACATTAGCAGGATTTCAGCTCATCCATCGAAACCATAAGTATCGCCTATGAGCGATACTTATGGTTATAACTCTCGTTTTTCCAACATTCTTCGATTGGTATGCAATCTGCATAATTTTCCTCTTCATGAGTCAGAAAAGCGTGCTTATCGCCGAAGACGACCTGCCCGTGATGATCGGTCTCAGGGAGATGCTCGAAGAGGCGGGTTGGGTCGTTTCGGTCGCTTCCGATGGTAAACAGGCCCTGTCCCAGTTCCATCAGAAACCGACCGATATCGTGCTCACCGATCTCCTGATGCCCCGGTTGGACGGGATCGGTCTCCTGCAGGAACTCCGATCCGAGCATCCCGACGTTCCCGTCGTCGTCCTGACAGGTTTCGGCACGGTGGACCGATGCCGGGACGCCCTGCGCGCCGGCGCCACGGACTTCCTGCAGAAGCCCTGCGACGAAAAGAACCTTCTGAAGGTTCTCGACCGCGCCCATGGACGGATCACCGAGTTGCGTCTCATGGAGGAGTCGGGCCGTACCGGTTCCCATTCCTTCTCGATGGAGGTTCCCGCCGATATCACGCGGCGCACCGTCGTGACCGGCCAGATCCTCGCCGTCGCGGACGCCGCCGGGTTCCGTTCCCGGCGTTGGGAAGTGCGGCTGGCCTTCGACGAGGCCTTCACCAACGCCGTCGTGCACGGCACCATGTCCAACCCCGATCTTTCGATCCGCATCGAAGCGGTCTTCCAGGGCGACGAGGGGACGATCACGGTCGTGGATCCAGGCCCGGGGTTCGACCCCTCGGTCATCACGGACACGATCCGTGAATCCCCCGGAGGCCGGGGACTTTTCCTCATCCGTTCCTTCTGTGACAGGGCCGAGTGGAGCGGGAAAGGGAACGTCTGCCGCATGACGTTCCGGAGGCGGAAGGGCGAGCCCGTCCCGGCGGCGGAGCGGTCCTCATGATGGAGATCCGCGAATCCCTGGAGAACGGCGCGCACGTCATCGCGCTCATCGGTTCCGCGGAGGACGCCCAGCTTTCCGAGATGGATTCCCTTCTCGAGTCTCTCGGTTCGAAGCGCGTCATTCTCGATCTCTCGCGTCTCGACTACCTGAACTCGCAGGGCATCTCGGTTCTCCTCATGGCCTGGCGCCGGGCTCGTCGCGAATCCGGGCGATTCGTCCTGGCCGCGCCGCGGGGCGCCGTTCGCAAGCTGTTCGAGATCACGCGGCTCAGTTCCTTCATCCTGACGCGTGACACGCTGGAGGAGGCCCTGTCCCTCGTGTCGCCCCCGCCGGCCGATTCCAAGGTGAAAGGTCCCGCATGAACGATTCGAGAGCCATGGACGCGAACGGCGGACGGCTTCGCCAGCTCGTCACCTTCAAGCTGGGGTCCGAGGAATACGGCGTCGGCATCATGAGAGTGCAGGAGATCATCCGTTTCCAGGAAGTGACGCGGGTGCCGCAGATGCCGGCCTTCATCGAAGGCGTCATCAACCTGCGCGGCCGGGTCATTCCCGTCATCGACCTGAGAAAGCGATTCGATCTGGGAGCGGCGGAGATCGGGGCGCAGACCCGGATCGTGGTGGTCAATGTCGAAGGGCGCGTGCTCGGCGTCGTCGTGGACGCCGTCTCCGAGGTCCTGAGGGTATCGGAGGACCAGGTCGAGCCTCCTCCGACCGTCGTCTCCGGCATCGGCCACGATTACCTCGAAGGCGTCGGCAAGGTGCAGGGTCGGCTCATCATCCTCCTGAACCTCGACCGGATTCTCTCCGGAACGGAAAAACAAAAGCTCATGGAAGCGGGAAAGTAGAGGATCGGCATGAACATCAGCGTGAAGGCGAAGTTGATCGGCGGGTTCCTGGCGGTGGCGGCCGTCACCGTCGGTGTCGGAGTCGCGGGTTACTGGGGCGCCTCGGAAATCATGCGGGCGACGGACGAGATCGGAGACGTGCGTCTTCCGAGCGTCGAGGCGCTCCTCGTCATCAAGGACGCCCAGACCGAGATCATGAGCACCGAGTATGCGATGCTCAATCCCTCCCTGACGGATGAGCAAAGGGCCGGGCAAAGGGATCGTTGCGCGGCCGCGCAGCAGAGGTATCGCGAAGCGTGGGCGAAGTACGAGCCGCTTCCCCAGACGGCCGAGGAGGCCGCCGCCTGGAAGGAATTCGTCCCGAGGTGGGAGACGTGGTTCAAGGATCACGAGGAGTTTCATCGCCTGAACGCGCTCCCGAAGACGCAGGCCGTCTGGGAGGAATTGAATCGCCACAACCGCGAAGTCGAAGTCCCCTCGTTCGAAGCCGCCGAGGAACTCCTCCACCGCCTCGTGAAGATCAACGAGGATGCGGCCTTCGCGGCGGCACGCGGGGCCGACCGGGCCGAGACGATCGCCGACCGGGTCATCGTCTTCGCCACCGGGATCGGCGTCCTGGTCGCCCTGGGCCTGGGTTTCCGGCTTTCGCGAGGCATCACGCGCGTCCTCGCCGAGGTGAAGCGCGCCGCGGCGCAGGTCGCGGACGGCGATCTGCGCGAGCGCGTCAATGTCGCGACGCGCGACGAGTTCGGCGACGTCGCCGACTCCCTCAACCGCATGGTGGAACAGACGTCTCTCGTCATCAGCCAGGTACGATCGACCGCCGACCAATTGGCGGCCTCGGCGCAGGAGATCGCCTCCTCGTCGCAGAACGTCTCCTCGGGCGCCCAGAACGTCTCCCAGGGGGCCCAGAACCAGTCGGCGACCGTCGAGGAGGTCAACGCCTCGGTCGAGCAGTTGAACACCTCCGTGGAGTCCGTGGCGAAGAACGCGCAGGAGGCGAACACGCTCGCCGAATCGACGACCCGCGAGGCGAACGAAGGCGGCCGGGCCGTCGCCGCCTCCGTCGAGGGCATGAAATCGATCAAGCGCTCGAGCGAGCAGATCGCCGAGATCATCGGGGTCATCTCCGAGATCGCGGACCAGACCAACCTGCTCGCCTTGAATGCCGCCATCGAGGCGGCGCGGGCGGGCGAGCACGGGATGGGCTTCGCCGTCGTGGCCGACGAGGTGAGGAAGCTCGCCGAACGCGCCAGCCAGGCCGCCAAGGAGATCACGCACCTCATCAAGGAGTCGACGGGCCAGGTGAACGACGGAGCCGCGCTCTCGGAGAAGGCCGGTGCCGCGCTCACACAGATCCTCTCCGGCATCGAGCGGACGGCGGCGGCGATCGGCGAGATCTCGGCGGCGACGGAGGAGCAGTCGGCGATGGCGGGCGAGGTCTCGAAGGCGATCGAGTCGGTCGCGGCGGTGACCACCGAGAACGCGGCCGCCGCGGAGGAGATGGCGTCCTCGTCCGAGGAGATGGCGGCGTCGGCGGAAGAGATGGCCTCTCAGGCGGAGCACCTCCGCCAGCTCGTGTCGCGTTTCCGGGTGGCCCTGGCTTGAAGAACCGCGATGCGGTGAAAGGGATGAAGCCGTGAAGATCTCGATCGGCATGCAACTGGCGGGCGTCATCGCCGCGATCATTCTCATGGGCGCCGCGGGCACGGTATTCGGCTACACGCAGGTTTCGAGCTCCGCCCGCACCCTCGAGCAGATCGACGGCGAGACCGTACGGGCCCTGGGTCAGCTCGCGCGCATCGCCCCGGCGACCGAGCGCGCCCGTCTGGCTCTCGTTCAGTATCTCTCCGCCACGACGCCGGGGGAGAAAAGCCGTTTCCGGACCCAGATCGACGAGAGCACCCGTGCGGCCGACGCGGCGCTCGCCGAGGCCCGGGCTTCGAACTATGCCCGCTTCGGGGCAAGCGACATGGACGAAGCTTTCGCGCGAATCGGGGAGAGCTGGAGCGCCTTCGTCAGGACTCGCGACAAGGAACTGATCCCCGCGGCCGACGCCGGAGACCTGGCGCGGGCCCGGGCGCTGGCCTTCGGAATCCAGGCGGAACGCTACCGCGACTTTTCGGGCCGCCTCGACGCATTCGTGAGCGACGAGGTCGAGGAGAGCCGCATGCGCGCGACGCTCGTTGAGGCTGAATCGCGCCGCGCGCGATGGACGGTTCTGGCCGCCCTCGTCGTCTCGATCGTGGTCGCCGTCGCCCTCGGCCTGCTCTTCACCCGCCGACTGAGCCGCCGCATCGCCGGTGTGGCCGGCGTCATCGAGCGCGCCGCCGCCGGGGACCTGACCGTTACGGCGGAGGAGCGTGGAGACGACGAGGTGACCCAGCTGGCCTCCGCCCTCAATCGCATGACCCGGGGCCTCGGCTCTCTCGTCGGCGGTATCCGCGCCTCCGCCGAGAAACTGGCGGCGCTCTCCGAGGAGATCGCCGCCTCCTCCCAGAACGTCTCCTCCGGCGCCCAGAACGTCTCCCAGGGCGCTCAGAACCAGTCGGCCACGGTCGAGGAGGTCAATGCCTCGGTCGAACAGTTGAACCTCTCGGTGGCGGAGGCGGCGCGGAATACGGAGGCGGCGCGGGGCATGGCCGCGATGGCCGTGATCGAGGCGGATGCCGGGGGCGCCGACGTTTCCTCCTCCGTCGAGAGCATGAAATCGATCAAGCGCTCCAGCGAGCAGATCGCCGAGATCCTCGGCGTCATCTCCGAGATCGCCGACCAGACCAATCTCCTCGCCCTGAACGCCGCCATCGAGGCGGCCCGGGCCGGGGAACACGGCCGCGGCTTCGCCGTGGTTGCGGACGAGGTTCGCAAGCTCGCGGAGCGCTCTTCGCAGGCCACGCGCGAAATCGGCGCGCTCATCCACGAATCCACCGATCGCGTGAACGAAGGATCCCAGCTTTCGGAGAAATCGGGCGAAGTCCTCAGGCGCATCGTCATGACCGTCGAGGATACCACGCGCGTGGTCAACGAGATCGCCTCGTCGATGGCGGATCAATCGTCGCGCGCCGGCGAGGTCGCCCGGGCCATCGACGCGGTCGCCGCCGTGACCACCGAGAACGCGGCGGCCGCCGAGGAGATGGCCGCGTCGTCCGAGGAGACCGCGGCGGCGGCGGAACAACTCTCGGTCCAGGCCGGTGCGCTCCTCGACCTGGTGCGACGTTTCCGGCTGGACGACCGTCCCGCGCCGGAATCGAGCGACGTCGCCGGCCCGGGACACGCCGCGCTCCCGGTCCCGGCCGCCCACGCGGACGATCTCGTCCGCTGGGATCCCTCCACCATGGCGACCGGCGACGAGACGACCGACAAGCAGCACCAGGAACTCTTCCGTCTGATCCACGAGCTCTCCCTCGTCGATGCGACGCGCGACGAGGGCAAGAAGCGCATCGCCCAGATGCTCGATTACCTCAAGTCCTACGTCGTCCTTCACTTCGGTCAGGAGGAGGCGCTCATGGAACGGTCGGCGTGTCCGTCGGCCGAGCGGAACAAGAAGGCCCACGCAGCCTTCCTCGAGACCTTCCGCAAGCTCTCCCTTCGGGCGAAGAACGAGGGCATCACGCCCGGCTTCGTCGCGGACCTCCAGAAGCTCACCACCGCGTGGCTCAAGGAGCACATCTGCGGTATCGACGCCCAGCTCCGCATGAGCCTGAGGAAGTACTGAGGCGCATGGCCGTGCCGTCCCCCGAGGTTCGACGCCACGCCGAGAGCGCCGGCAGGGCCGCTCCCTCCCTCGCCGGTCCTCCCCTCTCGGACGAGGAGTTCGTTCTCATCCGCGATCTCCTGTACCGAAAGGCCGGCATCCAGATGAAAGAGACGAAGAAGCTCCTCGTCCAGAACCGTCTCCGTCCGCGCCTCAAGGCCCTCGCGCTCCCCACCTTCGGCGACTACCATCGCCGCGTCCTTGACGACGAGAACGAATTGCAGGAATTCCTCGACGCGCTGACGACGAACGAGACCTTCTTCTTTCGCGAGGAGAAGCACTGGGACTTCCTGAAGGACATCATCATTCCCACGCTCGCGAAGCGAGCGTCCGGAGCCGCGCCGGCGCCGCGGTCCTTCTCCCTGTGGTCTGCCGCCTCCTCGACCGGCGAGGAACTCTACACCGCCGCCATCGTCCTCCTGGAGCACCTCCCGGACCCCGCATCGTGGAACCTCCGGCTCGTCGGGTCGGACATCAACCGCGAAGTCATCGAGCGGGCGCGCACGGCCGTCTACAAGCCCTACGCGGTGCGCTCGATGGAGCCGAGGCTGCTGAAGAAGTACTTCGACCGGTCGGTCGACGGCCGCGGCGGCGAAACGTTCCGGCTCAAGGACGCGGTGCGCCGCCTCTGCCGCTTCCAGGCCCACAACCTCAAGGATCCCGCGCCCCTCGGGAACTTCGATCTCGTGATCTGCCGGAACGTCTTCATCTACTTCGACGCGCCCGCCAAGGAGCAGATCACGGCGCATCTCGTCGCCTCCTGCGCCCGCGGCGGACATCTTTTCTTCTCCCATACCGAATCGATGGTGCCCCGGTTGCCCGGCATGGTCGCCATTCGCCCGAGCATCTTCCAGGTGACACGCCCGTGAACGCGACGGATCCGGGAACCCTCCGGGAATTCCTCGACGAGGCGGGCGAGCTGGTCGAGTCCCTGCAGGGCGGGCTTCTGCGGCTGGAGGCCGGAGGCGAGGTGGAACGCGGCGAAGTGCTCAACCAGCTCTTCCGGGCCGCCCACTCCCTGAAAGGCGCCTCCGGCATGGTCGGCTTGAAGAAGACCGCCGAACTGACTCACTCGCTGGAGGAGGTTCTCGACGCGATGAGGGCCGGCCGCCTCGCCCTTTCACCCGGCGCGATCGATGCCCTCTTCTCCGCCGTCGACGTCCTCACGACGCTGGTCGCGGCGCTGGCGGGAGGCGAAGGCGAAGGCGTCGAGACGGCGTCGGTGCGACAGGCGCTCCTGGCCGTCATTCCGACCCGCCACACCGCCCCCTCCTTCGTCTCCACCCTTCCCGTCTCCCCCGATGTCCGCGCCCTTCTCTCCGAAGCCGATGATCTCAACCTCTTCGTCGCGGAGCAGACGGATCGGCGGATCCTCGAACTGCGCTTCCCCGGGGAGCTGAAACCGGAAGGATCGATCCGGAGACGGCTCGAGGATCTCTCCGAGATCCTGGCCCTTGTGGAGGCGGAGAAGCGGACCGTCGTTCTCGCGGCGACCCATCTCGACGATGCCCGGTTCCTCGAGTCCCTGGGAGTCTCCGATGTCGCATTGCGGGACTTGAGGAGGAACGAAGAGCCCGAAACGGCCGACCGGGCGCGATACCTCGATCTCTTCCTGGCGGAATCGGAGGAGGAGATCGAAGGTCTCGGCAAGGCGCTTCTCAAGCTCGAGGGCGAGGAACGAGGCGCGGCGGTTCACGAGGCCTTCCGATACGCCCACCGCCTGAAGGGAGGAGCCGCCGCGATGGGGTTTGCGAGCCTCTCCGGTCTCTGTCACCGGCTCGAGGATTCCCTCGCCGCCCTGCGCGACGCCGTTTCTCCGATCACCGACCGCGAGATCTCGAGGCTCCTGGAGGAATCGGACGGCATCCGCGCGGCGCTGGGAAGGATTCGCGCGGGCGAGAAGGAGATCCCGTTCAGCCCCTCCACGGGGTCGGTGTTGCCGGAAGCGGGAAGGAATCCCTGGGACCTGACGGAGTTCGAGCGGACGGGAATCGAGGAGGCGAGAGAGGCGGGAGGGCGCATCCGTGACGTCGTCATCCGATTCGAGGAAGGAACGGTCGTCAGCGGAGTCCGCGCGGAGCTGGTCGTCTCGAACCTCGAGAATCACGGCCAGGTCCTCGCGGTGCGACCGACGCGTCGCGACCTGGTCGCCCTCAATCCGGCCTCTTTCCGACTCCTGCTCGTCACCGACGCCGACGGAGAGGATCTCCGCCGGGCCGCATCCGTCGACCAGGTCGCCGCCGTCGCGATCGACGATTTCCCCGGCCCGGAAGCATCACGGCCGCAGGACACCGCGGTCGAGGCGGCGCCGGCATCGAAGCCGTCCGCCGGAGAGACGCCGGCTCGGTCCACCGCCGGCCGGGAAATCGCGTCTGCCCGGAGCATCCGCGTGGACCTGGAGAAGCTCGACGCGCTCATGAACATGGCCGGGGAACTGGTGGTCGTCAAGGCGCGGTTCCAGCGACTCGCGGAGCAGATGGCCCTCGAATTGGACATGAAGGACCTGGTCTGGGCGATCGAGGATCTCGAGCAGCGCGCCCAGGCTTTGAGCGATGGAGGACGGATGGCGGGCGCCATCGAGAAGATGGGCCAGCGCATCCGCGGCGTCTCGGCGACCCGGTCCCGTTTCGCTGAATTCGAAGCGTCGGCTCAACAGCTCTCCCGCGTCTCGTCCGCGATCCAGAACGGCGTCATGGCCGCCCGCATGCTGCCGGTCGGAAGCGTCTTCAACCGTTTTCCCCGCCTCGTCAGGGATCTCTCCCGCCAGTTCCAGAAGGAGGTCGTGCTGGAGATCGCGGGCGAGGAGACGGAACTGGACAAGCGCGTCATCGACGAACTCGGTGATCCCCTCACGCACCTCATCCGCAACTCTCTCGACCACGGCATCGAAACGCCCCAGGAGCGCGTGAAGGGCGGGAAGGCGGCCGGAGCCCGGCTCCGGCTCTCCGCGTATCGCGAGGGATCGCTCGTCTGCATCCGCGTCGAAGACGACGGGCGCGGAATCGACCGCGGCCGTGTGCTCGCGCGGGCGCGCGACCGGGGACTCCTGCCCGCCGAGGCGACTCCCGCCGATGCCGAGATCCTCGGCCTGATCTTTCTCCCCGGCTTCTCCACCGCCGAGAGGATCTCCGACGTCTCGGGACGCGGCGTCGGAATGGACATCGTCAAGTCGCGGATCGAGGAGTTGAAGGGATCGATCGCGATCGAATCCCGCGAAGGTGAAGGCACGGCGGTCACGCTCAGAATCCCGTTGACCCTGACGATTCTCAAGGCGCTGCTCGTCGAGGACGGCGGCGTCATGCTCGCCGTGCCCGTCGAGCAGATTTCCGAGATCGTGAAGCTCGGGGAGACGGACCTCAAGACCGTGGAGGGCCGACTCGTCACCGTCGTGCGCGGCAAGGTCATCCCCGTCCACGGCCTCTCTTCGTCCCTGGGGCTGGAGCACGCCGGGGCGCCCGGCCCCGGCTACGCGGTGATCGTGCAGACAAGAAGCGGTTCCATGGCCTGCCGGGTGAAGAGGCTGATCGGCGAGGAAGAGGTGGTGGTCAAGGCCCTGCCGGACGAGATGGCCCACGTCCAGGGCCTGACCGGCGCGACCATTCTCGGAGACGGTCGTATCGCTCTCATCGTGGACGCGGCGGGACACACGGCGCGACTCGGTGCCGGGGAGCGCCTCGCATGAGCGTCCCTCGTTCGATCGGTCCCGCCTCCCTGCGCACCCTGAGGCTTCTCGCGGAGAGCGGCGCCACGAGGGCCGCGGCGGCCCTCGCGAAGTGGTCGAACGCGCGGATCGGCCTGACCGTGACGCGCGTCAGCGCCGTCCCCGTCTCCGACGTCCCCTCCTTCGTCGGCGGAAGCGAGGTGCTTCTCGTGGGGCTTTTGATGAGGATCACGGGAGAACTCGACGGCAATCTCCTCGTCGCCTTCCCGGAGGACGCGGCCCAGCGCCTCATCGCGCTCCTGACCGGAAAAGCCCCGGCGGACGCGGAAGCGTGGACGCCCCTGGACCGTTCGGCGGTCGAGGAGACGGCGAACATCGTCGGGAACGCCTTCTTCTCCGCTCTCGTCTCGGCCGTCGAGCTCTCGGCGCGGCCCGGCGCTCCTCATTTCGCGCACGACATGGCCGGCGCGATCCTCGAGGAGGTTCTCATGGAGCAGGCCGAGGTCTCCGACCAGGTGCTCCTGATGGAGATTTCTCTTTCGCGCGGGGACTACGCGGAGGCAGGTCTCGGGGCCTGCCACATCTTCCTGCTTCCGGCGCCGGCCTCGCAGGAGAAGATCCTGGCCCAGCTGGGCCTGGTGGAACATGGGACGTCATGACGAGGGCAGCGCGCTCGTGCCGGTCGGCATCGGCGAGATCGCGGTCGCTCGTCCCCCCGAGCGACTCTATACCGTCCTGGGCTCCTGCGTCGGCGTCCTCGTCCATGAGCCGCGCTCGCGTGTCGGCGGCATCGCCCACATCATGCTGCCCTCGGGCGGTGGAAACGGCGCGATGCCCGGCAAGTACGCCGACACGGGAGTCCCTGAACTCGTGAGGCGCGTGCGCGAGGCGGCCGGCGGAGCGCGTCACCTGACCGTGAAGATCGCCGGCGGAGCGAACATGTTCGCCCGCGTCACCGGCGAGGGAGGCCTCAAGATCGGGGCCCGGAACGAGCAGGCGGTCGGGGAAGCGCTCGAGAGGCTGGGCCTGCGCATCGCGGCGCGCGACGTGGGCGGGGCGAAGGGCCGCAAGGTGATTCTGGATACCGCGACCGGGAACGTGATCGTTTCGACGCTCGAAGGCGAGGGTCGGCCGCTGTGATGTTGGGTTACCAGGTGCGCGGGAGCGGATGGTGCGGGTTCGTGACACACACCCTCCACGGCTCCCCGGATGCTCCCGCGCCCATTTGTCACGACCTGTCGGGCGAAAGGAGGCGATGGCCATGGGGAAACGGGTGATGATCGTGGATGACGCTCCCTTCATGCGCGTCATGATCGCGAACGCGTTGCGGCCGAAAGGCTATGAGATCGTGGCGGAAGCGACGGATGGGGACGAGGCGGTCGCGTTGCATCGCGAGATGAAACCGGACGTCACGACCCTGGACATCGTGATGCAGCGCATGTCGGGCATCGAGGCATTGAGGGAGATCCGAAAGGAGGATCCCTCGGCTCGCATCGTCATGGTCTCCGCCATCGACCAGCGTGACGCCCTCATGGAAGCCATCCGCCTCGGCGCGGCCGACTTCGTCGTGAAGCCCTTCGACGCCGAACGCATCGTCTCGGCCGTCACCCGGGCCCTGGGGTGAGAGCGGTGTGGCATACGCACTTACGCTTTTCAGGGCATTGAGGGTGGTCAGGCGAGATGACCCCACGTGACGGGAGCGTAAGTGCGTATGCCTGACACTCGTGTTCTCATCGTCGATGACTCGGCTCTCATGAGGAAGATGCTCTCCGACGCGTTGGGCGCGGTGCCCGGCCTCTCCGTCGTCGGAACGGCACCGAACGGTTCCATCGCCCTCGCCAAGGCCGCCGATCTCAATCCCGACGTCATCACGCTCGACATGGACATGCCCGGGATGGACGGACTCGAGGTCCTGGAACGGATCATGGCCTCCGACAATCCCCGGCCGGTCATCATGTTCTCCTCCCTCACAAAAAGGGGCGCGGAGGTGACGTTGCAGGCGCTCGAGGGGGGAGCGGCGGATTACGCGACCAAGCCGGCAGGGCTCCATAGTGCCGCCGGCGGCGCTTCCTTCGAGGAATGCGTCGCCGATCTCGCGCGAAAGATCCGGGCGGTGGCGCGCTTCAAGCCGGCCCGGCGGCCGGCGCGCGCCGCCGCGCCCGAGGTCACCGGGCCCGTTCCGGCGTCCCCGACCTCGCGTCCGGCTTCTTCCGGAAGCCTGGATCCCGAGCGCTTCGTCGCCCTCGGAATCTCGACCGGAGGGCCTCCGGCTCTCACCGCGCTTCTTCCCTCCCTGCCGCCGGATCTGCCGCCCTTCGCCATCGTTCAACACATGCCGGTCTCCTTCATTCCCTCCTTCGCCGAGCGATTGAACAAGGTGTCGTCCCTCGACGTGCGCGTGGCGGAGGACGGCGTCGTCGTACGCCCCGGCCAGTGCCTCGTCGCGCCCGGGGACCGCCACCTCGAGATCTTCCGCTCGGGCGGCGTCTACCGCGCGCGCGTCTTCGAGGGGGCGAAGGTCGGCGGACACATGCCGGCGGCCGACGTGCTCCTCAAGTCCGTGGCCGCGGCCGCCGGGGAGAAGGCCGTCGGTGTCCTCATGACCGGCATGGGGCGCGACGGCGCGGACGGGTTGGCCGCCATCCGCAAGGGAGGGGGACGCACGATCGCGCAGAACGAGAAGACCTGCGTGGTCTACGGCATGCCGAAGGCGGCCGTGGAGGAGGGAAACGCGGAGCGGGTCCTGCCTCTCGAGGAGATCGCCCGCGGCATCGTGGAATTCTGCCGGCGATAATTTCCGTCGACCGGGCTCTCCCGATGGAGGAGAATTCCACCCGTGAGGATATCCATGCCCGAATCCGCGCCGCACATCGCACCCGACGGTGAGTCATCCCGTCCCGGTCGTCATCCGCAGCCGCTCTCGGCCGCCCAGGGCGTCTTGGGCCTTCCCCTGCGCCTCCTCGACCTCCTGACGCTTCTTCTCGCCGTCGTCATCGCCGACGGTTTCCTCTACCACGAGGTGGGAGGCACGGGCTACGCCCTCGCCATCCTCTCCTGGACGTTCCTCTTCTGGATCACGGCGCCCGTACGGCGCCTCCGACCCGCCGTCATCCTCTGTCTCCTCCTGAATCTCATCCTCGCCGCCGGTCTCTTATGGAATGCCGGTTTCTGGAGCGTCGTCGCGCCCTTCACGCTCCTCTTCGGCATGGCCGTCATCACCCGCAGCCGCCATGATCATCTCCTCGACGGGATTTTGGTGAGCGCGGCCTCGGCCGCGTTCAGTCCTCTGCGCCTCGCCGGTCACGGCCTCTTCGTTCTCGGCGGTCTGCGGCGTCGCAGGGAGGCCGTCTCGCAGGGGGCTCTTCGCTATGCCCTGCCCCTCTCCGCGGCGCTCTTCATCATCCTCGTCTTCGGCTGGATCTTCAGCGAAGCGAACCCGGTGGTCAGCTACTGGGTCGGATGGTTCTTCGAGAAGCTATGGGATCTCGTCGAGGAGATCCTGCCCGACATCCCGAGGCTGTTTCTCTGGGGATTCACGGCCTCTCTCGCCGCCGGTCTCATCAAGCCCTTCCTCGCCGCGCCGGCCCTCTGCGAGAAGGAGACGCAGGAAACCCCGGAGGCCGCGTCTTCCTTCACGGAGACCCTGGCGCTCACGGCCCTCTTCTCCCTCGCCGCCGCCGTCACGGTCTTCCTTTTCTACAATCTCCTCGACGCCGTCTACCTCTGGGGCAAGGCCTCGCTTCCCGAGGGCATGACCTTCTCGCAATACGCACGGAAAGGCGCGGGATGGCTCACCTTCGCGCTCTTCCTCTCGACGGCCGTGATCGGCGCCGCATCGTCGCAGGCCCTGCGCGCCGACCGAAAGCGTGGTTGGATCGTCGGCCTCTCCTGGGCCTGGATCGCCCTCGATCTCCTCCTCGCCCTCGGCGCCCTGCGCCGCATCCACCTCTACGTCGGCTACAACGGCCTGACGCCCCTGAGGATGACCGGCGTCTTCGGCGTCTTCATCGTCACGGCGGGGCTCGCCGTCATGGGCATGAAGATCGCGGCCGGCCGGAACTTCGTCTGGATCGTGAGGCGCTACGTCGTCGTCTTCCTCGCCGGCGTCTCCGTGTATGCCGTGGTGCCCGAGGAGATGATCTCCTCCGGGTACAACACGCGGATCGTCATGAGGGGCAACCCGGCTCCGCTCGTCTGGCTCTTCGAGGAGCATACCTGGCTCGGGCGCCGGCGCATCGATCCCGAGGGACTCCCCCCGCTGACACCTCTCCTCGATCACCCCGATCCCGTGATCGCGCGCGGCGTCGCGGCGTATCTCGAGGAGGAGCGGGAGCGGCTGGAACTCGCGTCGAGGAACGAGGGTTGGCGGTCGTGGCAGGGGTCCGTGGTGGTGGCAAGAAATGCGCTTGATGGCATCCGCGGACGACTCACCGACGACTCGACGGCGCTCGAGGCCCTGCGCGACCGCGTCGTGAACTATCGCTGATGACCATTCGCACCGACCTCCTGCGCGCCGCCCTGGCCGCAGCCCTGCTCGTTCTTCCCGTGCGGGCCGAATGCCCCTGCAACTCGCCCGGCGCGGCTGAACCCGCGGGGGGGCCCGTCGGCCGCCTCCCCGACGGCGCTCTCGATCTTTTGAATCTCGATGTCCCCTTCGGATTCGCTCCCGTCGGTGCCGGCCGCGACGCCGCTTCGGGACTTCCCCTGCGGATCCGTCACCTCGGAACCGGCATGCAGCTCGTCCTCGTCCCGGCCGCGGAATTCCGGATGGGAGCGCCCGAGGGACAGGGCAATACCGACGAGCATCCGCGACATCGCGTTCTCCTCTCCCCCTTCTGGATCGGCGTGACGGAGGTGACGAACGGCGAATATCGCGTCCTGGGCGACCCCTTCGCGGGCCGTGCGCGCGGGCCCGACCGCCATCCGGTCGTTGACGTCTCATGGCAGGAAGCGGACCAGTGGAGCCGCCTCGCGGGCCTCCGGCTCCCGACGGAGGCGGAATGGGAGGCGGCGGCGCGCGGAACGACGGGACGGCGTTTTCCCTGGGGCAACACGTGGAACGCCGGCAAGGGAAACTTCTCGGGCCGCGTTGCCTCCGTCGGATCCCGGCCCGGAGGCGCATCGCCCTACGGTTGCCTCGACATGGCCGGGAACGCGTGGGAGTGGTGCGCGGATCTCTACGACGAGAACTACTACGCCCGTTCCCCTCTGGTCGATCCTGCCGGACCCGCCGGATCCGGCCACCACGTCATCCGCGGCGGCGGATCAGGGGACGATCTCCTCAACGGCTACGGCGTGACGCTGCGCGCCTACGGCGCCCCGGCCTTCCGCAGCGCCACGACGGGTTTCCGCGCGGCCGTCTCGCCGTGGAGGAAATAGGGTCTACCCCGCCGGCAGCCGGATCGTGAAGACGCTCCCCTTCCCGATCTCGCTCGTCACCGCGATCTCGGCGCCGTGCGCCATGCAGATGTGCTTCACGATGGCCAGGCCCAGCCCGGTTCCGCCGAGCTTGCGACTGCGCGCCTTGTCCACGCGGTAGAAGCGCTCGAAGAGGCGCGGCAGATGCTCCTCCTCGATCCCGTGCCCGTTGTCCTTGACGCGGATCGCGATCTCGCGGCCGGTCCGTTCCGCGCCCACGTTCACCTCGCTGCCGGGATCGCTGTACTTGATGGCGTTGTCGATGAGGTTGACGACGGCCTGCTCCATGAGGACGTGGTTGTGGGGCACGACGAGATCGGCGGAGCAGTCGAGCGTCAAGCGCATCTGGCGCTCCGCCGCCCGGGGGCCGCAGACCTCGATCGCGTTCTCCAGGGCCTCCCGGATCCCGCGCTCCTCCAGGGCCACCTCGCCGCGCTCCTGGTCCTGTTCGATCCGCGCGAGCGAGAGCAGGTCCTCGATGATGGCGTTCAGGCGATCGGCCTGCTTCGCCGCGATGTCGAGGAACTTCTCGGCGTTCTCGGGATCGTGGAGCGCGCCGTCCTTCAGGGTCTCGATGAAGCCCTTGATCGCCGTGATCGGGGTCTTCAGCTCGTGTGAGACGTTCGCGACGAAGTCGCGGCGGATCTGTTCCAACTGCTTCAGCCTCGTCAGGTCCTGGATGACGACGAGGGCGCCGGCGGGACGGCCCGCGGTGTCCTTCAAGGGCACGCCGCGGGCCGAGAGCACCTTCTCCTCCCCGCCGTTCAGCCGGATCTCTCCTTCCACCGGTTCATCCGCCCCGAGCGCGCGTTCCGTGAACCGCCGCAGCGTCTCGACGCGAAACGCGGATCGGAAATCGCGGCCCGCGATCGATTCCGCGCCCGCGCCGACCCAGGCCGCGGCGATCGCGTTGATCTGGCGGACCGTGCCGTCGGAGGAGACGACGAAGGCCCCCTCCGAAAGGGCGGCAAAGAGGGCGTCAATGGTGAGGGCGGCGCCCGCCGCGCCTGTGGCGCCCGCCGCGCCCTCCTTTCCCGGGGCCGACATCGTCAATCCCGGAACCGGTACCCGATGCCGCGCACCGTCTCGATGTGCTTCCCGGCCGCCCCCAGCTTGCGCCGGAGGCCCACGATCTGGACGTCGACCGCGCGCAGGGTCACGGGATAGTCCGGACCCTGCACCTCCTCGACGATCCGGTCCCTCTCGAAGACCCATCCCGCGTTGCGGGCGAGGAAATGGAGAATGCGGAACTCGGTGAGAGTCAGGGCGACCGCCTTGTTCTTCACGCGGCATTCGTGCCGCCCCGGGTGCAACTCGATCTCGTGCACTCGGATGACCGAAGTCTCGTCACGGTTCACCGCGGCCGCGGTGCGGCGCCGGATCGCCGTGCGCACGCGCGAGATCAGGACCTTCGGGCTGAAGGGCTTGGTGATGTAGTCGTCGGCCCCGAGCTCCAGCCCGGCCACGATGTCGGATTCCTCGCTCTTGGCGGTGAGCATCAGGACCGGGATCGCGGCCGTCTTCGGATCGTTCTTCAGGGCACGGCAGACCTCCATTCCATCGATGCCGGGAAGCATGAGGTCGAGGATCAAAAGGTCCGGGGGACGCTTCTTCGCCTCCAGGAGGCCGCGCTCGCCCGAGGTGACGCCCGTCACCTCGTAACCCTCTTTGGCGAGGTTGTACTTGATCAGGTCGAGAATGTCCTCTTCGTCCTCGACGACGAGGACGCGCATCCGAGGCATGGCTCAGTCCTTTCCCGCCGGCGCGATCTTCAAGATCGGCCCCCGGCGACCCTTGGCCCCCTCCGTATGATATTCCTCCGTCCGGTGCCTCACAATCTCCCCCTCGACCATGTAGATGACGTCCTCCG
>CAZWVM010000017.1:0-29920 GCA_964637705.1 uncultured bacterium
TGAAGATGACGAGGTTCATCGCCTGGTCGTAGACGAGGGCGATGTTGAGCCAGGGTTTCCCGCCGAGCGCCTCGACGACAGGGAAGGCGAGGAACCCGGAGTTCATGAAGGCGACGGGCATGGAGAAGGGCATCAGGTCGCGCCCCGCGAACCGGCCCGCGGCATGAAGGATGGCGAGCGTGCCCAGGATCACCAGGACGCAGGCCGCGGCCGGGTGCAGGATGCTGCCGGGCTCGAAGCCGGCGTCGAGGATCGAGAGGAAGACGAGAGGCGGCATGAAGAAGTCGAGCGTGGCCCGGGTCAGGGCTCTCGAGTCGATGCCGTGCCAGCGACGGGAGAGAGCGCCGAGGGCGACGATGACGAGGAGCGAGACGAGGCGTTCGACCATGGACGGGGATTATGACCCGCGGCGAGGGCCGGCGCCATGTCTATCTCGACCTCTGGTTCCGCTCCTCTTCCGGCGCCGGGTGGAGTTGTTCACATGCCGCGTGAAAATATCGCGAATCCGTTTGTGGGCGTCCGCGCCTATGATAGAATCTGCCGCCGAAAAACATGACCGCGCATGACGCCATGAAGCTCGAGCAACTCCCCGGGATCTGCCGCGAATGGCGGCGCTGGATCCTCCGGATGCTCACCGAGGCCGGCTCCGGCCACCCCGGCGGCTCTCTCTCTCTCGTCGAGATCATGGCCCATCTCTACCTCCGCCGCCTGAGGCACGATCCCGCGAACCTCGGCTGGGCGGACCGCGATCGGCTCATCCTCTCCAAGGGTCACGGCGCTCCGGCCCTGTATGTGGCCCTGGCGCACGAGGGCTACTTCCCGATGGACGAGCTGATGACGCTGCGAAAGATCGACGGGCGCCTGGAAGGCCACCCGGACAAGACGCGCGTGCCCGGCGTCGAGGCCTCGACCGGGTCCCTCGGGCAGGGCCTTTCGATCGGCATCGGCCATGCCCTCGCCGCGCGCTTCGACAAGCGCGGCTACCGCACCTACGTCGTGCTGGGCGACGGCGAGATCCAGGAGGGGCAGGTCTGGGAGGCGGCCCTCTTCGCCGCCCATCACCGGCTCGCCAATCTCACGGCGATCGTCGACGTGAACCGCTACCAGCTCGACGACACGACGAAGGCGATCCTCGACGTCGAACCCCTGGATGCGAAGTGGACGGCTTTCGGGTGGAACGCGGTGGCCGCGGACGGCCACGATCATTCCTCGCTCGACGCCGCCTTCGCGTCCGCCCTGGCCGAGACCGCGCGCCCGACCGTGATCCTGGCGCGCACCGTCAAGGGGCAGGGCGTTTCCTTCATGGAGAACAACAACGACTACCACGGCGTGGCGCCGACGAAGGACGAGCTGGCGCGGGCGCTCGAGGAGCTGAAGGGATGACGCGACTCGGTTTGAAGATCGGCCCCGCGACGCGCGACGCCTACGGGCGTGTCCTGGCGGAACTGGGCGCGACGCACCCCGAGATCGTCGTCCTGGACGCGGACCTCTCCAAGTCCACCCGCGCTTCCGTCTTCGCGGAGGCGTACCCGGACCGTTTCTTCAACGTCGGCATCTGCGAGGCGAACATGGTGGGGATTGCCTCGGGGCTCGCCGCCTGCGGGAAGCTCCCCTTCGTCTCCTCCTTCGCCTCCTTCCTCGTCTGCAAGAGCTACGACCAGGTGCGCATGGGCATCGCCGTTCCGCACCTGCGCGTCAACCTCGTCGGTTCCCACTCGGGGATCACCCTGGGCGAGGACGGCGTGAGCCAGATGGCGATCGAGGACATCGCGCTCATGACGTCGCTCCCGGGTTTCACGGTGATCGCGCCCGCGGACGATCCCTCGACCGCGGCCCTGGTGCGCCAGATGGCGGATCACCCGCACCCGATCTACCTCCGGACGGGCCGTTCCAAGACCGCGATCGTCTACACCGGGCCCCGGGAATTCCGCATCGGGAAGGCGGAGGTCCTGCGCGACGGGACGGACGTGGCGATCGTGGCGTGCGGGATCGAGGTCGCGGAGTCGCTGGAAGCGGCGGCGGAGCTGGAGGCGGAGGGCGTGAGCGCGGCGGTCATCGACATGCACACGATCAAGCCCCTCGACGAGGAGACCCTCGCGGCCTACGCGCTCAAGTGCGGCGCGGTGGTGACGGCGGAGGAGCACCAGGCGTGGGGCGGCCTCGGCGCCGCCGTCGCGCAGGCGCTCGGTCGCCGGGCGCCTGCGGTCCTGGAGTCGGTCGCGCTCGCCGACACCTACGCCAAGAGCGGCGCCCCGGAGAAGCTGAAGGAGGCCTACGGGCTCACGGCCCCCTTCATCGCCGCCGCGGCCCGCCGGGCGGTCGCCCGCAAGAAGTAGCCTCGCCCGGGGGCTCCGTTTGTGAGAATCCGGTTGATCCTTGTCTCGCCCCTGTCCAACCTCTCCTTCCGGGTGTAGCATGGGGCCATGGTGAACGCCGCGCTCGAAATCGCCCGTCTCGAGGACCGCGAGAAGAAGCTCATCGAGATCACCGCGATGCTCTCGTCCGTCTGCGACCTCTCGACGCTGTTGGAGAAGATCGTCGAGAGTCTGCGCGCCGCGACGCATTCCGACGCGGGCAGTCTCTACATCGTCGAGAACGAGGACACCCTGCTCTTCTCCGTGGCGCAGAACGACTCGAAGGAGATCCCCTTCAAGGCCTTCAAACTGCCGATATCGCCGAAGAACATCGCGGGCTACGTCGCACAGTCGGGGACATTGATCCGTTTCGAGGACGTCTACCAGATCGACGAGAGCCACCCGTTCCGCTTCAATGCCGACTTCGACCGGACCTTCGGCTACCGCACGAAGTCGATGGTCGCGGTCCCGATGCGGAACCGCCAGGGGCGCATCGTCGGCGTCGTTCAGCTCATCAACCGCAAGAAGGATTTCGCGACGCGGCTGGATTCGCCCGACGACGTCGAGAGGTCCACCGAGCCCTATTCCGACGAGGACGTCGAGTTCCTCGAGATCCTCGCCTCCCAGGCCGCGATCGCGATCGAGCGTCAGTCGCTCTACGAGGGCATCGAGCGCCTCCTGCGCGGATTCGTCGAGTCCTCCGCGAAGTCCATCGAGTCGCGCGACAAGGTCACGGGCGGCCATTCCCAGCGCATCGCCGCCTACATGGTCGTCCTCGCGAAGCGGATGACCCGCGCCGAGGAGGGGCCGTTGAAGGACGTCGCCTTCTCGCCCGAGCAGGTCCGCGAACTGCTCATCGCCGCGATGCTGCACGACATCGGCAAGATCGGCGTCCGCGAGCACGTGCTCAACAAGCAGAACAAGCTCACCGACGACCGCATGGAGACGATCCGCCTCCGGATCGAGATCGCGGCTCTCTGCGAGCCGGAGACGCGGGCGTCGTGGGAGGAGGCGTGGACGTTCCTGAAGGAGGTCAACATCCCCGGCTTCCTCGACGACGACCGCCACACGCGGCTCCAGGAGGTCGCGAAGCGCGAGGCGCCGGACGGCCGCGGGGGCCGCCGACCGCTGCTCGACGAGTTCGAGCTCGAGAACCTCGCGGTGCGGCGCGGCAACCTCACCGATGCGGAGCGGAAGATGATCGAGAGCCACGTCTTCCACTCCGAGAAGATCCTCTCGGCCATCCCCTGGACCGAGAACCTCAGGCAGGTCCCCCTGATCGCCGGAACGCACCACGAGAAGATGAACGGGAAGGGCTACCCGAAGGGTCTCGCGGGCGAGGAGATCCCGATCGGCGGGCGCATGCTGGCGGTCGTCGACGTCTTCGAGGCCCTGACCGCGCAGGACCGCCCCTACAAGCGGGCGATGCCGGTGGAGAGGGCGCTGGAGATCCTGCGCTCCGACGCCAAGGCCGGCGCCCTCGACACGGCCATCGTCGAGTTCTTCATCGGGAACCGGTGCTACGAGGTCGTGACGGACGAGATGAGGAAGGGCTTCGCCCTCTCGGCGGAGGAGATCCTCGCGCTGTCCTAGGCGTCGCGGAAACCGTCTGCCTCTTCCCGGGCGCCCGTGAGCCGCTCCCTACCCGAAGACCACCGTCCTGTTCTCGTCCACGAAGACGCGTCCCTCCAGGACGAGCCGGAGCGCTCGCGCGAGCACGACCTTCTCCACGTCCCGGCCGGCCTGCGCCATGCCCTCCGGCCCGTGCGCGTGATCCACGCCGATCACGCTCTGGCAGATGATCGGGCCCCCGTCCAGCGTTTCCGTCACGAAGTGCGCCGTCGCGCCGATGATTTTGACGCCGCGGCGGTATGCCTGGTGATAGGGTTGCGCGCCGGTGAAGGCCGGCAGGAACGAGTGGTGGATGTTCAGGACCCGCTCGGGGTAGCGGTTCACGAAGCCCGGCGTGAGCACGCGCATGTACCTGGCCAGGACGAGGTAATCCGGGTCGAACGGGGCGATCGCCTCGAGGAGCTTCCCGTCGTGAGCCTCCCGGTCGAGCCCGTCGTGGGGCACGTGGAGGAAGGGGAGGGAGAAGCGCTCGACCAGGGGCCGGAGATCCCGGCGGTTCGAAACGACGGCCGCGATCGTCCCCGGCAGTTCCCCCGCGTCGTGCCGGACCAGGAGATCCCCGACGCAGTGGTATTCACGCGTCGCGAGGACGACGAGCCGTCGGGGCCGGGCCTCCTCGAGCGACACCAGGGGCTCGCCCGGCAGGATCGCCGCGATCTCGCATTTCACTTCCGCCGCGTCGCACGAACCCGCCTCGAAGGCGCTCCTCATGAAGAAACGCCCCGACTCCGGCTGGACGAACTCGTCGTTCGAGACGATGTTGAAGCCGCGGCGGAACAGGACGCCCGTGACGCCGTGGATCAGGCCGGGGCGGTCGGGGCAGGCTATGCGCAGGACGAAGGAGGACATCGGGGGCAGGATAGCGGCATCGTCCGGCATGGCAAGGAGTACGACGGGAGGGCGCTTCTCGCCCTCGGTTCAGCCGGCGGAAAGGATCAGCGTGAAGGTGCTGCCCTTGCCCGTCGCGCTCGCGAGTTCGATCCGCCCGCCGTGGCGCTCGGCGATCGTCCGGACGATGCCCAGCCCGAGCCCGAGCCCGCCGGAGCGCCGCGTCGTCGAGCTGTCCACCTGGTAGAAGTTCTCGAAGATGCGCTGCTGTTCCTCGGCGGCGATTCCGATGCCGGTGTCCGCGACGACGACGCGCGCCGTTCCCGCCTCCCGCCCCGTGCTCACCGTCACGATGCCGCCCCCGGGCGTGAACTTCACGGCATTGTCGAGGAGGTTGAAGACCGCGGTAAGGAGCTCGTTGCGGTCGCCCTTCAGGGTGATCGGTTCTCCCTCGCGCCGCACCTCGACGCCCTTCTCCCCGGCCTTCATCCTGACGCACTCGATCGCGATCTCCAGGACTTCGCCCAGGTCGAGCGTCTCGACGGAGCGGGTCTTCTCGGCCGATGCCGGGTCGGCGAGGAAGATGAGGTTGCTGATGGTGTGGAGAAGGCGGTCCACGTTGTTCCTCATGGCGACGCACTGGTGGCTGATCGTCTCGGTGATCGGACCCGACCGGCCGCTGCCGATCAGCTCGGCGTAGCCTTTCACCACGAGAAGGGGCGTGCGCAGCTCGTGCGTGACGTTCATCAGCAGGGTGTTCTTCATCATGTCGAGCGCGCGCAGCTCGGCGTTGGCGCGTTCCATGTCCGCGACCTTGTCCTCGAGCTTGTGGACGAGGACCTCGTTGTATTGCCGCAGGTAGGCCTCGTCCGACTGCGCCGCGCCGGCCGCCGGGGTGCGACGCGAGGAGGGCCCCCGCGCGAGGATCCGCTCGATCTCCGCGATCATCGCATCCGGCTCCATCGGCTTGACGAGAAAGAGGTCGGCGCCCAGCCCGAGGGCGAACTCCTCGTCGTGCTTCTCCGTGTACGTGGCCGTGTAGAAGACGAAGGGGATCGGGGCAAGGGAGGCGTCCTGCCGCCATTCCCGGCAGAGCGTGAAGCCGTCCATGACGGGCATGAGGATGTCGGTGATGACCAGGTCCGGCGCTTCCGCGCGGGCCGCGGCCAGGGCCTCTTCGCCGTTCGCGGCCGTCTGCACGCGGTAGCCCTTGCCCTGCAGGAGCGCCTGGAGGAGGTAGAGGTTCTCCGTCTTGTCGTCGACGATCAGGATGCTCTTCATGACCGGTCTTTCCCTTCTCCCCCCGCGCCCGCGGCCGGCAGGTGCCGGCCCAGGCGGTCCATGAACGTGTCCGGATCGATCGGCTTCTCGATGTAGTCCGTGGCGCCGGCCGCGAGGACCTTCTCGCGGTCGCCCGGCATCGCGTAGGACGTGACCGCGATGATCGGGACGGCATCGACCGCGCCGCTGGCGCGCAGGGCGCGGGCCACCGCGTAGCCGTCCATCTCCGGGAGCTGGATGTCCAGGAGAATCGCCGTCGGCGGGCGCCGGACCGCCATCTCGACGCCGGTGCGGCCGTCGGTCGCCGATTCCACCTCGCACCCGTTCTTCTCCAGGAGGAACTTCATCAGGTACAGGTTCTGCTCGTTGTCCTCGATCACCAGGATCCGGGGCTTCATGACGCCTCCTCGTTCGCGGGGAGCGTGAAGGTGAAGGTGCTGCCTTCCCCCGGCGTGCTTTCCACGCCGATCGTGCCTCCCATCATCTCGACCAGCCTCTTGCAGATCGAGAGTCCCAGCCCGGTTCCCTCGTAACGCCGGGTCAGGCCGCTCTCCACCTGCTGGAACGGCCGGAAGAGCTTCTCCAGGTCGGCCGCGCCGATGCCGATGCCCGTGTCCGCCAGGGCGATGATATACCCTTTCGACTCCCGCCGCAGCCGGATCGCGACGGAACCCCGCTCGGTGAACTTGACGGCGTTGGTGAGGAGGTTCATCGCCACCTGCTCCACGCGCCGCGCGTCGCCGACGATCCGGCACGGGCCGGGCGGCAGGTCGAGCGCGAGCGTGAGGCTCTTCTTGTCGACCTGCGGCTTCAGGACGCCCGCCACCTTCTCCAGCGACGCGCGCAGGTCGAAGGATTCCCGCGAGAGGTTCAACTGGCCGGCCTCGATCTTGGAGATGTCCAGGACGTCGTTGATGAGCGCGAGGAGATGCCGGGCGCTGTTCTGCACCATGGAAAGCTGCTTGCGCTGCTCGTCGTTCACGCGGCCCGGAAGCTCCTGCAGGAGGATCCCGGTGAAGCCGATGATGGAGTTCAAGGGCGTGCGCAGCTCGTGCGACATCGTGGCGAGAAACGCGGACTTCAGCCGGTCCGCCGATTCCGCCTGCTCCTTCGCCACGCGCAGTTCCGCCGTGCGCTGCGTCACCCGCATCTCGAGCTCGGCCCGCGAGAGCTCCAGGGCCGAGAGCGCCTCCTCGCGCTCGCGCCGCGCCCTTAGCCTCATGATCCCGTGCCCCAGCGTCTCGCCCAGTTCCGCGACGAGCGCGCGCTCGTTCGGATCGAACGCGTAGCGGTCCCGGGCATAGATCGCGAAGGCCCCGAGCGGGCGGCTCTCGCCGGCGATCGGCGTCGCGATCACCGAGGCGAAACCGCGCTCCACGAGGATCGAGCGCCAGACCCGGTAATCGGGATTGTTGACGAGGTCGTACTGGACGACGGTGCGACCCGTGCGGATCGCGGGACCGAGCGTGCCCCGGCCGTAATCGTCGTCCTTCCAGCTGACGTGGATCCGGTCCAGGAACCCGTCGGCCGGCCCCGCCGAGGCCACCGGCTCGACCGTCTTCGCGGCATCGTCCACGGCGTATCCCACCCAGGCCAGCGGATAACCGCCTTCCGCCACGGCGATGCGGCAGATCTCGTCCAGGAGCGCCGGCTCGCTCGTCGCGCGCGCCACGGCCGCGTTGCAGCGGGAGAGCATCCTGAGCGCCCGTTCGCTGCGTTTTCGCTCCTCGTTCGCCGCGGCCAGCACGAGCATCGTGACGGCCAGGACGCCCGAGAAGGCCTGGAGGGCGAGGAGCCCCTGGTGCATGGGAAGGAGGCCCAGGGGGCCGTAGCCGCGCACCGTGTTCCAGACCGCGACGGAGACGGCGACGAGGACGCCGGTCGCGGCGCCCCGGGGTCCGAAGCGGACCGCGGCCCAGACGAGCAGCGGGAAGACGAGGTAGGCGAATCCGTCCTCCGCAGTGAAGACGGCCAGGCTGACGAGGAAGACGGCGGCGAAGAGCACCGCGGCTTCGCCGATCCGGGCTCCCGTCGGTCGGCGCCAGGGTTTGAGGTTTGAGAGCAGGAACGGCGCGACGAGAAGGATGCCGAGCTCGTCGCCGAGCCACCAGGTGATCCAGGTACTCGTGAAGCCGGCCCAGGGCATCGCGCCGCTCCAGCCCAGCGCGGCCACGCCGATCGTGGCCGCGATGACCGGGCAGAGGATCGCGGCCAGGATCGTCAGCTTCAGGACGTCGCTGATCCGGGCCAGGTCCCGGTCGAAGCCGGCGCGCTTCAGGAGGGCGACGGCGGCGACGGCCTCGAGCATGTTGCCGATCGAAATGAGCGCGGAGACCTTCGCGGGCGTTCCGGAGAGAACATTCGCCAGGAAGGCGGAGACCAGGATCACGGGCGCGTAGCGCGCGCCCAGCACGAGGAGCACGGCGAGCGCGAAGCCCGAGGGAGGCCAGACGGGCGAGACCTGCTGCTGGATGAAGGCGAAGGAGAAGCCGACCTGGGCCGCCGCGATGTAGATGACCGTGACGATCGCCGCGTTCGCGAGGTAGCGCCTCGGCGAACCGTCGGGATCGAAGAACGATCGTGGGGCTCCCGCGCGAACGGTCGCGCCACCCTCCGCCGTCATCGCTGCCCGCCCTTCGGCGCGCCGGATCCGCGATCGGCGGCATCCTGCTCGAGACGCGCGATCCGCTCCGCCATCTCGTTCATGTTGCGGCGCGCGATCGCCAGGAGCGGATGGAGATCGCTCCCGGGACCGGCCGATGGATGGTCCGCGATGCGGTCGAGGGCACGACCGGCCTGTTCGAGCGGCGCGCCGATCTCGTCCAGCTCCTGCGCGATCCGGTCTCGATGCGCGATCAACCGCGCGTTCTCCTCGGCCAGTTCCCGGCCGGCCTGCGCCGTGCTTCTTCGCGAGAGCAGGGCGCCGGCCAGGGAGGATATGACCGCGACGGCAAGGACGAGAAGGGCGGTCCAGGCCCACTCCTGCCCCGTCTCCGCGCCGCGCAACTGTACCTCCTTCAGGTGCCTCTCGATCGCCTGGTAATAGGGCGATCCCGGGTTTTGTTTCATCTCACGGACCCGGGCATCGATGCGGTCGATGAGGATCGGGTTGATGGAGCGTCCCCTTGGAAAGGCGAAGAGGAGGTTGGCGGGATTGATCACGACGGGCGTGCGGTGGACCGCGTAGCTCTCCTCGCTCTGGATGCCGAAGATCCGGTTGACGATCCCGGCGTCGGCGGCACCGCGCTCGAGGAGTTCGAAGACCTCCCTGTAGCCGTCCGCCTCGACGATGACGCAGCCGAGGTCGTAACGGCGGGAGAGGGAGATGATTCCCTCGGGACCGTTGGTGTGGATGCTGCCCTTCATCGTCGCCACGCGTTTTCCGCGCAGGTCGAGCAGCGAATAGATCTCGCCGGGTCGCGCCGCGTAGACGCGCCCCCAGTTCGTCAGGAGGTTCTCCTTGTTGAACTCGAACGGCTCGGCCCGTTCCTCCGACCAGGCCACGTCGACCATGATCTCGAGCTCGCGCCGGGAGAGCCGCTCGAGGCATTCCGTCCAACTGCCCGGAACGTATTCGAGCCGCCATCCTTCTCGACGGGCGATTTCGTCGAGGACCTCGGCGAAGAATCCGGCGGCTCGTCCGTCGGGCCCCGTGAAGATCTTCGGGGGATTCTCGTAGAGGCCGACGCGGATCGTGTCGGGCAGGGTCGTTCCGGCGGGTTTCGCGCCGGCCGCGACGGTCGCGCCGGATGCCGCGGCGAACGCGAAGAGGAGGACGAGGGCAAGGGCGGCGACCCGCCCGGGCGGCGTTGGAAACGGGCGCGCCTTCATCAGAACTTCTCCAGGACCGTCGACTCGAGAGGCCTCAACGAATGCAGTGCCTCCGCGGGTGGAGAGATCAGTGAGACCGCGAGGAGGAGGCGAATGCAGAGACGACTCGGCAACACCCTCCCTCCCTCCCTCCCTCCCTCCCCGCGAGCATGCACCGCTGTTTCACACCAGCATCGGTCCACAACCCGCCGCAGTCCCCCCACGACACATATAGTACGATGCCGGTGGGAAATGCAACGCGCCGGGGGTGCCGCGCGGCGCATCCGCGAGGGAACCCGTTGACATCGGCCCGCCGGTCTTCAGAATCGCGGCGCGGGGGCGAGGCGGAGTGAGGGTCCCCACCGGAGGAAGACATGAAGCTCATCTCGAGACGGGCGATCCTGGCCGCGCTGGCGCTTGTGGTCCTGGGCATGAATGCCTGCGGTGGCGGCACGCCGACCGAGAGTCGTACCGGGGCCCGCTGCGCCATGTGCGGCGTCGCTCAGAAACCGGCGACCGCGGCCACGGTCGTCCTGCGAGACGGAAAGACCTGCGAATACTGCTGCCCGCACTGCGCGGTGATGGGCATGAGCCTCGCCGAGTTTTCGAGCGCCGAGATCGAGACGGTCCTCCTGAGCGATCACGGTTCCGGGGAACGGGTTCCGGCCGATGCCGCGTCGATCATCTTCGAACCGGACGTCGTTCCGTGTTGCGCGCCCGGCATCATCGCGTTCCGTGACCGGTCCGCGGCGGAGGCATTCAGGACGGCGCACGGGGGCGAGATTCTTCCGTGGCGCGAGATCACGGCCCGGATGCTCAAGAACCGGTGCTCCGCCTGCGGCATGGTTCTCCATCCTCCCGTCGCGATCCGCGTCGAATACGCATCGGGTGGCAGGGAGCTTTCCTGCTGTCCTGTCTGCGCCCTGGCTTGCGTTCTCGATACCCCCGCGGTCGTCCGCTTCCGGGACGCTCGCTCAGGCGCGCCCGTGACGGCGACCGTCAACGCTCAAGGAGGGATCACGGCGGATCCGGCGGCGGCGCGTTTCTGGATCGGCATGAAGACGGTCGAGGGCGAGACGAAGCCGGCCGGCTGCCATTTCAACTTCGTTTTCGGTTCGCTCGAGACGCTCGCGGACTGGAAGGGCGCCCACCCGGAAGCCGCGGGGATGGCGATGGATCCGTCGACCGCGCTCGCTTTCGCGCGCAAGGCCCGACCGGGCATGGAGGCGAAGCGCGAGGAGCGGCTGAGGGCGGCGGGGCTTTGACCGCCGGGCGGCCGGCCCGTTCCCCCGGCGCGGAAACGCCGTGATCCTCAACGCGGGAACCGTCGTCTACGTCATCCTCTCCGCCTGCCTTGCGGCGCTCGGCGCGGCCGCCGCCGCCCTGGGGCTGCGCGTGGCCGCGTCGTGGACCGGAACTTCGCCGGGATCGGAGCGGCGGTTCGACCTGGAGCGTCGTGGTTATCTCGTCTCGACCCTTCTTGCCGTCGGCCTTCTCTTCTCGATCGTTCTCATTCCGGCCTGGTTCGCGACGCTCGCTTCGCTCGTGCCGAGCGTTCCGGGCGCGATGTGCCTGACCGGCGTGCACATGGTCCGGCCGGAATATGCGTTTCCCGCGACGATCGCCAAGTTCTTTCTGCCCGGCGCCTTTCTCGCGTGGATGCTCCTGCGCGGCCTCGACGCGCGGGACCGTCGCCAACCCCATGCCGCGGGGCTTTACCGCGCCCTGCCGGCCGTGGCGCTTCTCCTCGCGCTCGTCTCGTCTCTCGACGTCGCTACGCTCGTGACGATCGAACCACGCCGCGTCGGTTGCTGCACGTCGCTCTTCGACGATCCACCGCCCGAGGTTCCCGTTCTGCTCAAGACTTCGACCGTGACATGGACATGGGCCGTGCTCGCGATTCTCGCGGCGAGCCTCGTGATTCTCCGGTGGCGGCGCCGGCGGCCGCGCCTGCGGCGGTTCCTCGCCCTTCTCGCGCCCGCCGGCCTCCTCGTCTTTCTCTTCGCGCTTCACACGCGCCTCGCGCCCGACATCCTCCGGACCCCCTACCATCACTGCGTCTTCTGCCTCTTTCGGGATTCGTGGCCGGCCGTCCTCGGCTCGGGCGCGATCGTCTCCGGGTTCTGGATGGCGGGCGCATTGGGGTTCTCGGGCGGGAGAGAGCTCGAGCCGGAAGCGGTGCGTTACGAGGCCGGCGTCGCGTGCCTCGCGACGGCTCTCCTGGCGGCCGGCACCCTGCTCATCGGCGCCGCGTGGGCCGTCAGCGGATCCTGATCGGGCCGTCGCGGAAGATGTACCGGCCGTCGCGCACGGAGACGCGTGGCGGGACGCGGGTTCTTTCGAAGAGCTCGTAACCCTCCTTCAGGTTTCTCCAGAAGACGCCGTCTTCCGCGGATTCCGGCGCGAGGAGGCCGAGGAGACGCGGCCGATCGGCGTCCTCCCACCTTTCCCGCGTCATGCGGAAGGGAAAGACGTGGATCCCGACCGAGAGCTGTCCCGCGCGCAGGGCGGCCTCGACCAGCGCGAAGATCTCCTCGATGTGCTCGTCCGTCATCGCGAAGCAGCCCGTGGAGACGCATCCGCCGTGGATCATGATCGAGCCGCCGGTGCGGCCGAGTTCCCGGTCCAGGGCGTTCGGATAGCCCATATTCATCGCGAGATGATACGAGCTCCACGGATTCAGGTTCGAGGCCGTGACCGAGTAGAAACCCTCCGGCGCCTGGCCGTCTCCTTCTTCGGTTTTCGGTCCGAGCGCCCCCGAGACGCGGCAGACGGGAAAGGTCCGGAAGAGAATGTAACGGTTGTCCCCGGCGACCCAGAGTTCGAGCTCCCGCGACTCCTTGAAGATGCGGATGAAGACGGGGCGGCCCCAGGCGAGCCCCCGACGCCGAAGATCCGTCTCGAGGCGGGAGCGAACCCGCTCGACGGCAGCGCGGGAGCGCGGCGAGGAAGGGGGCGTGTCGGCCCGGAGGAAGGGAGCGAAGAGCAGGAGGCAGAAGAGAATGATGGGGAGACGTCGCATCATCGGACCGCGGACAAGGCTAGCGGGCGACCGTCGCATCTTCCAGCGTCACCTCGATCGCCGCGAGCGCCTGGCGGGCCTTGGCGGCGCAGGAGGGGAGAGCGCCCGGGCAGCGGAGCGTGTCGAGCCGGGCGGTCACGGCGGCCATCACGCGCCTGATATCGCCGGGATTCATGCCGGCATGGAAGGCGTAGCCGGCGGCGAGCGCGGGCGCGGCCTTCGTCGCGATGCCGCAGGCGCCCGAGAGCCGGCTGTGGCGGCGCGTGAGATGGACCTGCACGAGGAGCGCGAAGACGACGGCCGGAAGAGCGCGCCGGCCCTCCGCGCGCACGAGCTCGCGGAGCGGGACGCCCAGGAAGATTCCCTGGTTGCCCGAGCCGGTGAGCGTGACGACGCGGAGATTCTCCCCGGTCATGCGGCCGCGGATGAGCGCGGCGACGCGGGTCGCGACGTCGTGCTTTCGATCGCCCTCGACTTGTTCCTTTAGGAATTTCGCCGCGATTCGCTCGAGCTTCGCCGACCGCGCGCGGGCGAGCGACCAGGCCTCGGCGAGCGAGGGGGGGCGCTCAGCCGCGGCGGAACGGGTCCGGCGAAGAGTCTCGCGGTCGCACCTCAGGGAGGCGATCCGGTCGTGCCGCCCGCTCACCGTCACGGAGACTTCGCGGCCGCGCGATCGGAGAAGCACGGTGAGGTAGAGTCCGCGCCGCGAGA
This sequence comes from uncultured bacterium, assembly GCA_964637705.1. Classification (GTDB taxonomy): domain Bacteria; phylum UBA8481; class UBA8481; order UBA8481; family UBA8481; genus CAZWVM01. The sequence continues at coordinate 13,639 of CAZWVM010000017.1, forward strand.
GCGTCTTCGTCTTCAGCCAGCCGCGCCTCAGCGTCAACCGGCGATAATCGACCCGGCGATCCCCCAATCCGGCGAACGGGTCGAAGCCTTCGCCCTCGGCCACCAGGCCCGCCGCGGCCACGGCCTCGAGCCCTCTCTTCCGGACGAACGGCACGACAGCGGTCGAGGCGTTTCTCCGGACGTCAGGGGAGAGGCGCAGTTCGACGACGGCGTCGTCGAGCGCGAAGGCGTCTCCCAGCTGGAGCCGGGCCTGCCTCAGCGCGAAGGCGATCGAGGCCGGCTCGGTGCAACCGACGACCGGCACGATCTCTCCCTCCAGAAGCCGAGCGGCCCGCGCGACGGAGACCGGGCGCACGCGGATCATCGTGGAAATGCCCCTTGACTTAATATGAACATATGTTCATAATAGCTCTCGACGCTCGATTCGTCAATCCCCGTTTCGCGAAGGAGACCCCGATGCCCCGACCGCCCTGCCCCCGCCGCGTGGGATTCACCCCCGGCGTCGTCTTCTACAAGCCGGCCGGGGTGCCGCTGAGGGATCTCGAGATCGTGGTCGTGCCCCTCGACGAGTTCGAGGCGGTCCGGCTCGCGGACCTCGAGGCGTTGTATCAGGAGGACGGCGCGGAACGGATGAAGATCTCGCGTCCGACCTTCGCGCGACTTGTGGAGTCCGGGCGCCGGAAGATCGCCGACGCCCTGGCGAACGGCAAGGCGATCCGGCTCGAGGGCGGGCCGGTGATGGAGGAAACCGACTCCCCGTGCCCGGGCGGCGGCTCCGGGAGAGGGTTCGGCGGCGGCGGTGGCTGCGGCCGCGGCCGCGGGCGGAGATGGCGCGGGGGACGAGGAGGAGCGATGTGAAGATCGTGGTGACGGCGCAAGGAGAGGGGTGGGAGGCCCGCCTGGATCCACGCTTCGGCCGGGCGAAGTATTTCACCTGCGTGGATCTCGAGTCGGGAACCCATGAATGCGCGGAGAATCGTGCCGGCCAGGATGCGACGCAGGGCGCGGGCATCAGCGCGGCGCGGACCGTCGCCGGGCTGGGCGCGGAGTCGATCGTCACGGGCCATGTCGGCCCCAAGGCCTTCAAGGCGCTCTCCGCCGCCGGGATCCGGGTCTGGCTCGCGGGCGACTCGACGGTGAGAGAAGCGGTCGAGAAGTTCCGCCGTAGCGAACTGCCGGAGGCGAAGGACGCCGACGTGGAAGGCCATTGGTAGGAAAGGAGACGAAGATGCCGAGAGGTGATGGAACAGGGCCGAGGGGCCAGGGACCGAAGACAGGTCGGGGCATGGGCGCGTGCGGAGGCGGGGGACGTTCAGGCGGGGGACAGGGACAAGGGCCCGGCAAGGGCGCCGGGACGGGCCTGGGCCGCGGCCTCGGTCAGATGCTGAAGAAGGGTCTCGGCGGGGGCCGGGGTCCATCGCAGGGGAGCCAGGGACGGTAGACGCGGCTTCGGGCCGCGTCTCGGATTCTTCCATCGGGAGGAGAACAATCATGGAATCGATTCAACGACTGCCGCTCATCGGAGAGAAGGCCCCTTCGTTCAAGGCGGAAACGACGCAGGGACCGGTCAACTTCCCGGAGGATTACAAGGGCCATTGGGTCGTCTTCTTCTCGCATCCGGCCGACTTCACGCCGGTTTGCACGACCGAGTTCATGACCTTCGCGGCGATGCAGCCGGAATTCGAGAAGCTGAACTGCAAGTTGCTCGGGCTCTCCATCGACAGCACCTACAGCCACATCGCCTGGCTCCGGACGATCAAGGAGAAGATCGACTACAAGGGCATGAAGGGGATCGAGGTGACCTTCCCGGTCATCAGCGATCTCACGATGGAGGTCTCCAAGGCCTTCGGAATGCTCCAGCCCGCCGCCAGCAACACCCAGGCGGTTCGCGCGGTCTTCATCATGGATCCGCAGGCGACCGTGCGGGCCATTCTCTATTACCCGCTCTCCAACGGCCGGAACATGGACGAAGTGAAGCGCCTGCTCGTCGCGATGCAGATGTCCGACAAGCACCAGGTCGCGACGCCGGCCAACTGGCAACCCGGCGACGACGTCATCGTGCCTCCGCCCGGCTCCTGCGGCACGGCGAAGGAACGCGTGGAATCCACCTCGAGCGACATCAAGTGCCTCGACTGGTTCATGTGTCTGAAGAAGTGCCCCCGCTAGGGGCGTACAGGCGCGGCTTCGGGCCGCGGAAGGAGGCGTATCATGCCCGGACTTGATGGAACGGGGCCCCTGGGAAGAGGGCCCGTCGGGCGCGGCCTGGGGCCGTGCGGAGGAGGAGGATCCCGGGGCGCGGGCGGTTTCGGCCGCGGAGCCGGATTTCGCAGGCGAGGTTGGGGAGGAGAGGAGGCCGCGGGCCGGCGTCGTTTCGGCGGCGGACGCGGTTGGTGTCGATGGGGATGGAGAAACGACGAGGCGACTCCGACTGAAGAACCTTCGGACCGTGCGTCCTTGCTCGCCGAGATGAAACGACGCCTGGAGTCGATGGAGCGGGGCGTCGCGATGCTCAAGGGCGAGATCGAATCGATGACGGCGCCGGAACGCGAAGAGAAGGAATGACGTCACCGGATGAGAAACGGGTCCCGTCCGCCGCGGCGGACGGGACCATCGCCGCGCGCTCGATGACTGTCGCCATAGCGAGCGGGAAGGGCGGCACGGGAAAGACCACGCTGGCCGCTAACCTGGCCGCCCTCCTGGCGGCCGACGGCGTGCCGGTCCGCCTCCTCGATTGCGACGTCGAGGAGCCGAACGACCGGCTTTTTGTCAGGGCGGAGTCCGTCGAGACGCGCACCGTCACGTTGCGCAAGCCCGAGTGCGACACCGCCGCCTGCACGCAGTGCGGAACGTGCATATCGTATTGCCGGTTCAATGCCATCGCTCCCGCGGCGACAGGCGTTGTCATCTTTCCCGAGCTCTGTCACGCCTGCGGTGCCTGTTTCCGTGTCTGCCCCGAGACGGCGCTGGCCGTGAAAGATGTGCCGGTGGGCGAGATCAGGATCTCGTCGATGCCCTTCTTCCTTGCCGACGGTCTCCTGGAGGTGGGCGAGCCTTCCGGAAGCGCGCTCATCCGCGCGGTGAGACGGCTCGCGTCTCGGGACGCCGTGAACATCATCGACGCGGCCCCCGGCACTGCCTGCGCCGCTTCGGAGGCGATTCGCGGCGTGGATCGACTCGTCCTCGTCACCGAGCCCACTCCCTTTGGCCTTCACGATCTCAGGCTGGCCGTCGACCTCGCCGCGGAACTGCGGCTCGGCGTCGGCGTTGTCATCAACCGTTCCCTCGGGCGGGACGAGATGATCGAGGAATTCTGCACCGGCGCGGGCCTGCCGATCATCGGCCGCATCCCGTTCCGGAGGGAGTACGCGGAGGCGATATCCGAGGGCCTTCTGCCCCTCGATCTTCACCCGGAGTTTCGAGCGGCGATCTCCGGGATCCGCGACTTGATCTTCGGCAGGTTCTTCCCGGTGCCGGCGCGTGCTTCAGTTCTGCCGAACTCCAGGGAGAAGACCGCGCCGGAGCCCGCCGCGTCGTCTTCCGGGCATGCCGTGCACGAGATTGTCGTTCTCTCGGGCAAGGGAGGCACGGGCAAGACGACGGTGACTGCCGCCTTCGCGGCGCTGGCGAAGGCGACGGTCCTCGGGGACACGGACGTTGACGCCCCGAATCTGCACCTGCTCACGCGGCCTCGCCTGCTCGCCGAGGAAGCGTTCTCGGGCGGCAGCCGGGCGATCCTCGATGCGCGCCGCTGCAACGGGTGCGGGCTCTGCGCCCGCGAATGCCGTTTCGAGGCCATCGCGATGGAAGGTTCGGACGACGACATGACCGTGCGGATTCCGATCATCGACGCCTCGGCCTGCGAGGGCTGCGGTCTCTGCGTCGTCATCTGCCGGCGCGGCGCGCTGAAGCTGGAAGCGGTCGAGACCGGCCGGGTCTTCCGGTCCGAGACGGACCACGGACCCCTGGCTCACGCGCGCCTGAACGCTGGCGGCGCCAACAGCGGCAAGCTGGCCACGCGCGTCCGCGCCGTGGCGTCAGAGATGGCCGCCGGCCGGAATCTCAACCGCGCGCTCATCGACGGTCCGCCCGGAATCGGATGCCCGGTCATCGCGACGCTTACGAACGCCTCCGAAGCCGTGATCGTCACCGAGCCGACCGTCTCGGGCGCGCACGATCTGGCGCGCGCCCTGTCGCTGGCGCGCCGGTTCGGGATTCCCGCGCACGTGATCATCAACAAGGCGGACCTCAACGCCGCGCAGGCGGACTTGATCCGGCGACGGACGATCGAGGCCGGTGCGGATGTGCTGGGCGAGATCCCGTTCGACGCGGCGGTCTACGAGGCCCTCGCCATCGGCCGGACGGTCGTGGAGGATGGAAACGGGCCGGCCGCGCGTGCGATCCGGGGTCTTTGGCAAAAACTGAACGAGAACGACTCGAAAGGAGATTCAACGGAGATGAAGATAGCGATACCGGTTTCAGGAGGGCGCCTTTGCCCTCATTTCGGACATTGCGATGCCTTCTCGATCATCGAGGCGGACGCGGCGGGCAAGACGATCGGCGGAGAGACGACGATTCAAGCGCCGCCCCACGAGCCGGGACTCCTGCCCCGCTGGCTTCACGAGCAGGGTGTGAACCTGGTCATTGCCGGAGGGATGGGACAACGCGCCCGCGGGCTCTTCCAGGAGAAGGGTATCGAGGTCGTAGTCGGGGCCGAGCCCGAGGCGCCCTCGGCGATCGTCCGAGCCTGGCTCGACGGCAAGCTCGCGACCGGCGAGAACATCTGCGATCACTGAGCCGGAAGGGATTCTCATGACCACCGAGATGGAGAGATTTGATCCGCGTCCGAATCGCGGACCGCTCGCCGCTGCCAACGGGTTTGCCCGCCGCGTCGGAGCCTGCGCCGACACCATGGAGATCTGGCTGAAGGTCGAGGATGACCATGTGCGGCGCGCCACGTACGAGACGGACGGCTGTCAGTCGTCCCAGGCGGCCGGCAGTGCCGCGGCGCGTTTGGCCGAGGGGAAAGGGCTTGCCGAGGCCGGCCTCATCACACCGGACGAGGTTGTCGCGCTCGTCGGAGGACTGTCCGAGGAGTCGATTCACTGCGCGCACCTGGCCGTGGACGCCTTGAAGGGGGCCCTTCTCGACTTCGAGGAGCACCGCCACGACGCCCCGCCCGCGCCGAAGCCCGCCTCCTGCGGCGATTGCGACGACGCCTCGTGCGCCGCGAAGAAGGAACGAGCGGGGGAGAAGCCGGAGCAGGTCGAAATGCGGCGGCAGATCCTGCGGCGCATGTGCCGGATCAAGCGCAAGATCCTCGTGCTCTCGGGCAAGGGTGGCGTCGGCAAGAGCACCGTCGCCGTCAACCTCGCCTCGGCACTCGCGAAGAACGGCGACCGTGTCGGGCTCCTCGACGTCGATATCCACGGTCCGAGCGTGCCGCGAATGCTGGGCGTCGAGTTCGCGCCCGCGCACGCCACGGAGGAGGCGATTCTTCCCGTCCGTGCCGGCCGGCTCCGCGTCATGTCGGTCGCCTTCTTCCTGAAACAGTTCGGCGATGCCGTCGTCTGGCGGGGGCCGATGAAGATGGGCATCATCCAGCAGTTCCTGAAGGACGTGGAGTGGGGAGACCTCGACTGGCTCGTCATCGACTCCCCGCCCGGCACCGGCGACGAGCCGCTTTCCGTATGCCAGCTCATCGAGAAGATCGACGGGGCCGTGATCGTGACGACGCCGCAGAGGGTCGCGGTCGATGACGTGCGGAGGACGATCGATTTCTGCCGACTGCTGGACGTGCCGGTCCTGGGTGTCGTCGAGAACATGAGCGGCTTCGCCTGCCCGCACTGCGGGGCCACGACGGAGATCTTCAAGCGGGGAGGCGGATGGGAACTGGCCGAGGAGTCAGGCGTCCCCTGCCTCGGGAATGTGCCGATCGATCCGGCGGTGGTCGCCGCGGGAGACCTGGGGTCGCCGCCGGTCCTGGAGGAGAATCCCGGCGCGGCCGGCGTCGTCTTGCTCGAGGTGGCGGAGGCGATCCGCGCCCGGTGCGCCTCGTGACGGACCTGCCGTCCTACCGCCCGATCGGCATCATCAGGAGCCCGTTCCTCGAGCCCGAGGGAACGCCGATCCAGCCGGTCTTCGCGGGCGATGCCGAGGGGCGCGTCGAGGTCTTTCCTCCCTTCGCCGAGGGCCTGTGCGACCTCGAGGGATTCGAGCGGATCTGGCTCCTGTATCATCTTCACCGCGCCGCGCCGTGCCGCCTCGTCGTGACGCCCTTCCTCGACGACCAACCGCACGGCGTCTTCGCGGTCCGCTCTCCGGCACGTCCCAACGCGATCGGTCTCTCGTGCGTGAGGCTGATCCGCCGGGACGGGACGACGCTATTCGTCGCGGGCATCGATGTCATCGACGGGACACCGCTCTGGGACATCAAGCCCTACGTGCCGCGGTTCGACGCCTTTCCCGTGAGTCGATCCGGTTGGTTCGACGAGGCCTCGGGCGGCACGACGCGCGCGGACGGGAGATTCTCGGATAAGGATACCTGAATCGCTGGTATCCTCGTGGTGCTGTCAATGGTTCGTATCCCGCCGAGCGGGAAGGAAAGGGATTCGATGATGGACATGGGGTCGTGGAATACCCGGGGGCTGACCTCCCTCTGCGTCTTTTCAACCTTCCTTGTCATGACTGTCTCCGGACTCGTGCTCTATATCGGGCCTGAGGGCCGTGTTGCCTACTGGGTGAACTGGTCGCTCATCGGGCTTACGAAGACGGACTGGGGCGCCATCCATACCCTCTCGTCGCTGGCCTTTGCCGTGGCGGGCTTCTTCCACATCGTGTTCAACTTCCGGACGTTGCTCCACTACCTTTGGAACAGGCTGGCGGCGGGCTTGAGGTTGAAGAAAGAGATCGCCGTGGTGGTCCTGGCGACCGTCGTGATCTGCTTGAGCGCGGTGATGCACTGGCCACCTCTCTCCTACCTGATCGATCTGAGCTCCGCCATCAAGGAATCCTGGGTCGTCAGCCGTGATTACGAGCCGCCGTTCGGACATGCCGAACTCGTTTCGCTCTCGTCGTTTTGCAGGAAAACGGGTATCCCCCTCGATTCCGCGCTGGTGGCGCTCGATGCCGGCGGCATCCATGACGCCCGGCCCGAACGGCGCATGGCGGACATCGCGGCTTCCCACCGGATGACGCCGCTGGAACTCTACAGGATCATCAAGCACCTGGAGCCGGCCGACACGATTCTCGCGGTCTTTACCCCACAGAGCGTGGAAGAGCGCTTCGCTGATTCCGGGATCGGGGGAAGAACGATGAAGGAACTGGCGCGGGAGGCTGGTGCGGATCCGGCGCTTCTCGAAATGCGCCTGCGCGCCCAGGGACTGGAGGTGGGGCCGGATGAAACCCTGAAACCGGCCGCGGCTCGCCTCGGGGTCATGCCCCTGGAACTCTTGAAGACGGCCCTTGTCGAGGACTACGTTCCGGCTCGGGATTGACGGCGGATTCCGGTCGTTGACCGGGAGGAGGTCGGAATGAAACTGGGCATCATCATATCGGTTTCCGAGGCCGAGACCGCGTGGAACGCCCTGCGGCTGGGGAATTTCGCCCTCAAGGAGGGCGATGCCGTCAGGGTCTTCTTCATGGGGCCCGGCGTCGACGCGGTTGACGCGTCCACCGAGGCATTCGATGTCCGTGAGCAGGCGGAGGCCTTCCAGTCGGCCGGCGGCGTCATCCTGGCCTGCGGCACCTGCCTCAAGTTCCGCCGCAAGGAGAGCACCGAGATCTGCCCGCTCTCGACGATGAAGGACCTGTACGATCTCGTCCGGGATTCGGACCGCGTGGTGACGTTCTGAGTTGAGGACCTCGTTCGAGTGCCTGCCCTGCTTCTTGAGGCAGGCGATGGAGGTCGCCCGGCGTTTCTCGCCGGATCCCGCGGTTCACGAGCGGGTCGTTCGCGACGTGCTTCGCCACGCCGCCGAGATGGACTTCTCCCGACCTCCTCCGGCCGCGGCTCAACACATGCGTCGCGTCCTCCGCGGATTGACCGGCGTCGACGATCCTTATCGATCGGCGAAGGATCTCCACAACCGCCGCCTGCTCGAACTCCTGCCGTCTCTCGCGGCACGGACCGCGGCGGCGGCTGATCCCCTGGAGGCGGCGACGCGCCTGGCGATCGCCGGCAACGTGATCGACCTCGGCACGAAGAGCGGTCTGACCGAGGAGGAGGTCTTCGGAGCCGTCGCCGGGGCGCTGGATGTGCCCGTCGCCGGCGACCTGCCCCGCTTTCTCGCGGCCACCCGCGCCGCGCGCCGCATTCTCTATGTCGCGGACAACGCCGGCGAGATCGTGCTTGACCGTATCCTCATCGAGACACTCGGCCCGGAGCGCGTGACGTTGGTCGTGCGCGGCGCCCCCGTGCTCAACGACGCGACGGTCGAGGATGCGAAAGTCGTCGGACTGGCCGCGCTTGTCGAGGTGATCGGGAACGGGTCGGACGCGCCGGGCACGATCCTGGACGAGTGCGCGGAGGATGTGCGCCGGCGGTTTCGCGCGGCTGATCTCGTCATCGCGAAGGGACAGGGCAATTACGAGACGCTCAACGAGGAGAAGGGGCCCGTCTTCTTCCTGCTCAAGATCAAGTGCGCCGTGGTCGCCGCCGATACGGGGCTCCCGGTCGGCGCGCACGCCCTCCTCGCACCGCGAGTTCACTCGTGACGATCACGATCCTCGTCGACAACCGCGCGCCCGGCGCGGGTCTCGTCGCTGAGCACGGGCTCGCGATCTGGATCGAGCACCGGGGATTCCGAGTGCTCTTCGACACCGGTCGGAGTGATGCGCTGGTGAGGAACGCGGATGCGCTGGGTGTGGATCTCTCGTCCGTCGATGCCGCGGTTCTCAGCCACGGCCACCATGACCACGCGGGAGGCCTGGCCGCGTTCCTGGAGCGGAACCTCACGGCGCGCGTCCATCTTCATCCCGACGCGTTGCGCGCCCGATTCGGTCGCCGCGAAGGCCGTGAGCCGCACTCGAACGGCATGCCGCGCGAAGCGGTGGAGGCTCTCGCGTCGAGGAAGGAGCGCCTGTTCGTGGCGGACGGCGCCACGACCGTCGTCGAGGGCCTCGTGCTGACCGGCGGGATCCCGCGCCGGAACGATATCGAGGATGTCGGGGGCGCTTTCTTCCGGGATGCCGCCGCGACGATGCCCGACGAGATGCCCGACGACCAGGCGCTTGCGATCGAAATCGGGGGGGAGCTCGCCGTCGTGACCGGTTGCGCGCACGCGGGCCTGGTCAACACGCTTGATGCCGTGGCCGCTGCCGCCGGAGGCCGGCCGATCGGCGTCGTCATCGGCGGGTTTCACCTCGATGCCGCGGACGACCGCCGACTCGAGTTCACGGCGGGCGCGCTCCGGCGCCACGGCGTGAGGAGGGTGGTTCCGCTCCACTGCACGGGCGAGCGCGCCGCGCGGTATCTCGCCGAGAGCCTTCCCGGCGTCGAACTCGACGCGGGCGCGGGGTCGCGCTTCTCCTTCTGAACCCGACCGGAGGGCGGGGGCGGCCCTACCGCCGCGCCGTCATGAGGAAGACCGGGTAGGATCGCCCGCGATCCTCGCGGCGGATCACGTGGGCGTCGTCAAAGGCGATCGAAGAGAATCCGGCGTCCGCGGCCTGCCGCGCGAGCGCGGCGCGGGCGAATCCGTCGTGGTGGACCCCCGCGCGGTCCGCGTGGAAACTCCCGTCCTCCTCGTCGAGATCGGCGATCCCGATCCAGCCGCCCGGCACCAGGGCCGCGTGAAACAGTTTGAGCAGGCGCGGCACGTCCTCCACGTGGTGGAAAACCATCGAGCTGACGATCATGTCGAACGGACCGGGCAGGACGCCTCCTCGCTCCACGTCCGCCACGAGAGTCACGACCCCGTCGAGCCCCGCTTCCGCGGCCTTGGCGCGCAGGGCCTCGATCATGGGCGCCGAGGTGTCCACGGCCGTGAGAGAGCCGACGAGGGGGCGCAGGGCGAGGGAGACGAGGCCGGTGCCCGCGCCGAAATCCATGGCCCGCGTGTCGCGGGTGAAGGGCATGCGGTTCTTCATGCACCCTGCAATCGCCTCGGCCAGGATCCTGCGATGAACCTTCTGATCCCACGTGCCCGCCTCGTGATCGAATCGCGAAGAGCCCGAATTCGTCTCCATGGTGCGATCCTGACAGGAGGCCGCCGCGAAGTCACGCGGGGTCGCGAGGTTTCCGGCGCTTCGGTCGGATTCGAGCACCGACACGATGACGTCGTGAACATCCGTGAGCGAGCGGACGCTGCCCGCCCGTTCCTCGGCATGCGACCCCCAGAAGGTCGCCGGGACCGGGTTCGTCGTGTGCGACCCCGTCGAGGAATCCTCGATGTTGCCGTGATCGCTCGTCAGGAGGACGGTCGCGCCGTCCGCGAGTGCGGTCTCGAGAAGGCCCGACAGGAAGCCGTCGAGGTTCTTCACGACCTCGATGGAGGCGTCGTGGTCCGCCGCATGGCCCGCCCGGTCGGTGAGGAAATGTTCGTAGAGGGTGAAGTCGAGGTTCCGGGCGATACGCGCGAGGATGCGGCCGGCCTCGGCCGGGCTCCGCTCGGGCACGTCGATGCCTTCCTCCCTGAGCCGCCGGTTCGTGAAGTCGTGGAAGAGGCTCTCTTCCCGCCCCAGGTCGTCGAGGTCGCGGAGGCGTTGCCGCGCAGCGAGCGCGGCGGCGGTGGTCGCGGAGATCCGGCGCAGGACGGAGGCCGGAACCGCGCCGCGCGTCTTGAAGCTTCCGTCCGGATCCAGGGTCACGAAGCCGTTCAGGAAATCCGCGTTCACCGGGTAGCAGTTTACGAAGGCGGCGCGGCGGCCGCTTTCCAATACGCTTGTCAGGACGTTCCTTCGCAGGAGAATCCGGCGCAGTTCGGCGTTCGGGAATCCGACTCGATGCGCCCCGATTTCGGCCGCGGCATTGAAGCCCGAGAGGAGCGTGGTCTGTCCCGTTGCGCTCTGAGGAGTCCCCGCCACGCCGAGCCGGGCGTCGACCGGCGCCTGCCGGCCGTCAAGGGCGACGGGCGCGATTCCGGAGCGGTCGAGGGAGAAGAAGGCGGAACCCGAGGCGGCGACCGGGTTGAGCGACGGATCCGGCTCCCCGATGCCCACTCCGTCCACGAAGATCATGATGATGCGCGGCATGGGACGGTCTCATTATGACGGGTCCGTCGGCCGGGACAAGGAATGCCTGCGATCGTCGCGGCTCCGAACGACGATTAACATGGAGCGCTCTTGATCGTATCCTCTCAACGTGCGATTCCTCTTGATCGATCCTCACCATGCCTCCCGCGACCCGAGGCCCGGGGTCGTGTCGCCTCATGTCGGCCTGCTCCGGATCGCGGCGGTGTGGGAGCGTGCCGGGCACGAGGTCGTCGTCGTCTCCGTCAGGAAGCTTCTTCGCGACGAAGTCCTTTCCCGGACCGGCGATCTCGGGGCCTCGCTGGCCGCGCATGCGCGAGACCTCGCGCCGGACGCGGTCGGGGTCACCTCGCGCTGCGACACCTATCCGGACGTCTGCGCGTTTCTCGAGGCCTGGGCCGGCATTCCGTCTCACGCGCCCGTCCTGCTCGGCGGTCCGCATGCCACGGCCGTGGACCTCGAGACGCTCGCCGCCTTTCCGGCGGCGACGTTCGTCGTGCGGGGGGAAGGGGAGACGACGGCGGAGGAGTTGGCCGCGGCGCTATCGGACGGGAGAGACCCCGCGCGGGTCGCCGGGCTCGCCCTGCGCGCGGGCGGCCGCGCCGTCCGCACGCCGAGCCGGGCGCCGATCGCCGACCTCGACGCCCTTCCTCTCCCGGCCTACCACCTCCTCGACGCCGACCTGCGCCGCGACGGCTACCCGTTCGCCTCGATCGACCTCGGCCGCGGCTGTCCTCATCACTGCGCCTTCTGCGCGACCGCGCCCTTCTGGTCGAGCCGTCCGCGCATGCGCTCGGCAACCGGCTTTCTCGAAGAGGCCCGGCTGCTTCGCCATCGCTACGGGACACGGGGCTTCTACCTGGAGCATGACGCGCTCACCGCCGACCGCGGGAGGTTCCTCGATTTCGCCCGGGAGGTCGCGCGCGAGGCGCCGTGGATCCGGTGGGCCGGTTCGGCTCGTTTCGAGACCGTGGACGACGAGATCCTCGCGGCCGCGGCGGCTTCCGGCTGCTGGTCGCTCTACTTCGGGATCGAGTCGGGAGATCCCGAGACGCTCCGCCTCGTGCGCAAGGAGATCGACGAGGAGCGGCTCGCGCACACGCTTGGCGCCTGCGACCGTCACGGCGTGGCGGCGGTATCCTCGTTCATCCTCGGGTTCCCGGGGGAGAGCGAGGCCGCGATGGCGCGGACGATCGAGCTTGCGGCCCGTGTCGCCGCGCACCCCGCATCCTCCATGATCCAGATCCACCCGCTGGCGCCCGCGGCGGGGAGCGCCCTGGTCGAGGGCGCCGCGGAGCCGCCATCCGACGACGGCGCGTCGCCCGAGATCGCGGTATCGCCGTTTCGCCGCCATCCGCGCCAGAAGAGGCTCGTGGACGATCATCCGCGCATCTTCCCGGATTACCGTTCGTTTCCGTGCGGGTTGCCCCGCGCCGACGTGATCGGCCTGGCGCAATCCGGGGTGGATTGTCTCGAACGCCATCCTCTCTCCACGATCCTTCACTGCGAAGGATCGGAATCCGTGTCGTGGCTGCTGAACCGGGTGAGGGTGGATCCGGGGTCGCATGGGACGTCTTCGCCACGACTCGAGGCCGCGCTCTTTCTCGAGAGCACGGCGGCGTCGTTGCCCCGGCCCGGCCCGGCGCCCGCGCCGGGCGAGCGCGAGGACGATTCGTTGCTGGTGGTCGTGTCCCGCTCCGCGACGGTCATCAGCCTCGGCACCGCGTGGTGCGCGGCGTTCTCGACGGGAGCGGGTCGATCGAGCGCGACCGGCCGTGAAGTGTCGCAAGGGAAATGGCTCGTCTTTCGCCGCGGATCCGGTCTTCCGATCATTCATCGGCTTCGCGACTGGGAAGCGAGCTTTCTGGAATCGTGCGCGCATCCGATTCCGTGGGGCGTCGTTCTCGACAGGGTTTTGGCCGGATCGGCCGGCGTGAAGCGCGAGAGCGCACGACGCCGCGTGCGTTACTGGCTCAACGAAGGGGTGCTCGTCCGAGGCGCGTGAACCGGATCCCCGGAGATGACAGACGATGACGGGTGCACGCAGAAAAAGTCGGTAGGACAACCTCAGAGCGGCCTAGGCGATGCCGAGTGCACGGATGGACGAGGCATCGACGGGACGCCGTAGGATTTCCCACGGAAGGGAAATCCAAGGCAAGACGCGGAGAGGTTGTCCTACCGACTTTTTCTGCGTGCACCCGACGATGACGGACGCCTTCCTTCTCCGCGCCGCCTGCACTATGATTCTCGCCGGAGGTGTCCCGTGAACCGTTTTGCGCTTCTCACCCTTGTCGGCCTCATGCTCCTGTCCGCCTGCGGCGATTCCCGCCCTGAGTCCCGGATGAGCCGGCGTGAGGCGGCGCGCGAGGACCGTGGATCCGGACGCGCCGAACGGAACGCACAGGAACCGAGCGAGGCGGAAGCGGAGGCGGCGGCGCCGGCCGCAGCGACCGGCCGCGTGGTTCTCTCCGGGCTCCGCGAGCGCGACGGGGCGTTCAGCGTCACCCTGAACGGAGTCCTCGCCGTCGACGGCGTCAAGATCCTCTCGGGCCAGAACGGCGAGTTCCTCGCCTTTCCGCGCCGTCGGGACGACAACAACCGATACTGGAACTACATCAGGGTCGGGCGCGGCGACGCGGACGCCCTCTTCGCCGCGGTCAAGGAGAAGACCTTTTCGCAGCAACCCTCGGGATTCGCGATCACGCGGACCGATGTGAACCTCGTCGAATCGACCGGCCGGCGCAAGGCCTTCGTCGAGTTCGAACTGGAGGGCGGAGCGGTCGTTCTTTACTCGTGGGCTCTCGTCGAGGGCCGTGACGGTCTCTTCCTCGTGGGACCGAGCGAGAAGGCGGGAGCCGATTGGAAGGATATCGTCTTCGCGGTCGACCGCGACTTCCGCCGTGCCCTCTCCGAGGCGGCCTTCGCCGCCTACAAGGCGAAGGGCGGCCAGGGGGAGCTGGCACCGCCGCGCGAGGATTCGGCGCCGGAACCGGCCGGCGCCGCGAACTGATCCCCGATGTCGCCCGTTACCCCGTGATCAAGGCCGACGGTCGTCCGCCGCGCCGCGCCTGGGTTCGATACGCGCTCCTCCATATCGTCTTCTGCGGGACGGTCCTGCCGGCCGCCGCCCAGTCGCGGCTCGACTCCTTCGAGGCGGGATTGTCCCGTGCGCCCGCCGCGGAGGATACGGCCGCGCGTCGAACCGCGGGGACCCCGGTCGCCGCGAGCGCGGCCGAGGATGAAGACGGAGGGTGGCTGGACCTCCTCCTCTCCGCCCTGCGCCTCGGTCTCGCCGTGCCCGCGGCCGTCGCCGAGAAGACCGGTGATCCCGGGCTCGGCAAGGATCTCGGGTTCGACCTGCGCGCGGGCCTGGGCGTCGACCAGGGTGACGTGGGGCACCTCTACGCCGAGGGGCGTGCCTCGCTTTTCCGTGGACTCGGCTTCTCCGCCGGATACCTCGGCTATTTCGAGGACCGCAACGGGGTCGTCGACCACCTCGATTTCACGCGCCTCGACGCCCGCTACCAGTTCGGATCGACCCGCAACTCCGCGGGGCTCGAACTCGGCGGGCGCTGGATGAGGGGCGGGCTCGTCGATCGCTCCGGCCTCGACGGCGCCGTCACGCTGGACGTCTCTCCGGTCGACCTCCTTCACTTCGACGTCGCCTGGCGCGTCTCACGCCTCGGCGCCAACACGATCCGGGAGTTCAACGGGGGTGCGGCCGCGACGTGGATGGGATTCGGTCTGCGCGTCGGCTATCGCAATCTCGACAACGGCGTCGCCCACATCGAGGGCCCGGAGTTCGGGCTGGGGTATTCGTTTTGAAGCCCCGCTACGCGGCTCTCGCCGGGCTCGTCGCCCTGAACCTTCTCGTCGGTTTCGCCGGCTCCTTCGCCACGATCTCCTCGGTCGGCTCCTGGTATGCCGGTCTCTCGCTCCCGTCGTGGCGTCCCCCCAACGCGCTCTTCGGCCCCGTCTGGACCACGCTCTACGTCCTGATGGGCGTCGCGGCCTGGCGCGTGCGCCGCGCCGGGATCCCGTGGGACTCCGTCCCGTTCCGCCTCTACTTCGGCCAACTTCTCCTGAATCTCGCCTGGTCGTTTCTCTTTTTCGGGCTGAGGAGCCCCCTGGCCGGTCTCGTCGACATCCTTCTTCTCCTGCTCCTCATCGCGGCCACGGCGGTCTCGTTCGGAAGGATCGACCGGTGGGCCGCGATACTCTTTTTGCCCTACCTCGCGTGGGTCGCTTTCGCCTCGGTCCTGAACTTCGCCATCTGGCGGATGAACCCCTGATACGAGCCTTGTTTGGAGGAGGGGCGGGCGTTATCATGACCTCCCATGAAGCGAGGCAGGCCGATCGCATCGTCCCCGGGACGGCTTCGAAAAGTCCCGCTTGTCCGTGGTTTGTTAAAACGGTTTAATGAAGGCGTGAACTCCAGGGCCGAGGATTCCGACCATGCAGGATGATCTGATCGATCCGGTCACCGACGCTTCGGGCTACCCGGAGCGCCTCGGGGACATCCTTGTCTCGGCCGGCCTGATCACCGAGGACCAGATCGCCTCCGCCCTGGGATTGCAGCGCGAGACCGGGATGAAGCTCGGGGAGATTCTCGTCTCCTACCAGTGGCTGACCGAGGAGGCCCTGGCCGGGGCGCTCAGCCGGCAATACGGCTACGAGTATCTCGAGAACATCGACGCGGAGCGGATCGACCCCGTCCTGCGCAACCTCATCCCGGACCGCATCGTCCGCGAGCACCTGATCTTCCCCCACGAGCGCGTGGGCAGCACCCTGCGTCTCGTCGTTTCCGATCCGACCAACCTGGCGATCCTCGATGACATCCGCGCCATCACGGGCTTCCAGCAGATCGAGATCCTGCTCTCGACGCCGACGGCACTCCGGCGCGCCATCTCCGACTTCTACGATTCAGACACGAACATGAACGCGCTCCTGGGGGAGATCGACGACGACGACGTGCAGGTCGTGGAGGAGGCCGAGGACAACATATCGGCCGCCGAGCTGCGCGCGCAGGTGGAGGACACCCCGATCATCCGGATGGTGAACCTCATCATCAAGGAAGCCCTGCGGATGAAGGCGA
>CAZWVM010000018.1:0-29831 GCA_964637705.1 uncultured bacterium
TTCCTGCTCGTCTCTCATCACCAGGTGATCTACATGACGCCCAAGAGCGCCGTGATGGGCGCGGAGAACGTATCGGACACGGTCGGGGCCGCGCGCGGCGACCCGGGGGAACGGCCGGCGGTCCCGGTCTCCCCGGATGGTCACGAGATGATCCATCCCGACCTGGTGACATCGTCCGACCCCGCCCACAGGATTCACGCTCATTCGTACCATGAACTGCTGGACATGCTGACCGAGATTCGTACGCACGGTCCGGGCAAGACGACGACGATGAGTTGAGGAGGATCGTCGCGTGAGCGGGGGACAGGCGCCGGTTCTCGAGGCGGTCACGGCGGTCCGCCGCCAGGCCCGCGACGCGGTCCTGGAGCGTCTCCTCGAATTCATCTCTCAGAACGAGGAAAGCTACCAGCTGATCATGAAGGAACGCGACGAGGAGGGACAGCGGCAGGCGATCGTCGCTCTCGCCGAGAGGGGGCTCGGGCACATCCGTCTGCCCGAGGGGGTTCTGCTTTCGCGCTCGCTGAAGACGGAGATCGTCGAAGCCCTCTGCAACGAGATCCTGGGATACGGGCCGATCGCGCCCCTGATCCGTGATCCGCGCATCAACGAGATCATGGTCAACGGTCCCGACAAGGTCTTCGTGGAGAAGGACGGCGTCGTCAGGGAGGCCGCCGTCCGTTTCCGCAACGTCGAGCACCTGAGGGCGATCATCCAGAAGATCGTATGGCGGCTGGGGCGGCGCATCGACGAAACGAGCCCCCTGGTCGACGCTCGCCTTCCGGACGGATCACGGGTCAACGCGGCATTCTGCCCCGTCGCCCTCACCGGCCCCTACCTGACGATCCGCAAGTTTCCCGATTGCTGCACGAGTTTCGAGGATCTCGTCCTGAGGGGCACGCTGTCGGCGCCCATGGCGGATTTTCTCACCCTGGCGGTCAAGGTGCGCATGAATATCATCGTCTCGGGCGGGACCAGTTCGGGCAAGACGACGATGCTCAATGTCCTCGCCAGCGTCACGCCCCCGGACGAGAGGATCATCACGGTGGAGGATGCGGCCGAGCTCCATCTCACCGAGACCCACCGCAACGTCTGCGCCTTCGAGGCAAAGCCGGTCAATGTCGAGGGGCGCGGCGCCATCACGATCCGCGACCTGGTGAGGAACGCTCTTCGAATGCGCCCGGATCGGCTGATCGTCGGTGAAGTGCGCGGTCCCGAGGCGCTCGACATGCTGCAGGCGATGAACACCGGTCATGACGGGTCCTTCACCACGGCCCACGCGAATTCCGCCCAGGATCTCTTCTCCCGGCTCGAGACCATGGTCTGCATGGCTTCCACCGAGTTGCCGGTGAGCGCCATCATGGACATCATCGTCGCGGCCCTTCACCTGATCGTCCACGTGCATCGGTTCCCGGACGGCGTCCGGCGGGTCGCCGAGATCATGGAGGTGACGGGAGTGGGCGTCGATGGACGGATCGTGGCCACTCCGATCTGGACCCTCCATTTCCGCCACGAGCCCGGTCATCAACCCGAGCCTCGTTTCCGGTTTCACGGCCTGTCGAGCCGCAGCCGGGTGCGCTTCGAGGAATTCGAGATCGCGATTCCCGGGGCTGCCGCGGCGGAATCCTGCCCCCGTGCCTCCTCCATAGGTCCGAGCGACCGGCTCGTCGACGACCTCCTGGGACGACTGGCGAGGGAGGGATGATGAGGAAAACGGGATCCCGCATCGCATTCCGGGCGGCAACGTTGCCGCCGGCCGGGCCGGGGGTTCGGGCATGAACTGTCGACCGGTCGTATTGGCCGTTCCCGCCGATTCCACCGGCGACTCCTGGCGGAAGTCCCTGTCGGCCGTGGAGAAGCTGAACTACGATCTGGTCCTCGAATCCCCGGACGTCCCGATGAATGAGGCGATCGAGAAGACCCGGCCCGACGTGATTCTTCTCGCGCAGAACGGGCATTCGCTGGAGCGAGTCAGGGACATCCGCCAGGCCGAGAAACTGGCCCACGTGCCGATCTTCCTGGTGACGGATCACGTGCCCCTCGAGGATCTGCCGACGCTCATCGAGGCCGGCATCGACGACTGCCTCCGGGAAGGAACGCCCGAGGCCCTCATGAGGAGTCGCCTTGCCGCCGCCGTCAGGCGACGGCTGGACGAGCAATACGCGTTGATCGTCGCGAAGGAGACTCCCGTCCGCGATTCGTTGACCGGGCTCTGGAACCATCGTCACTTCCACGAATTGTTGCGGCTGGAATTGAACAGGGCCCAGCGCTCGCACGGCCTCGTGAGCCTCCTGATGCTCGACCTCGACAGGTTCAAGTGGATCAACGACACCTTCGGCCACCAGGCGGGGGATCTCTGCCTGCGCGACGTCTCCCTCGCCCTGACCTCGGCCTTGCGCTCGGGCGACATCGTGGCGCGGTACGGTGGCGAGGAATTCGCGGTCATTCTCCCCGCCACGGATCGCGCGACGGCATTCCAGGTCGGCCGGCGGTTGCGCCGCGAGGTGCGGCGCCGCACGATCCCCGTCGAGAAGCAGAAGATGCTCTCGATCACGCTGTCCGCGGGCATCGCCGTCTATCCCGACGACGCCGCGAACGCCGGCGACCTCGTGCGCGCGGCGGACGTGGCGATGTACCAGGCCAAGCGCCGAGGCCGGGACCGGATGGAGTCCGTGCGCGCCTGCCGTTTCACGTTCCACTCGACCCGCCCGGTCGATTTCGTGGGCGTCGGGGGCGACTGGAACGCATGGTCTCCGGAAGCTTCCCCGCTCAGGCTCGTCGAGGGGATCTCCGAGATCCATGCATGGGAAGGCACGGTTCTTCTGCCGACGGGCCGCAACCGCTACAAGTTCAAGACGCTGTGCGGATACGGTGACGAGACGAGCTACCTGTGGATGCCCGATCCCGGGAACGAACTGAAGGAACCGGACGGGTTCGGAGGCGTGAATTCCTTCGTCGACGTGGAATCCTACGAGGCCGGACAGGACGAAGAGACGGACCGGTAGGGATCGCCCTCAGGGCAGGGCCAGTTCGATTCTCACCGGGGATTTCCAGATGCCGCCGTCGTACATGCCGTCCCGGACGCGTACCGCGATTGAATTCGGGGCGTCGAAACGGACCTCCTCTGCCGGCACGCGGTAGCGGCGCAACTCGTTCCAGACCGAGACGTGACCGATCTCGCGCCCGTTCCAGTATGTCCAATCCTCGTCGTCGATCGCGCCGAGGACCACGAAGAGATCACGGCCCCGCCACTCGTCGGGCACCCGCACTTGCGTCCGATACCAGGCGTAACCGTCGTACCCCGGGCGACCGGCCTTCTCCCAGGCCGCGGGGACGGGCAAGGTGTCCCAGGCCCCGACATCGAGAGCCGCGGCGGACCAGGACGGGTCGTCCCCGGTCCGGAACGCCCATGAGCCTTCCAGGGAAACCTCTGTCTTCCACGCGACCCGCGTCTCGAAGCGTTCCGTGCGCCCGCCGGTCACGACAAGCGTGACGGGATAGATGCCGGGCGCGGTCCGTCGCGCGGGTCGGACGTGGAACCGACGGACACGCCCCGACGAACCGGCCGGGCGGACGGTCCACCCGCGTGGGGCGAGGACCCGCAAGGAGCGGGGGGCGGCATCCGCGTTCCGGGTGACGGTGGCCTGGTATCCGTCGCCGGCCTCCACGACCGTCATCTCGTGACCCGGCAACACGTCGATCGGGAGGACGCGGCGGACGCGGATCGGCAGGCCCTGCCAGCGACCCGACGCGGTGACGGCCACCGCCGTGGCGTAGGGCGGCTCACCCCTATGGAACGACCAGTCGGCCGCGAGGCGGCCAGAACGGAAGGGCAGGCTCCTCGCGACGGGAGAATCGTTTCCGTCCCGTCCCTCGATGACGAGAGATTCCCAGGCGACGCCGTCGCCGCTCGCGGCGACCGCGACGGTCGTTCGATCGTGGAGCGCGAGTCGACGATCCACGCGCACCTCGAGACCGGCTCCGCTCATGTTGAGCGCGATCCGGTCGGCCCGTCTCCGCAGTTCGAGGAGGAGCGGGCGCAGGTCGTCGTTCACGCCGCCGGGCGGTGTCGCGTCGATCCCGGCCATGAAGGCGTCGATGATCGAACCGATGCTTCCGAGGCGGGAGACGGCGTCCCGGATCTCGGCGGCGGTTTGCGCGTCCAGCCGGGCAAGAGGCGCGGCGAGGTTCGAGGCGCCGGAGAGGGCACGAGCGATGCGGGCGAATCCCTCGAGATCCTCCGCGAGCGTTCCGATGGCGAAGTCCGCGCCCGCGCCGATCGCCGGGTCCGCGACGCGCGCGCCGGCGAGCACCGCCGCCGCGAACTCCGCGTTGCACCAGGACAGGGGAGAGGCCTCGCTCACGTCGTTACCGCCCGGGAAATGCACGCGCTCCGGCATCATGCCGTAGGCGTTTGATCGTTCCATCATCCAGCGCACGTTCGCGCGGGCCACCTCGCGCTCCCCGACCTCGAAGTGATACCGGGCCGCGGCGCCCGTCGTGAAGCCGAAGCAGTCGTCCCCGTAGCCCTCGGCCTCGAAATATTGGACGCCGGCGCCGAGCTGGAAGGCATGGTCCCGGTACCAGGCGTTCGTCAGCGCGAGCTCCGTGTGATCGGGATACCCCCAGACGTATCCGAAGTTCGCGGAGGTGTTGAAGGATTCGCGGCCCGCGCGGGTGTCCATGTAGGCCCCGCGCTCCCGGGAGAAGAGGCGGTCGAGGCCGGCCTCCATCCGCGCCGCGGCCGCACGGTAGCGCGCGGCCACGGCTGTCTCGCCGCGGATCGCGCAGAGGAGCGCGCCGTGGCGAAGCCCCGCGGCGACGTTCATGTTCGTCGCCGGCAATAGTCCCGTCCACTCGACGATCCCGCCCTCCGTCAAAAGGCCGTCCTCGTCCTGCTTCGAGAGGACGAAATCGAGAAGGGATTTCATGAGCGCGTGGTCGCCGTGCAGGAAACCGGTGCGCTCGAAGAGCAGAAGGAGAAGCGTCGCGTAGTAGCCGTTGGAGTCCCATTCCGGTTCGTCATACGCGGCGCCGCTTCCGCCCGGTGTCGCCCGCGCGAAGGCGTCGTAACGGGCATACCACTCGCCCGGCGATTTCTGGGGGATCGAGGCATTCCAGAAGCGGACGATCTCGGCGGCCATCTCGACCTGCCCGGCTTCCAGGAGCGCCCGGGCCGTCATCAGCGCATCGCGCGGGTAGAGCTGGGGACGTCCCTCGGTCACGAACTGGCCCGTCATGTCGGCCGGAACGGCGCCGTGCAGCGAGGTCGCCGCGGTCGCGGTGAGCGTCGCCGTGAGCACGCGGTTGAGATCGGTGGCGGCGACGGCGGGAATGCGGTTCGTTCTCAACCAGGATTCCCAGCGGGCTCTCGTCGATGCCAGGGAAGGGGCCTCCTCGAAGGTGCGAGCCGAAGAGATCGGCAAGCCCGCGAGCGCGAAGGCCGTGCGGGCGATGCTGCCCGGGGTGACGGTGACGACCTGCTCGATGCCGGGGAAATCTCCGGTATGGGACCGTACCGAGGAGACCTGGCGGTCGCCCACGAACCCGGCCTCGATGCGGGCCGCGTCGAACCGCGCGATCGCCATTCCGCTCGCGTCAGTCCAGGACTCGATCGACCGCGGGGAAAGACGGAAGGCGACGCGCGGCCGCACGAGAACCTCCTTCACCGACGATCCCGTATTGCGGACCGAGACCTCGAAGACGATCTGCCCGCCCGGGGTCGAGAAGACGCACGTCGATAGCAGAAGCTCGGGATCGAGAAGCGAACGGAAGGTCGATGTCGATTCGATGCCGCCGGGCGCCAGGGTGAGCCCGCCCGCGGGACGGGCCTGGCCGTTCGCCCCACGCCCGTCCTCCCAGGCGCCTCCGATGCCGAAGGTGGGGTGACAGGCCGAAAGGTAGTCGACCGTGTAGTCCCCGATGTAGAAATGGTGGATGCCGTATTCGTCGGCCCGGCAGCGCTCGGGAAGCTCCGTGAGAACGGCGCAGACGCCGCCGCCGCCGAGGATGCGCGATCCGCTGTAGGGGCCGGGCCATGAGAATGCCGACGTGGCGGTCATGCAAAGGAGCAGGAAGACGGACAAGGACCGGTCAAGGGCGCGTATCGGGATCCGGGCGGCAAGGGGCATCCGGACAATGCTACGACAGTCGCAAAGGGCTGACAATGGCTTGGGTCAAGCTCGTTTCAGGACGGGCGCGGCTTCCGTGGACGTCCTCGGGACGGGCGGAAAAAGAAAACGGGGCGGCCGGATGGACCGGCCGCCCCGGGACAGATGGCCGAGCTTACTTGCAGTCGCAGCAGCACTGCGCGTCCGGCGTGCAGCGGCAGGCGTCGCCGCAGCAGCAGGACCCGTTCGCCGCGTAGACGGCGGCGCCAATGGCCATGATCGCCGCGATGGCGACAACGAGAATCTTCTTCATGATGTTCACTCCTTGCAGAGACAATTCCAACGGCGTCCCCGGATGCGCCGGATCAGGGCGGGAAGAATGGGACGCGCATTCCTCGCGGGACCGCGTCGAAGCGGCCCGCGTTCTCTCACCAGCGAAAGACCTGGTTCAGGATGTAGAGAGGTCGTTCGGATCGAACGCTGAGCCGATCATCCGGCCTCGCCGCGAAGTAGGAGTTTCGCGGAACCACGAGGCTGACGGTGTTCGGCGCCGAAGGGGGAGAGGGGAGCAGACTGCGGTTCTCCGGGGGCGTGGCGACGTTGGAGGAGCGGCTCATGCCGCACGCCGGCATGCCGCACCGCCGGGATGCGCGAGATTCCTCCGGGCAGGACCGGGTCGCTTCGGCACAGTGAGGGGAAGTGCGGACGGACTCGGCGCGACAACAGCAGTTGGAGGAGCGTGCCGGGCAAACGGCGGCTACGGGCAGAGCGAAGACCGGGGCCGAGAAGCAAGCCAAGCAAAGAACGAGTATCCTCATCAGACCGCTCGGTATCATATGAATATTGTATCGAGTGAGACGACTTGCGCAAGTGATACAAATAAAGTGTTCATTTCATTATCGATACGCCATGCAGAGTTGCCATGCGATGAGTTGAAAAAGATATCCATGCTCGTGGAGGGTTTTCCACCGTGACCAGCCTGCCTCTCTTGTTTCCTCTCCGTCTCTACATATACTCGCCTGGTGCGGCGTAACCATGAACCATCGATTCGGGTCGTCTTCACGGCGTTCATCGTCGCGATCGTCTCGCTTGCACTAGCCTGCTCGACGGAACCCGCGCGCATCGACCGTGTCGAGATCATGGATTTCGGCCGCTCCGTCGCGATCGGCGACGGCGGGCGAAGGGCAGCAACCCTCGAACAGGTCGGGATCATGGTCTCACGTTTTGCCGCCCCGGTCCGGAAGACCGGGCGCGTTCCTCCGCCCCCCGCACCGGGCTTGAGATTTTCGTTCGGGGAAGGTCCCGTCTTTCTCGAGAAGAAGGTAGCCGAGATGGCGGTTCTCGTTGGACCGCTCGACGCCCCTCGCCCCGGCATCGCGGTCCTGAAATTCCGGTTCACGGAGAAGCCCGACTGGTACGAAGCGGTCCTGCGGCAGGAGGAGTTCATCGTTCCGCTGGCGGCTGTCGATGCCGTCAACGGAACCCAGCTCGTCCTCATCAACGGCATGACGCCCTCGCAGTTTGACGCCTGCCGCCGGTCGCTCCACCGCGTCGCCGCCGTCACGGCCGATCCGGTCGAAACGCTCTCCGTCGAGAGCGTCTCCGACGTGACGTGGCCGAACGCGGCGCTCGGATTCCCAAGGCCCGGCCGCGCCTATGCCGAGGCCGTCGTCCCGGGTCACACGGTCATCGTGAAACGGCCGGGCGGGAAGACGGTCGAGTGCCATACCTCGGCGACGAACGTTCTCTCCGCCCTGGACTGATCCTGCCCCGCCTCTCCACGCTTCTCATCGCTTCGTCGGCCCTGTTGCTCTCCGGCATCGCCTTTCCCGCCCTCGTCCGCGACAACGCGCTGCCGGCCGCGTTCGCCGGTCTCTACGTCCTCGCGGCGTGCGGAGCGGGGCGTGTCGTGGAGCGGAGGTGGGGCCTCCTGCACCTCGAGAACCGCTTCCTCGTCGGGCTCTTCCTCCTATCCGCCTGGAACCAGGGCCTCGCGCTCCTCGGCGCGCTCGGGGGACCGGCGCTCATCGTCCCCTTGTTCGCATTTCCAGCTCTTCTCCTCTTGAAGGCGCCGGAGAGAAACGAGACCGAGCCGGTGCCGGCCGTCGAGGAACGCCGTGTCCTGCCGGAGTCGCTCGCGGTCTGCATCGCCTTCGCGGCCCTCGTCCTATCGGCCTTCTTCGCGGGTGCGCCGCCCGTCTTCGCCGATACGCTCCTCTATCACCTCGGCCTGCCGCGGCAATACCTCTTGCACGGCGGGCTCGCGGCGGACCTGCCCCGCGATCTCGTCCTGCAGTTCCAGCAGTCGGAGATGGCGCTCCTTCCGCTGGTCTCGCTCGATCCCGGCGGCCGCGCGGCGTCGCTCCTCGGTGTTCCCCTCTTCGCCGCGCTGGCCGCGAACACGGGCCGGGTCGCGGCGCTGGAGGGAGGCAAGCGGAGCGACTGGCTGGCGGCCGCGGCCGTCCTCACGTCGCCCGTCCTCCTGGCCTTCTGCGCCTATACGAAGAACGACCTCATGGCGCTCGCGGCGGCGCTCGGCGCGATCGCGGTCGTGCAGGAGGCGCGGAAGTTCGAGCGACCCGCGGCGGGGCGCTTCGTCGCGGCCGGGTTCCTCGCGGGCGCGGCCCTCGCGGTGAAGCCTTCGATGGCGCTCATCCTCGCTCCCTGGCTTCTGACGGTGCCCTGGATGCTGCGCGCGCGACTCTTCACCGCGGCGAAATTCGTCCTCGCCGCCGCGTTCTTGCCGGCCTCGTGGGTCATCCGCAACGTCGCGGTCTTCGGATCCCCCTGGAGCGATAACTACACGATGCAGTCGACGGCGACGATCGCCGCCGGGGGTGCGACTCTGCCGACACGCCTCGCCCATCTCTTCGATTCCTTCCACACGGTCGGGGCGCTTCTCGACGGGCCGCTTGGTCCGCTCCTCCTCGCTCTCGTTCTCCTCGCGGCCCTTGCGATCCGGGAGCGGCCGGGCCTGCGGCCGCTCCTTCTCGCGTCGGCGGGAGGATTTTTTCTCTGGGCGTTCATCGGGGGCGACCACCCCCGGTTCCTCCTGCCGGTCATCCTGCCGCTCACCGCCTGCGGGGCATCGACCCGGCTCGCGCGGTCGTCGATCGTTTCCGTTCTACTATTGGCCGTGGCTCTGGTCTCGCTTGTCGTGGGCTCGGTCCTCCTCGAGCGGACGACCGGCTACCTCGCGCTCCAGTCAGGCCGCGTCACGTCGCGCGATTTTCTTGCGCGCAACCTGGACTCGCTCGGGCTCCAGGAGATCGTATCGACGCGCCTGCCGGAGCGCGCGGTCATCATGATGGTAGGGGAGCCCCGCGTCTTCCACCTCGGCCGCCGCGCGCGCTTCGACCTGACGTGGCGACCGGAGACGGTCATGACCCTGGCGCACGAGCATCATGACCCGGCAATCCTCGCGCTCGCATTGAAGCGGTCCGGCGTCACGCACGTTCTTTACAACCCGGCGCTCCTGCGGCAATCCTTCGAGAGCGGGGCGAAGCCCGCGCCGCCCTGCCCGCGCGACCTTGCGACTTTCATGGCGCTTCTCTCGGACCCCGAGCTGTGCGTGCTCCTGCGGGCCGATCCTACAGGGACGGGCGGGGGGCTATTCGCGCTGAGGTGAGAACCGATCGGCCTCTCGCCTCGGGCCGCCGAAGGTCAGAAGACCCGCCCGAGTCCGACGATGGCGCTCCAGCTCGAGGAGTGAGTGACGATCGGGCTCGCGGCGAAACGGTCGCCGAACTTCTCCCAGCCGCCGATGACGCCGAGCCCCCAGGTGCGCGAGAGGGGAAAACGGGCCGAGAAGCCGAATTCATAGGACGTCTCGTCGCCCGGCGCATACGGCGGGCGGCCGGCGCGAGCCTCGCTCGCGTCGACGCCGGCGAGGTGGCGCATCAGGTCGTCGCTGTACCAGTTGAGGCCGACCTTCGGCGTCACCGCCCACCAACCGCGGTCGATCTCCCAGGCCACGGCCGCGCCGAGCATGCCGCCCTCGTGCTCACCAAGGAGATCGTGGCGGCCCTCGATGCGCAATGAGAGAGGCCGGTCGGCGAGCGGCTTGCAACGGAGATCGAGCCCGCCCTCGAGCGTCGTCCGACGATCGCGCATCCCGGCCAGGGCCGGATCGTCATCCGCCTCGAACGGGCCGAAGCGAGGGGCGAGAAAGGCGTCGAGACGCCAGCGATCGTCATCGATCGCCCGATAGCCGCCTCGGATGCCTTCGAAGAACCAGCACCCGCGCCGGGCATAAATGAACGGGACGGGGATGATCTTGACGTTCTCGCCGAGATACTGGCCCGACGAGACGACCGCGCCGACGCCGAGAATGGTCATCGAACGTGGTTCCTCCCCGACCACAGGCCCGGAAAGAAGCAGGGAAACCGTCACGGCAATAGCGGCGAGGTGACGGGAGCGGAATAGGTTGGATGTCACGGGCAGGGCGGATTTGAGCCGCAAGGTTCGATGAAATCGACGCGATTTCCGGCAGGTGACCCTTGAAAGACCCGCCACCCGAAGAGAGGCGCCCGGTATGAGTCTTGCCTGGCCGGCGCGCTCATGGAGCCCGCTGGCTTCTGCCGCCACCGACCGGCGAGAGAGCGGCGCGGAAGCCGATGTCCATCTCACGGTGGTCGAGCGGGTAGCAGTCGCGCTGGGCCACGTGGATGGCGCTCGGTCCGCTGAAGAATCCGCCGCCGCGATACATCCGGTGTTTGCGCCAGGAATCGCCCATGTCGATGACCGAGGTGATCGCGTCCCACATGCGCCGGTCCCAGCCGTCCTGGCACCATTCCGCGACATTGCCGGTCATGTCCAGGGCGCCGCAAGGGCTCGCCCCTTCGGGAAAGCTGCCGACCGGCGCGGAAACGAAGTGGCCGTCGAAGTAATCGGTGAAACAGGGGATCTCGTTGAAATGGAGAAAGACAAAGCTGTCGGCGACATTGGCGAGGCGCCGGCGCGCCGATGGGTCGTCGCTGCCCCAAGGATGGCGTCGACGGTCGGTGCCGCGCGCCGCCTTCTCCCATTCCCGTTCGCTGGGCAGGCGCAACCCGGCCCAGCGGCAGAAGGCGTCCGCCTCTTCCCAGCTGACGTTGGCCACGGGCTGGGAGTCCCGGTCGAGAGAGAGGCCGCGGTATTCGCCGGAACGATGCTCCGGCTTGAAGAGCCGGAACTGGCCGTTGGTCACCTCGGTCCGTCCGATCCAGAAGGCCGGGAGGTGGATGCTCTCCTCCGGGATCTCGCACTCGTCGAATTCGTCGTCGTTCGCGGGAACGCCCCAGACGAAGGAGCCGGCCGGGACGAGCAGGAGCTCGTAGCCGGTAGGGTCGTGGCGGATGCGGAGAGGCAGGCCCGAGGCGGGATCGGTGGCCGCGCCGACCGCGGAGAATCCGGCCGGGACGGACGAACCGGGAGCTTCGGGCTTTTCGGCGTTCACGGGAGAGAGCCCTATGACGAGAAGGAGGGTGAGGAGGGCCCGGCGCCGGCGAAACGGGTTCAGGAAAAGTGTCTCGGAATGATCATGAGCACTCATGATCCAAAGCTAACTCTCGATTGAAATCCGGACAAGGAAAACAATCTTCAGATGCCCGGCTTGCCGTCGAGGAGGTCTTGCCCCCTGGCCCCGCGGATGGCAAGTCGCGGCTGGAGAGAGTTGGTCTTCATTGCCGTTTTGAGATCTCGGTGGAGCTTCAGGACGGCCGGAGGCCGCTGCGTGCTCGTTCGTCAAAACCGGTAGAGGCACTCGATCATGTGGAAATCGACTCCAATCGTATGTGGGCCGTGGATGCCGGCATCGGAGTAGTGCATGAAGCGGTAGCCGGCGCTGATCTGCCTGAAGAGAGGCGCGCTCGCCCCGAGAGTCAGGGAGAATTGGAGCGGCCCGCCGAAGTCCTGCTGGGCGAAGCGCTGTCGGGTGATCACGGCCAGCCCGGCGCCCATGTCGACCGAGAAGAGTCCGTCCTCGCTGCCGAAGGAGATGGCGGGCGTGGCGGAAAGAACGAGCGCGGTCCGGCCCGCTCCCTCGAGAACGCCGGCCCCGGCCAGGATTCTCGAGCTGACGCCGAAACCCGATGACGCAAAGCTCTGCCAGGGCAGGCGGAAGGTCGCCACGAGATCGTGCCCCCGGAACGACTCCGGCGCCACCTCGCCGAGCACCCGTTTTTCCCCGACGCGCGTCCGCACGCCGACGTTCATCAGTTCCAGTTCCGCCGCATGGCCGCGCCGGGACTCCACGAGACAATCGACGAAGATGGCCAGGACCAGCCAGACCGCGATTCGGCATGGCGCCGTCGTCCGTTCTATCGGCATCATTACCACGAGTCTATCATTCGGTGTCCGAAGGAAAGAGAACTTCGCGGTTTGTCCGGTCGGATCAGGATTTGAGGCCTCCTCCCCCGTCACGTCCCGCAGAAGGTGCGATAGCCCGTCGCGAACCCGGCGGGCGCCGGATCGCGGTATCGGGCATGAAGCGGATGATCGGCGAAGGGGGAGCGGAGCGCGGCGAGGAAGTCCTCCCAGGGTTCACGGTCTCCCTTCTCGAAGGCAATGAGAACCGCCTCGACGTGATGGTTGCGCGGGGTGACCCGAGGATTGGTCGCCGACATGAGATCCCGGCCCGCGGCCGCCCCGCCTTCTTGCCGTGAAAGGCGCGCGTGCCAGCGCGGGATCCAGTCTTCGAGACCTCGGGGCGCCGGCCCCTTTGCATCATCGAGCGCCGCGGCAAGGTCGAGGAAGGTGTTGGTGTGGTCGAGGTGATGGGCGGTCATGGCCGCGAGCAGTTCCTCGATCAGCCCTTCGTCCGCCGACTCGTCGCCGACCACGCCCAGTTTCTTTCGCATCCCCGCGATGAAGCTCGCCTGGTAGCGCGGCCGGAATTGCTCGAGCGTCGCCACTGCCGCCGCGCGCGCTGACGCCTCGTCGTCGCCGAGAAGCGGCAGGAGCGCGATCGCCAGTCGCTCGAGGTTCCAGAGCGCGATTGCGGGCTGGTTGCCGTAGGCGTAGCGGCCGTGACGGTCGATCGAGGAGAAGACCGTCTTCGGGTCATGCGCATCCATGAAGGCGCACGGACCGAAGTCGATCGTCTCGCCCGAGATCGCCATGTTGTCTGTATTCATGACGCCATGAATGAAACCGACGAGCATCCATCGGGCGATGAGCTCGGCCTGGGCCGCGATCACGGCCTCGAGGAGAGCGAGGGCGGGGCGGGGAGAATCCGCCGCGGCGGGATAATGGCGTGCGATGGTGTGATCGGCGAGTGCTTCGAGAAGACTAATCTCGCCTGTCGCCGCGGCATACTCGAAGGTGCCGACCCGGATATGGCTCGCGGCGACCCGGATCAGGATCGCGCCGGGCTGGGGCCCGGTCGGGCGAAGGACCGTCTCGCCGGTCGCGACGACCGAGAGGCTCCGGGTCGTCGGGATGCCGAGCGCGTGCAGCGCCTCGCTCACGAGATACTCCCGGAGCATCGGGCCGAGCGCGGCGCGGCCGTCACCGTCGCGCGAGAAGGGCGTCCGGCCCGAACCCTTGTATTGCAGGTCGCGCCGCTCTCCCCGCGGATCGATCTGCTCGCCGAGAAGGATTGCGCGGCCGTCGCCGAGCATGGTGAAGTGGCCGTACTGGTGGCCGGCGTAGGCCTGGGCGAGGGGGCGTGCGCCGGGCGGCAAGGCGTTGCCGGCGAGGACCGCGATTCCATCGGGGCTACTTAGCCGATCGGGATCGAGACCGAGATCGCGAGCGAGATCCTCGTTCAGAACCGCGAGTGAAGGGGCGGCGACCGGCACGGGCGCGATCGCGACGAAGAAGGCCGAGGGCAGGCCGGCGTAGCTGTGATCGAGTTTCCAGCCGCCCGACGAAGTCATCGGACGGCTTCCCGATCGACTGGATCCGCTATCGCCGGCGCGATCGAGAGGCCCCGCGGTTCCCGTCTCATCCGAAGAGCTCACCGTTCAGGTCGTAGTAGCGGTCTTCTTCGCGGCGAAGCCGGGCATACTCATAGGCGCCCGGTCGAAACCGCCGTTCGAAGAGACCGGGGTTGCGATGGCACCAATCCTCGAGTTCCGATGCGCCCGCGAAGGCGCGGACCTCCTCGATGGTGTAGAGCTCGCCGCGAGCATAGGTGTTCTTGGTGACGACGAAGGATTGCCGCCAGCGAGGCCCCTCGACCGGGCCCGGAACCAGGGTCAAGCCGCGCGTCTCGAGATCGACCCTGACGCGGGTCCGCCACTCGTAGTCGCAGGACGGGCAGACCAGGTCAGCCTCGGTCTCGACCCATTCGTAGTCGCCGCCCGTGGGAGGGAGAGCCATCAGTGGCACGGCGCGCGCATTGATGGCACCGAGACAGCGCGGACAGGGGGCGCGAAGAAGCGTCGCGCCCGCGACCTCGGTGAAGGAGACGATCTCGCCGCGCTTTGTCGCCAGAGCCCGGGCCCTGAAGACCTCGCCGCAGGCCCCGCAGGCAACAAGGAGCGATTCCTCGCTCTGCGTCCAGCCGTCGAGCACGCCGATCTCAGGCTCGCGATCGAGGAGCACCTCGGGCACCGAACCCGTGAGGCACGTTGGGCAGACGACGGAGCAGGTCATGCGGCGAGTCCTACCGCCCCCACCGCGCCATCGCCGCCGCGACCGCGCCGCAGAGGAAGGTGCCCCAGGCCATGTCGACGATGACGACCTCGAGCGGCCAGGAGTGAAAGAGCGCGTGGTTCGTCAATTCGTAGATCCCGTAGGCGACGAAGCCGAAGAGTGCGCCCCAGGACGCGGCCGCGCGTGAGCCTGGGCGGGCGTTCGTCGCGCCCGCCGCAACAACCTTGGCGCGCGGCAGGACGAAGAGCTCGATCCCGAGGACGATCAGGATCCAGGTGAGGACGGCCGAGAAGGGCTTGGCCTGCATGACGCCCTCGACGAGGTTGAGGTGCGGGCCGATCCGGGTCGAGTAGAAGCTCGAGGCGACGGTACCGAGCCAGAGGAAGTCGAGGGCGACGAGCGCGACGATGCCCAGGCCGATCCGCCGGAGCGGTTTCATCGCTTCACGAACCGGTAGTGGTTGACGATCGTCACGAGTTCTCCCGGTTTATGAGATTGACGATGACCCGGCAGATCGTCTCCTTCTCGCTCGGCTTCGACTCGGCGATGAGAAGCGTCAGGGCGACGAGGGCGTTGTCCGCGAGGCGCTTGGTTCCGTTCTTTCGGTAGAGAATGCGATTCCCGTCGAGGAACCAGAGAAAGAGGAACGCGGCGATCCGCTTGTTCCCGTCGACGAAGGAGTGGTTCTTGACGACGAAGTAGAGGAGGTGCGCGGCCTTCTCCTCGACGCTCGGGTAGAGGTCGCGCCCCCCGAAGGTCTGGTAGATGGCGCCGATCGAGCCGCGCAGGGACTTGTCCTTCTCGCGGCCGAAGAGATCGCTCGCCGCGGGTCCCATGGTCTCGCGCATCGTGGCGACCGCCATGATCGCTCCCTCGTAGGTGATCTCGAACCGCGCGGTCGTGGTCGTCGCGGCGAGGCGGAGCGACTGGTGGTCGTATTCATCGAGGATCCTGAGAGCGAGCGAGTAGTCGCTGATAACCTTCAAGAGCCCGGTCGCCTCGGCGCCCGAGACCTTGCGATCGGCGAGAACCCGCCCCATCAGGTCCACGGCGGCGCGGAGATCGCGGAGGCGCGCGACCTCCTCCTTGAGGCGCGATTCATTGAGAGTGAAGCCCTTGACGATGTGCTCGCGGAGCGTCCGGGTGGCCCAGATGCGGAAGTCGGTGCCGCGCCGGGAATTGACGCGGTAGCCGACGGAGATGATCATGTCGAGGTTGTAAAAGGATACGGGTCTGTCCGATCCGGCAATGTGCATTTTCTGCACATTGCTTTCCGACTCCAACTCTCCTGATTTCAAGATATTACGAATATGGCGACCGATGACGGTTCGATCAGTCGAGAAGAGCGCAGCCATGTCCTTTTGAGTCAACCAGAGCGTCTCCTCGCGAAGCCGGACTTCGAGCTTGATTCGACCGTCCTTGCTTCGGTAGAGCGCCAGGCTTTCAGACAAGATGATATCCCGCATTCAGAAGCTGTGCGGATTCTGCACAGGTTGGCGCCTTCCGCAGTATGACGGCCATCAGCAGAGTTCCGAGCCCTGGGGCGTCTCTTGAGTCATCCGTCAATCGCCTCCCGTTGCGGGCACGATAGCATAGGGCTTCCTGGCTGTCGTGGAGAACGCGATCGGGATCCCATGTCTCGGCCGTGCTGGCGTGACGATGCCCAGCCCGATCCGTCGGAGCGGCTTCATCGCTTCGCGAACCGATAGTGGCTGACGAACCATTCGTCGCCGTCGCGGTAGCCCCACAGTTCCGCGCAGGACATCATGAAGACCCGCCAGCGCTGGAACCACTTCGCGGCGCGCATCTCGACTACGGCGGGGATCTCCATAAGCCGCGGCCGGCTACTCCTCACGATATTTGGAGAATTCATCGGGCAATAGCGACAACAGCTGATCGCAGTTGATCGCCCAGAGGTCATAGGTTCGATCGAGCTGGCTCATCAGGTCGACGAACCGCTTCACACTGCCCGGGGCGGCACCGCCCGCGCCCCGCTTCATCTGTCCCTTCTCCTTTGCATAGTAGAGCCGCGTGACGCCCTCCACCACGGCCGGCGATGTCGCGAAGGTGCGCTCCGTGATCTCGCGGACCAATGTGCTACGCGAGCGATTCGGCGGGTCGAAGAGAAGCGCCATGGCCCGCTCCGCTTCCGGGGCAAAGGCGCGGTAGACGAGGTAGGGCCCGAGGACAAGGTGTCGGTGGTAGAGCCGCCGCTTGTCCAGCATCGGGATCCAACGCGCGCGGTCACCGGGTTGGCGTCGATGCCCCCGGCCGGCCGGACAGAGCGTTTCGAACCAGAGGAGAGCGAGCCAGGCCCAGAGCCCCTTGTCGCGCTCCACCTCGCGCAGCGCCTCCGCGTGCGGCTCGAATCGCTCGTGAAGATACCGCGCGAGATCGAACCTCCGTTCAAAGCGGCGCTTCTCGATCTCGACGTGAACCGCAGGGATCGGCGTCGAGGTTTCTTCGTCGACGAGCAGACCGGCCGGATGCTCCTGGGGTGCATCACCGGCAAGCGAGTCGAGATACAGGTGAAAGAGCCTGATTCCCTCCTCGTTGAGGCGCCTCAGCGGGAACTTCGGAAAGGCCATCAGTCCAGCACCCCTTCCTCGATCCACTGTCGGCTTCGTTCGCCAATGCCCGCGCGGCGGCAGAAGGCCGCCGTGGCGTCCTCGATCCAGTCTTCCAGCTCGGTCGCCTCGGCCGCAACGGGTGGAGGGCCGACCGGCAGGCGCGTGGCGAAGGCGAGCCACGCGGCCCTCCAGTCCTCCGTATCCTCGGTCCCCGCATAGCGATCGATCAGGAGGATCCGGGTCAGGATCTGGCGAAAGGCCTCGGGGAGGGCCAGGACCATGAAGGCGCGCGATCTGACCAGGACGTCACGGTCCGGCACCAAGCTCCGACTGACACGGAGGAGCGGCTCCGTCGTCTCATCGAAGTCAAGCTTCCAGACCTGGTCGTCAAACGTGCCCCAATCGACCGGCAGGAGCGATTCTCGATCCTCCGGCCGCTCATCCGTGACCCGGGGCGTGATGTGATCGAGCGCCGCCAGGACGCGCGGCATGGGCCGGTATTCGGGCGTGGCGCCTTCCACGATCCGGATCCGGAACTTGATCGCCTCGCCGCTGCCGAACTCGCGCAACGTTCGATCCGCCGGCGGCTCGAGTCGATCGACCCTGCCGAAGTCGAATCGCGTCAACGTCATCTGGCGATAGGCATCGACGAAGACGCGGGCCTCGGGCGGCAGACCGTATCCGGCCAGAGATAGCCGGGCCGTGAAGGTGAGACCCGAGTCGGGATCACGGACCAGCTCGATCGCGCAGTCCCGGCGCTTCAACCGCTTGCGGCCGGTATAATTAAGGCGTCTAAGCACCGGCTTCTCCCTCGGAGATCTGGACAAAGAGGTCACGGTGAGAGTCGAATCCGTGGACATCGACGCGCAGATCATTCGTCACCCGATTGAGAATGAGCTGGTTATCGCCTTGCCATGAGACACTCGCGCCTTCAACCGATACGGAGAGATCCTGGAGTCGGAAGTCCTC
This sequence comes from uncultured bacterium, assembly GCA_964637705.1. Lineage (GTDB taxonomy): Bacteria > UBA8481 > UBA8481 > UBA8481 > UBA8481 > CAZWVM01. Next base: position 18,227 of record CAZWVM010000018.1, read on the forward strand.
GATCCGGTATTTCTTCAGGGGACTGCCGATCGTTCGGTCGTAGGCCAGTTTGATGACAAGAAGCGCTGGCGGGGTTTCGCGATTCGGGTCGGGCCGGAGACTGAAACCTCCCGCCCTCTTCTGGATAAGGCAGGGCTGGGGCCGGGCGGGAAGCCCGGTCATTCTTCCCGGCCCATCCGTATTCTCTCCCGCCTCGTCCGCGGCCTCGGGCTCTTCCAATTCGAGCGACTCCTCGATCGGCGGCCGGGGGAAGAAGTCGGCCAGGAGGCGCCGGTCCCGCGCCGGAGCATCGGCACCGAGGAAGTCGGCGAGACGCCGGGGGGCATCGACGACGAAATCGATCACGGCCTTGCCGTGACGGTATCGTCCCTTGAAGTTCCGGGTATCCTTGGAGAAATGCGTATGTGCCGGGGTCTCGGCGTCGCCGAGCATCGAGGCCAGGGGCGCGTCCTCGATGATGACCATGGCGTGCAGGCGATGACCGCGCACCCGCCGCTGACGGATTGGGATGATGATTCCGCTACGGATATAGACCGGCGGGTAGCCGCGGTCGTCGAGGTCCTTCTTGAGATAAACGTCGAAATACGAGGAGGCATCCGCGCCGCGCGTTCGTGCGACCGTCAGGGGAACGCGCACGCCGACCCGACGGCCGGCGCGAAAGTCCGCGGCCAGCCGGGCAAGATCCGTTCCCGGAAGAAGATCCGCCGACCAGGCCGGCGGCGCGTCGGCCGGCGGCGGCGCGAGCCGGATCGCGGCCCGTCCGCTCGTCTCCAGTATCCACTCGGTCATGCCAACCAACGGCGCCAGTTCCTCGCGCAACTGCATCGGAAGCGCGCCGAGGACGCGCCGGATCGAGTTTGCATCGATCATGACCGGCTCGGACGCCGCGGCGCCGGAAGAGACCTCGACCGTGAGGCGGCCGAGCATGATGGGAAAGAAGTATTCCCGCGCCACCGCGTCGAGAAGTCGGTCAGCCGTGATCTCGGAATCGGCAAAGGGAACCACGACCGAGAGGCCAGGCTCGTCGCTCCGCTGGAGGCGGAATTCCCGACAGAAGCGACGCAGGAGATCCTCTTCTTCGACGGGCATGACCAGGCCGTCTTCCTCCCGCCTTCCGAATGCGCCGTCCGGTGTGTACGAAGCCTCCCCGACCCGATGATGCCGGAGCACGGTCTGCCCCATCAACATGCGCCGACGGTCCGCGTCTCGCATCGTCAGGCCGAAGAAGACGTTATAATCACTCGAACGCGGGAAGACGGTCTTCCCGACGCCCCAACGGCCGCCGCGCTGGCCTTCCTTGCCCGACAGCCCCTCGGCGCGGAAGAAGGCGAAGAACCGGTTCTCGTCAGGAGAATCGGTCGGTTGCCATGCCTCGGGATCGCCGCTCAACCCGGTCGTGCCGAAATCCTCGATGGTGATGAAGGGGCATCCGGGAGGGGCGGGCGGCTGTTGGACGGAGAGGCCGCTGCCCGTGGCGCGAAAATGCGGCCACGCCGATTCGAACCAGAAGCGCGAGGCGTCCGCGGAGAGCGCATGGTCAGGGCCGGAGACATGGAACCGGACATGGACGGTTTCGGCATCGCGGCGGGCGTCGAGCGAGTTCTGGATCGACTCGCGCACCAACGCCTGGGCCGGCCGCTCGATCGCTTCCTCGGAGAAATACTCGCCCTGGATCGGGTTGCGGATCTTCTCTCCCCGCTGAAGCTCGCGAAAGTGCCAGGAGAAGATCATAAACTCTTCGGAGCAGTCTCATGTCCGGCCGCCTTGGACAGTAGCGTTGATCGGCTCTCGCCCGACGTCCCCGAGGCCGGACCAGGAAGGTTCGCCTCCAGCGCTTCGATGATCGCCGTCATTCGCTCTAGATGACCCTCGACCTCTTCACGCGTGATCCGCGACTGGGTCGAACCCTTGCGGTCGGCCTGGTGGGCGATGAGGTTGCGGCGCTTATAGAGGTCATTCAAATCCTTTTCGCTCGTTCCCCGTTCGCGACCACGGGCCTGGTCAATCGCGGCCCACGGGACCTTGACCCCGACCGTGCTGAAGGTCACGCCGATCTTGAGAGGCGCGGGGCTGGCGAGTTCGTGGAGGTAATCCTTGAGCATCTCCCGGTAGCCCCAGAGCGGACGGTCGTATTTTCGCACGATATCGACGATGAGGTCCTTGAAGCCGGGCCTGAAGTCATTGAGGCGAGCAGGTATCTTCTCGTCCGGCAGATCGAGGACCTGGGTGATGTATTCGCAGGCCTTGTCCGCAATGTATGACTCGACCGCCGCGGAGATGGCGACGACCGCCTGCCGAAGGAGCGGCGCCGCGCCTTCCGGAGTGAAATGCCCCTTTCGGGCTTCACCACCGGGCTTGAGGACGATGAAGAGCGAGTCCGATTCCGCGCACTCGATCTCGTGCTGAACGGCCTTCGGAATGACGAGCAGTCGACCGAGCGTTTCCTTGCGTTCACTGCGGGTCGGGCGTTGGCGCTGATCCTCGAGCATGCGCGAGATGCGCACGAGTTGCTCGGCGTCGGCGAGATTTTCGCGGAAAATCTCGATCGGCGCGAGGACGCGGCGGGGCTTCTTGTGGGGACTCATGATTTCCTCCTGATCCGCGAACCCTCCGTCTCGAGCCGGTCCGCGCGGATGAGGCCGTTGACGATCGAGGCGAAGGTCTCCTGGATTCGCTCGCCGGCGCGGCGGAAGCCGAGCCACTGGGTCAGGGTCCTGAGCGCGTCGTCGCGTTCATGCCAGCCGGCGCCGAGGGAGGCGAGGAGTTGCTCCTTGAGGAAGTCGCGTTCGTACTGTTCGATGTTCCGGCAGAGGAGTTTGACGAGGCCGCTCTCGGTGACGATGATCCCGCGCCGCGCCGCGGCGATAAGGTCGCCGTTCAGGGCCTCGCGGATGCGCGGGCCGGTCCGCTTGAAGCCGGATGCGCGGGCAAGATCGTGGATCACGGTTTCGCGGTCGCGCTCCTCGCCGTCAGCGAGGAGATCGCGAATCCGGGCCATCACCTCGTCGCGGCTGATCTCGTCGATCGAGCCTGGCGCGTCGTCCGGTTCCTTGACGGGGTGGCGTTTGGCCTTGGCCGGCTCTTTCTTCGGCCAAGGGACTGATTCTTCGTCGGAAACCGCAGATGGCGGAGCGACCGGGACAGCCGGCCGGGATTCGAGAACCGGCTTCTCCTTCACGAAGGCGTCGGGCCAGCCTCCGTGGGTTTTGATGACCGCGTCGACCTCGGCCATGAGCCGGATCGTCTCGTTCAAGGCGACGACGATCTTGCCGTAATGGGCGATGTCGTCAGTTGAGAGTTTCCTGCCGCGGCGGTCCTTGAGCCACTTCGAGAGAACCTGGTACCCGCCGACCTGGAAGTTCCAGACATTCTCGGGGACGCCTTCAAAGCGATCAGCTTCGTTAATGCGGACCGCTCCGTCCTCGAACTGAGGGAATCCCTTGGCGACCTCGGGCTTCTCCGCGCCGCGGTACTTGGCGATCGGGCCTTTGAAGGGATTGCGGCCGGCCTTCATCCAGGAGGCGTGCCGATATTCCGGTTCAAGAAGATGAAGCGCGACGAGGTCCGCGCCGAGGCGGGCGAGGGCGGCGAAGAGGTCGCGGTTCTTCGGGGTGAAGACGCGGGGAAAGTCGGATTTGAGGAACTCGGCGTAACGCGCGCGATAGGTCGGGGAGTGGAACTGGGCGTAGATGGCGTGGAAGAGGTCCTCGGGCCCGAAGGTCGCGGCGAGATCGCCGGCGCCGTCAGGGATCCAGGCGAGCCCGGTCTTCTCCGCGACAAATGAGGTGAAGCGCGGATCAAGGTTCGGCCGCCTCCCGCCCGGCGCATCGGTCTTCTCCTCAAGCTCGAAGAGCGTGGAGGGGGAGTCGGTGGGGTAGAGGTAGAGGGGGAAGAGGCATGATTGTGTTGTTGATTCGCCACACTTCGTTTCCATGATTGATTGTGCACAGTAGAAGTGATTCATTTCGGCTGATTTGTTACTTCTGGCGCTCACCAACCCGACATTTTCCCCCGCCAGCATGTGCCGCATTACCTCGGGACGGGGCATGCAATGAAAGCCGCGCGTCACGCCTGTATAATACGTAAACCGATTATCGAAGGGCCTGTATAGAATTCTTGCCAGTTTGTCCCGAGACGGTCCAGACATTCGAACGTCGGCCTGCGCTAAAGCCACTTGCCAATCGCGAACGTCGTTGCCAAGAAAATAGCGCGTCCGCGCCGTTTCCGGTCGAATAGCAGCAAAGTCCTGCGCTACCTTCCAACATTCTTGTTTGGTCATATGAATGGTCAGCGCATCCCTGGCGGTAACAATCCCCACGCTATTAACCGGCGCCAAAGAGGGAATGCCGACCCCGCTAGAATACTCTTCATCGAGTATTTCATCCCGAGCGCAGAAAAAATAGAAGGGCGTGCGAGGCGCGATAACTCGGCCAATAATGTCGCCTTCGAGCAGGCACCTGTATTTACTTTCACGAAGACCCCATAATTCGGTGACGGTTATACCTTGCGATGAAGAAGATTTTACCAGACAAGCGATCGATACCCCTTGCTGAATATCAAAGACATTTTCGTCCGGCTTGCCGTCGGGCGATTTCTCCTTCTTCTTGGCGTTTCCGTGCAGATTAAGAATGGCGATCGCCGGAAAGGTGTTCATCAATGATTGTCGCATCCCGCGAAAGGTCGGGTTGTCGAGATAACCATGATTTGTAATCATCGAAAAAACGCCAACTGGAGATTTTGAAATGGTCATTTGGCCAAAGCGGAAGAACTTCACATAATCATCGTTCAACCATTTTGGATTGCGCTCCCCCAGTGGCTGACCATCGACTTCAAAATAGCTCGGTGTGCCATCTGGCAGGCGTTGGTGCAGAAGCCCATCAATCCATTCACCTTTATTCGCCGAGTGCCCCGAATACGGCGGATTCCCCACCACGACCGTGATCGGGACTCGGCTCTTCACCACGTTCGACGACTTCGCCTCCTCGGCCAGGAAGTCGAAGGGGATCGAATACTCCCGGGGCGGCTCGAGCGCGTTCGTCAGGTACACGCGGATCCGCTCGTCCGACTTGAAGTCGTACCCGGTCTTCTTCAAGGTGTACGCCAGCTTCATGTGGCAGACCGCGTACGGCGCCATCATCAGCTCGAACCCATAGAGGCGCGGCAGGAGGTGCCTCGGCACATACTCGTTCCAGGCCGCGGCCTGCGCCTCCTCGCTCATCCGCGCCGCCGACCACTTCCTCCTCAAGGTCTCGAAGATCGTCTCGATCACCGTGTCGAGGAAGGTCCCGGTCCCGGTCGCGGGATCGAGGATCCGGACAAAGGGATCCTCGGGCCGGGCATGCTCCGGAAGCTCGAGGCCGGGCAGGCGCGCGGCCATCTCGCCCCAGGTCGCGGTATCGGCCAGGCCGTCCTCGAGGCCGAAGTCCTTCTTGAGAACCTCGTCCACGCTCCGGACGATGTAGCTCACCACCGGCTTGGGTGTGTAGTAGACGCCGCGCCCCTTCTTCTGCTTCCTGTCGTAGATCTGGAGGAAGTCCTCGTAGAAGTGAACGACCGGATCCTCGGCGCCGCCGCCGGACTGGCGGCCGAAGTCCTCGAGGATCGCGCCGAGGTTCGCGCTCCCGAGGAGCTCCACGATCTCGCCGACCCCGAGCCCGTCGAAGTCGATCCTCTGCCGCCGCCGCTCGCCGAGCCGGACGAACTCGCGGAAGAGGCGCTTGAGGAACGGATTCGTGGCCGGCACGATCGCCTCGAGATCGACCTGGCCGAAGACCTTCTCGCCCGAGACCATGGCCGAGAAGATGCCGTAGGCGAGGGTCTGCGCGTACATGTCCGCGAAGCGCTCGGGCGCCATGTCGTGGATGAGCGAGGCCTGGAAGGACGCGAAGAGCTTGTGGAGCGGCCCGGCGTCGGACTCGGCCTCGAAGAGGTCGGCGATGAGCTTTCGGGTCCGTTGCGCGAGGAGCGCCAGGCGCTCGGCCAGCTCCCGCGAGGTCCGGATCGCCTCGCCGTGCCCGACGCGGAAGGCCGAACCCCACTGCTCCTCCCAGGCGGCGCGGTCCGATGGATCCTCGGGCCAGCGGAGCTTCTCGAGGTGGATCCGCTGGTTGAACTCGAGGAAGAAGGGGTTCTCGCGCTCGTCGGTCGAGACCGACCTCAGGTGCGGCTTGCCGTCGCCGCGGTCGCGGAAGTGGGCGAAGGTGAGGCCGCGCCCGCCGGACTCGCCGTGGGCGGAGATGAAGAGGAGATCGTTGGCGCGCCAGGTGGCGCGGTCGGCCGGGTTCGAGGACTCGCGGCGCTTCACGACGAGCCGCGCGAGGATCTGGCGGAGCACCACGACCGGGAGGCGCTTCGCCTCGAACTCGATCCAGAAGACGCCCCAGGGCTGGTCGATCCTCAAGGGGCGGATCTGCTTGATCGACTTGATCCGGGCGCAGTATTTCGGATCGAGCGCGAGCTCCTCGGGCTCGTACTCGAAGGCGGCCTCGTCCAGATCCTCGGACTCGACCGGCCACTCGAGCACGTCTTGTAGGTAGCGAATCAGCTGGGGGAAGGTGCGGATGGAGCGGAGGTCCGGGGCGATCACGACCGTCGCCGCCGCTCGCGTCCCTGCCACGCGCTGTCGGCCTCGAGGCGACGCCGCTCGATATCGATCTCGCGGCGCAGGACCGCCTCGGAGGGCAGGACCTTGAGATACTTGGCGGCGAAGACGCGGCGGTTCTCGCCGAGAATCGAGTAGCGGGCCACGGCCTCGTTCTTGCGCGCGCAGAGAATGAGGCCAATGGTGGGATTGTCGCCGGGGGAGCGGAAGCGATCGTCGAAGAGCCGGACATAGCTGTCCATCTGGCCGATGTCCTGGTGGGTGAGCTTGCCGATCTTGAGATCGACGAGGAGGTGGCACTTGAGGATGGTGTTGTAGAAGACGAGATCGACGTAGAACTGCTCGTCCTCGAAGTCGAGCCGCTTCTGGCGGGCGATGAAGGCGAAGCCCTTGCCGAGCTCGAGGAGGAACTGCCGCAGGCGCTCGATGATGGCCGACTCCATCGCGTTCTCGTGCCAGCGTTCGGCGTCGGGCAGATCGAGGAAGTCGAGGATGTAGGGATCCTTGAGGATGTCGGCCGGGCCGCGGATGACCTGGCCCTCGCGCGCCAGGCGGAGAATGCCCCGCTTGTCGCGGCTCTTGAGGAGGCGCGCGAAGAGCAGGGTGTCGATCTGGCGCTCGAGGTGGGGAACGCTCCAGGATTCCTTCTCGGCCTCGGTCTCGTAGAAGAGGCGCTCGGCCCGGTTCTCGACGCGGCTGAGCGCGCGATAGTGCGACCAGCTGAGCAGGGGCGAGAAACCGCGACGCGCGTCGTCGCGGGCGAGCGTGAGGGCGAGGGAGCCGGATTTATCACAAGGCTTGCGATGAATTCCGCGGCGGGGAGCCCTCGCCCGAGATTCATCACAAGCCGTGTGATGAATCTCGGGCGCGCGGCCGGAGAAGGCCTGGTAGAAGAGACGAAAGTAGCGGAGATTGGTGACGGAGTAGCCGCGGCCGTAGCGGCCGGTGAGGTGGCGCGAAAGCGACTCGAGGAGACGCTCGCCATACTCCGCGCGGGATCGGCCCTTGTGGATCTCCTCGACGATCTCGCGCCCGATATGCCAGTAGGCCAGGATCATCGTGCTGTTGACCGCGCGGACGACATGGGAGCGCGCGCCGTCGATGATGGCGGCGACGCGGCGCATCATGCCGCGCGGCGCGGCCAGGCCGACCTCGCGGCGGGATGATCGGCCCGCCTTCCGCCGCGCGGCCTTCAAGAGAGCTCCATCCAGCACTTGAGGAGCGGCTTGACGCCCACCGGCGCCTGCAGGCGGCGGAAGACGGTGTTCTTGATGTGCTTCTCGACCTTGGCGCGGATCTCGGCGAGCAACGGCCTCTCGAGGCGAGAGACGCGCGGCGTCTCCGGGGTCGAGCGGATCCACGGAACCATCTCGATCTCCTCCTCGGCGATCCGGCCGGAGTCGAGATCATAGAGGAACCATTGCGTCTCGCCGGCCTCGTCGGTCCAGGCCGCGGCGCCGTCCTCGACCGGCCTGGTGGCGTCCGGGCGCGGAATGCGATAGCAGAAGAAAACGGCGCGCGCCCCCTCGGCGACCCGCTCGCGACCGCTCACGATCCGGCCGGGCAGGGTCCTGAGGCGTTCGTAAAGGGTCGGATCGTCCTTGAGGAGGGTCTCGTATTCGAGCCGCAGCGCCTCGACCGGCGTCTCGACGCCCTCGTAGGAGGCGTTGAACTCCTTCAAGTCGTCGAACGCGTCGTCGGGCCGCAGGAGGGTCCGGCCCTCGATGCCGAAGGTCTTGGAGATCCGGAGCGTCTTGTGGGAGACGCGGGAGAAGAGATTGAGGAGTTCGTCGAGCTCGTCGGGCGGCAGGAAGTTCCAGAAGGCGATCGTGCCGCGCAACCTGGCGAGATCCGGATGGTCGGCCACGATCGCGGCCTCGACTTCCGGGTTCATGCGGCGGTCGACACGGCCGATCCTCTGCATGAGCCGGACCGGGTTCCAGTGAAGGTCGTAGTTGACGAGGAAGGTGGCGTCCTGGAGGTTCAAGCCCTCGGAGAGGACATCGGTCGAGACGAGGACGCGGATCTCCTCGAGCCCCTCCCCCTTGAGCTTGGCGGAGGACGAGCCGTTGTAGTAGGGGGCGAAGCGGCGGATGACCTCGCTCCGGTCCTTCTTCGTGCCGCTGTCGATCTCTTCGACCCCGTCGAGCCCTTCCTCGACGAGGCGCCTCTTCAAGTAGCGCGCCGTCTCGGCGAACTCGGTGAAGACGATGACCTTTCGGCCCTTGAGGCGCTTGTCGGCTTTGAGGAGCCTGACCAGGGCCTTCAACTTGTCGTCCTGCGCCGGCTTGAACTTCTGGAGCTCCTCGATGAACTTCATGATCTCGGCGAGGTCGAGATAGGTGTCGGCGAGGATGGCCTCGATGTCGAAGTCCTTCTCGTTAAGCTCCTCCACGGCCTCGCGCATCTCGTCGGTGATGAAGTCCTCGTCGGCCTCATCCTCCTCGTCGGCGAGCCAGTCGATCTGGCGAGAGCGCGCGAGGCCGAGCGTCTCGGCGTGCTGATCGAGCCAGCGCTCGTGCCGCCGTCTCCGGCTCTCGGTGCGGCTGTGCTTCTCGGCCCAGGCGAGGAGCTTCTTGAGGAGGCGCTGGCAGGAGAGCTCGAAGGCGAGGGCGGAGCTCTCGAAGCGCTTGAGAAACTGGGTGCGGATGAGGCTGACGACCTGCTTCTGGCGGTTCTCGGTCCACTTCTTCTCGACCGATTCGTCCGCGCCGCGATAGTAGGCGTAGGGGTAGTAGAGGCTCAGGGCGAAGAGGGGTTTCTCCTTCTTGAAGGCCTTCTCGAGCATCCCAAGGAGGCGGCCGTAGGTCTTCCGGATCGAATAATCGGCCACCGCCGGCGCCTCGCGGGTCGGGAAGAGGGCGCCCTTCGCCCCGTCGAGTTCCTGGCTCCGCTTGACGTAGGCACGGCTCCGCTGGACGACGAGATTGCGAAAGACCGCGTCCGAGGCGAGCACCTCCTCGGCCTCGACGAGGTTCGTCTCCACTTCTCCAGCCGTCTCGGTCTTCGCCTTGAGCCGGCGATCGAGATCGACGAAGTGGGCGCGGAGGGAGTTGATGCCCAGGGTCCGGGCGAAGTAGTCGTCGACCGGCCTTCCTTCGGCGGTGCGGCCGGTGAAGAGCTCGGTCATGTGCCGGAAGTCGTCGAGGCTGTTGTTGACCGGCGTCGCGGTGAGCATGAAGAGCGTCTTGACGCCCTTGGGTCCCGCGAGGAGATCCTCGAGAATGCGATAACGCGACGGCCGCTTCTCGCCGGTTCCCTTGATGCCGGGATTGCGGAAGTGGTGGGCCTCGTCGATGATGACGACATCCGCCAGCTGTTTCATCTCCTCGAAGTGGCGGGGATACTCTCCCTCGCGGCCGAGGTCGGTGTGGCTGAAGACTGCGAGACGGCTGAAGTTGCCGGCCAGGTGGGGCAGGTAGCGATCGAGGAGCGGCCGCCAGACATCCTCCTTGGCCTGCTTGGGGACGAGAAGCATGACGTTCTTGCGCTCCCGGAGGACGAGCCGCTCGATGAGCATCAGGCCGATGAAGGTCTTGCCGAGGCCGACGCCGTCGCAGAGGAAGGCGCCGCGGTGGCGCGCCGCGATCGAGAGGAGATTGTGGTAGCCGTCGCGCTGATAGCGGCTGAGAACCGGGTAGAGGACGGACTCGGAAAGCTCCCACTCCTCGACCGTCTGCTCATGTCCCCGGAAGAATTCGTGGAGCGCCTTGGCGTAGACCTCGAAGGGCGTATGGTCGCGGGCATGCCGCTCGATGACCCGAAGGATCTCGGGCGTGACATCCTCGGCGTCCGCCCAGTGGCGGTCGAACCACTCCTGGAGCGGCACGACCTGCCGGCCGGTGATCTGGACGTTGAGCTCGATGTTCTCGGTCAGGCCGGGATAGGTGAAGTTGGAGGAGCCGACCAGGGCGACGGAGCCGACGACGCGCTGGCGGGCGTGGGTGATGTAGGCCTTGGCGTGGAACTTGTCCTTGCGGTAGACGCGACAGGCGATCCTGCCCGAGCGAATCGCCTCGACGATCGCCGGGACACCCTCGAGGAAGTCGTTCTTCTCCTTCTCGCGTTCAAGGCTCTCGTCGAGCCGCGTCGTGGCGACGCGGATTCCGGCCTCGAAGGCCTTCTTCGTCCGCAAGGAGACCTCGTCGCCCATCAGGAGGCGGATGTGGTCGGTCTTCCGCCACTCGTCCTTCAAGGCAAGGAGCGAACCGATCTCGAAGTAGCCGGTGGCGATGTCGATCGATTCGGAGAGGGCGCACCACTCCTTGAGATACTGGAGGACCTTCCAGTCGGCCTCGGAGTTGTCGACGATGAAGAGTTCGGAGCCTTGGGGCGGGTTTTGAGTCATGCGTCAATTGCCTCCCGTCGAGGGCACAATAGCATAGGGCCGCTTGACTGTCGTGGAGAAGCTGATCGGGTTTTTCGTCTTGGCCGCGCCGGCGCGACGCCCTGGCACGGTCGAGGGCGACGAGTGAGACGATGCCGAGCGCGATCCGCCGAACGGCTTCATCGCTTCGCGAACCGATAGTGGCTGACGAACCACTCGTCGCCGTCGCGGTAGCCCCAGAGTTCCGCGCAGGACATCATGAAGACCCGCCAGCGCTGGAACCACTTCGCGGCGTCGCCCTCGCCATACGCCTCGGCCATCGTCGGCATGATCGCCGCGCGGTTCCGGTCGAGGTTCGCGAGCCAGTCCTCGGCGGTCCGCTGGTAGTGGCGGCCGTTCACGATCCAGTGCTCCTCGAGAAGAAGATCGCGCTGGAAGTGGAGCGGGAAGCTGTCCGAGGGCATGACGCCGCCGGTGAAGAAGTGGCGCCCCATCCAGTCGTCCTCGCCCTCTGTCTCGAAGAGGTACGCGCACTCGCGGTGGGTGAAGATGTGCATGAAGAAGCGGCCGCCCGGATCGAGCCAGGACGCGACGCGGCCGAAGAGCGCCTCCCAGTTGCGCATGTGCTCGAACATCTCGACCGAGACGACGCGGTCGTACCGCCCCGGCGCCGCGAA
>CAZWVM010000019.1:0-28078 GCA_964637705.1 uncultured bacterium
CGAGCCGCTTCTGCTCCTCCAGGGGGATTCCGAGCTTCTCGTAGGTCTTCAGGAGTTCCGGGTCGACCTCGTCGAGCGAGGCGTGGGCGGCCTTCTTCGGGGCGGCATAGTAGCTGAGCGCCTGGTAGTCGATGGGCGGGTAGGCGATGTTGGCCCAGTGATGGGGCTCCTCCATCGTCTTCCAGCGTCGGAAGGATTCGAGGCGCCACTCGAGGAGAAAGTCCGGCTCGTCCTTCTTCCGCGAGATCCGCCGCACGATCTCCTCGTCGAGCCCCTTCGGGAAGATCTCCTGCTCGATCTCGGTCACGAAGCCATGCTCGTATTCCGAGGCGACCAGCTTCTCGACCTCTTTCGGGGGCGCTTCCATACCGAACTCCTCGACGGGCCGCCCTTGGACGCCGGCGACACCGTCCGTTCAATCTAGTACATTTTAGTCCTAATTACAAGGAGGATTCGACGGGGGCGCTCCGGCCGGCTCGTGATACGATGCTTCCATGTCGCCCGCCCCGCGCACCGCGCTCATCGTCATGCCCTTCGCCTCCGAGGACGGCCCGGCCCTCGGCCCGAGCCTCCTGGCGGCCGCGCTCGCGTCCCGCGGACTCCCCGTCTCCCTTCTCTACCTCAATCTCCGCTTCGCCGCCCGCTTCGGGCTCGCTCCCTACCGCGCCGTCGACGAGATTCCCTCGCTTCTCCTCGGGGAGTGGCTCTTCGCCGCGGCGCTCTTCGAGAGAGGCCTGCCCGCGACCGACTCTTTCGCGGCGGAGATCCTCGGCGACCGGGACCCCGCGCGCGTCGACGCGCTCGCGGCGGCGCGGCGAACCTGTACGGCCTTCGTCGAGGAATGCGCGGAGGAGATCGCGGCCGGGGGATGGGAGATCGCGGCCTTCTCGACCTCCTTCCAGCAGAACACGGCCTCGCTCGCCCTGGCCCGGCGGCTGAAGGCGCTCCGGCCGGGCCTCCGCATCGTCTTCGGCGGAGCCAACTGCGCGGGGGAGATGGGGCGAGCGCTGATCGAGCTCTTCCCGTTTATCGACGCGGTCGTCGACGGCGAGGCCGAGGAGACGTTTCCCCGCCTGGTCGAGGCGTATGCGGCCGGTGACGACGGCGGCGGTCTCGTGGGCGTACGCACCCGTCCGGCGCCGGACGCCGGGCCCGTCCGCGTCGCGGATCTCGACACACTGCCGCACCCGGATTTCCGGGACTACTTCGACCAGCTTCGCTCCTCCGGGCTCGACCTCCCGCCGCGGGCGACCCACCTGCGCCTCGAAACCTCCCGCGGTTGCTGGTGGGGCGAGAAGGCCCACTGCACCTTCTGCGGCCTCTCGGGCGCCTCGCTGGCCTTCCGGAGGAAATCGACGGGGCGCATCCTCGAGGATCTCGCCGCGCTCGACGCCCTCCCCTCACGCTCGATTCTCGTCGTGGACAACTGCCTGCCCCGGGAGGCCGGATGGCTCGACGCCGTCCCCGAACTCTCGCGCCGCTTCAAATTCTTCGCGGAAGTGAAGCCCCCCGTGACGCGCGCGGAGATCCGGCGTCTCGCCGCCGCGGGAATCCGGCGCATCCAACCCGGGATCGAGAGCCTCTCTCCGGCGGCCCTCCGCCGGATGAGGAAGGGTGTGAAGGCCGTGGAGAACGTGGCGTTGCTGAAGTACGCGGCCGAGGAGGGCGTCGCTCTCACCTGGAATTTTCTCTGCGGGATCCCGGGCGAGAACGCCGCGGAACTCGAGTCGATGATCCGTCTCCTGCCCCTGCTCCATCACCTGCCGCCGCCGGTCGGGCTCTTCCCCGTCCAGGTCCACCGCTTCTCGCCCTACCACGACGACCCGGAGGCCTGGGGCTTCGCGGGCGTGAGGCCGCTCGCCGCGTACCGCCACATCTATCCCTTCGACGCCGCGGCGCTCGCGCGCCTGGCGTATGTCTTCGAGGCCGACCGTCCCGCGGCGGACGCGGCCCTCGGGCGCCTCGCGGCCGCGGTCACGGCCTGGCGCGCGGCCGCGCTCTCGGGCCGCTGCGCCTGCGTGATGCTCGACGACGGGACGACGCTGGAAGTCGTGGACCGGCGCGGCCACGAGGAGGAGCGCTGGACGCTCACGGGCTCGGAGCGCGCCCTGCTCCTCGCCGCGCGCGAGCCGCGATACGCCAGGGACCTCTGCGCCTCGAGCGGCGTTCACGATGACGATGACTTGCGCGATGGCCTGCGGATGCTGATCGGGTTGAAACTCGTCTACCGGCTCGACGACCGCTACATCGCCCTGCCGACGGAGGCGGCCTCGGAGGAGCGAGGCGACGCCGGCGCCGCGGCGGACGCGGCGGCGGCGCTTCTCCCGGTGCTCGCGCGCGAAGGCGGTTGAAGCCTCTCGCCCGGGCCTGCGCGGCCGACGACGAGGGGGCGTCCCCCCGGCCGCCGATGAATCGCCGAACGAGGGATCAGCGGCTCAGCCGCAGGACCTCGATGCCGGTCTCGGAGAGAACGGCGATGCGGCCGTTGCGGGCGGCGACCCCCTTCAAGCCGGGGAAGGATCCCGAGCGGAAGATCACCTCGTCGTCGCGCGTGATGACGACCGTCGCGGAGGAATCCGTCCCGTCATCGCATCGGACCTCGTAGGTCCGGCCTCCGACCCGCGTCGCGGCGCGGCGGCCGAAGGAACCGGCCTCCTCCGACCGGGCATAGAACGCCCCGCCCTCGCGCAGGCGAAAGGCGTTGCCGCCGACGAAGACGACAAGCGTGCCGTCCGGCTCGAATCCCACGCGATTCGGCGACGGCAACAGGCCCTCGTAGCGGCCTACGACCTCGAGCGCGCCGACGCGGGTTCCCGAGGGCAGGAAGGAGAGGGACGGGAAAGGCGCCACGGGCATCGCGGAGGTGTAGATCCTCTCCCCCGTCGCGCCGGCGTGCACGCCCACCAGGATGGAATCGCCGCCCGCCCCCGCGCTGTATCGGGGAACGATCACGATCGCGGCGTCGAAGGCCTTCGCGCGCGAGCGAATCTCCCGCCGCGAAGGCGCGCGTGTCCATCGCCGCTCGTCGCGGACGATCGCCGGCCCGGATGCGCTCGAGGGATCGATGCCCTGCTCCCTGAGGAGCGCGTAGACGAAGTCGGCGTCGAAGGCCGAGGCGACGATCGACGGCGCGCCGATGATGCCCATGACGAGGATCCGGGAACGCGTGTCGCGGGACTCCGCTCCGGCCGGGATCGGATTCGGGGCGAGCGCCGGTTGAGCCGGCTCATCCCGCGGCGATTCGGGCGTTATTTCGTTCGCGACGGCGCCCGTCCCCGCGACAACCCGGTCTCCCACCTTCACCGAACCCGAAAGGATCCGGATCGCCGCATGCTCCTCCCTCAGGCGGAATAAGACCCCTTGCCCGATGTCGTAGCGGCGCCCCCCTACGACCCGTTGAATGACGACCGGCGACCCGGGAGCCAGGTTTTTCAGGGCTTCATCGGGTGTGGAAAAGGCGACTTCGCCCTGGGAGAGAAAGATGCGGCCCTCTGCGCAAATAGGTAAAGGTGTGAAAGAGATGACCGATAAGGAGAGTAGAAGTTTGAAACCGAGGAGGCGGACCACCATGACACGCGCCATCGAGGAAGTCATCGCTCACATCAACCGGAGGATCTCGACGCTCGAGCACGAACTGGAGCGGCTGCAGGACGTGCGCAAAGGGATCACGGAAGGCCGGGGCCCCCTGCCCCTGCCCAAGAACGAACCGATCGAGGAGTCGAACCGCAAGGTCGCGTAGCCGCCCCCGGGCCGGTTCAAGGAATCGGCCTTCTCTTCTTCAACAGCTCCTCCAGGATCGAAGCCGAAGACCGCACGGTCCCAAGCCGCCGGTCGGGCCGCGACGGCCCGTGAAAATCCGAACCCGCCGTGGCGAGAAGCCCCAGCCGCGCCGCCATCTTCTTCCAGCGTTTCACGGACGAGCGGTCATACGTGACGTATTCGGCCTCGATGCCGCAGAGCCCCTGGCTTGCCAGCACCTGGATCTTCATCTCGTTGTCGTAGGTGTGCGGGTGCGCCAAGACCGGCGTTCCACCCGCGCGCATGATCATCTCGATCGCCTCGTGCGGTTTGAGCCTCGGCGCCGGCACGTAGGCCGGGCGCCCTTCCGCGAGGAACCTCTGGAAGGCCTCCTCGACCGAGCCGACGTGGCCCGCCCGGACGAGGGCGTTCGCCAGGTGCGGACGGCCGACGGAATGATCGTGGCGCCGCTCCGGCAGCTCGATCTTCATGCCGAGCGAGGCGAGCTTCCCCGTCATCTCCCCGGCGCGCGTACGGCGGCGCGCCCGGAGAAACTCCAGGGGTTCGACGAGGAAGGGAGAATCGTGGCGGATGAAGAAGCCGAGGATGTGGCAGTGCCCCTCCGGAACGTCGCAGGTGATCTCGATGCCGGGGACGACCCGAACGGTCTTCGCGGCTTCGAGGGCCGGTTCGATCCCCGCGACGGTGTCGTGGTCCGTGATGCCGATCGCCTCCAGGCCGAGCGCCTCGGCCTCCGCGACGAGCTTCTCGGGCGCGTAGTCGCCGTCGGAGGCGGTCGAGTGCATGTGGAGATCGACGCCGCCGGTGGGAGGAGCGGCCGGCGGGGGAGGATTGTGCGCGGCCATCAGGCCTTCTCCTCCAGTCCCCGCCACGCGAGCGCGCACTCGGCGAGGACCGCCGCGCCCAGGGGCAGGCAGGTCTCGTCGATGTCGAAGCGCGGGTGGTGGTGTCCGAAGCGCGTGGCCGGATCCGGTCCGCCGGACCCGAGCCGGAAGAGACAGGCCGGGACCTCGCGGCCGTAGTAGGCGAAGTCCTCGCTGCCCATCGAGGGATTCTCGAGGATGCGGACGTTGGGGGCGCCGAGGACCGCCGCGGCCGCCGCGCGGAGATGCTTCACGACGGCCGGATCGTTCCGCACCGCCGGGTAGCTCTCGATCAGCTTGAACTCGATGCCGGTCTCCAGGGCCGCCGCGGAGGAGCGCGCGATCGTCTCGACCTGGCGCCGCGCCAGCTCGCGGCTCGCGTCGCAGAGGGTCCGCATCGTCCCCTCGACCTTCGCCTCGCCCGCGATGATGTTGCGCCGCGTGCCGGCGTGGAAACTGCCGACGGTCACCACGACGGAGTCGAAGGGGTCGAAACGGCGGGAGACGAGCGACTGGAGGCGCGTGACGAAGTCGGAGGCGGCGACGAGGGCGTCGCGGCAATCGTGCGGCTGGGCGGCGTGGCCGTGGCGGCCGAGGAAGACCACGTCGAAGTCGTCGCTCGCCGCCATCATCGCGCCCTGGCGCACCGCGATCGTCCCGACCGGTTCCTGCGGGTAGACGTGCTGGGCGATCGCCGCCTCCACGCCCTCCATCACGCCCTCGCGGATGAGCGCCAGGGCGCCGCCTGGCGAGGATTCCTCGGAGGGCTGGAAGACGAGGCGGACGCCGCGCCGGAGCCGCGCGCGATCGGCCGCGAGCAGGCGCGCGGCCCCGAGAAGCATCGCTGCGTGGGCGTCATGGCCGCAGGCGTGCATGAAACCGGGGTGCGTCGAGGCGTAGGATACGCCGGTCTCCTCGGTGAGGTCGAGGGCGTCGATGTCGGCGCGCAGGAGGAGGCGCGGGGCGCCGGCCACGGCGCCGGACGGATCCAGGTCCGCGACGAGACCCGTGCCGGCGAGGCGGCGGACGGAGAGCCCCGGGATCGCGCGCAATTCCTTCTCGATGAAAGCCGATGTCTTTTCCTCGCGAAAGCCCGGCTCGGGGATGCGGTGCAGGGCCCGGCGCCACTCCACGATCTGGGGGGCGATGCCGATCGCCCGCGAAAGCGTCTCGTTCAACGTCCTGGTTCCATCCGTTCCGGGGGATTATACGCGAAGCGGGGGAACGAGGCGAGGAGATCGGTGGCCTGAGCGATAGCCGGGGAAGGACTATCTACCCCGGCCTCTGTTGCGTAGTCTAGTACCCATGTCCATCATCCGGCGCCGATAGAATCCACTGGCCGTCGGGGCCGCGCGTCGCGAAGTTCTTGCACGGTAGTGGCTTTCTCTCCCGCCAATGCCTTTCCACTTGCGCCTGCTCCTCCAGAAAGGTCCTGAACTCCTCGGCATTCATATGGCCGGAAAAGTGGATGGCTCGGCGGAAGATCCATTCCACGTGCCTGTTCGCGGCTCGCTCGATACTCCAAGGCGACGGAGCCTTCCTGGGCGCTTCCCGGTTGCCGAGGTGGAGCGAAAGCGAGGGCGTCGTCACCTGGCGCAGGGCCGTGCGATCCGCGGGAACCGTGGTTGAAGGCCGGAAGTTCGGACGCACGTCCGAGATCGGGTCGTTCCATACGAATTGGCCGGAGCGATCCCCGACGTTATCCCCAATGGGAGTCGCACCCGGCGCGGGGCTCGATTGCCATGATGCGATCGGCTGACTCGGTTCGCAAACGGACAGAGAATTCAGAAGGTCCCCTCCCACCCTCCACGCTCGGCTCGTCTCGAACTTCGTCACGCTGTTCGTGATGAGCCAACCCGAGGGATCCGTATAGTTGAGAGGGTTGTTCAGCGCGTACTGATACGGGTTGATCAGGCGCGGATCCGAGAGATCCGGCCAGATCGGCTCGCGCGAGAGGAACTGGCCGGTCACCGCATCGTAGTAGCGCGCCCGGCACTGGTAGAGCGTTCCGGTGTCGCCGTCCTGGCGGATCCCCCACTTGCCGCCGAACGTGAAGGGTTGGGCGCTCGGTCCCTCGTGCCTCAGGAGCCTCCCGAACGGGTCGTAGGCGTAGGAATCCGTCACCGCGCCGGTCGAGGTCGTGAGGGCGAGCGTCGCGCCGCTCCGGTCGAAGTGGTAGTAACGGGGGGCGTTGCCGAGATCGACGTCGATGCCGTAGAGCAGTTCGCCCGCGGGCGTATAGACGTAGAAGCGCTTGAAACCGCCGGCGTCGTTCTTCTCCGCGGCCAGCACCGGGAGCGGGAAGGCGTAGTTGTGGAACTGTCGCATCGTGGTCCCGCCCTGCGCCCGCGTCACCACGTCGCCGAGGGCGTTGTACGTGAGCGTCGCGCCGCTCACGCCGGTCAGGCGGGAGGCCGCGTCCCAGGTGTAGACGTCGCCGCCGCCCGACGTGCGCCGGCCGGCGTTGTCGTAGGCGTATCCCGACGAGGTGACGCGTTCCGAGGAGCTGAAGCTCCTGTTCTCGTTCCCGTTGACGAGCCAGGTGGCCGGGTCGATCGGCACGGTGGCCGTGCAACGGGTCGCCTGGCCGGCCGCGTCGAGGGTGTACTGGAGGTCGATGAGTCCCGAATCCTGGATGCGCGTGAGTCGGCCCGCGTTGTCCCACGTGAAGGCCGTCGGCCGCCCGGCGCCGTTCGAGCGCGCGATCCCGGTCAGGCGATTGTCGTTGTCGTAGGTGAAGTCGACCTGCGCTCCGGAGGTCGCGTCGGCCACGCGGGAGAGGTTCCCGTTCACGTCGTAGGTGTAGTTGACCGTGATCGCCCCGTTGTTGTAGGTCGCCGTGGCGAGTCGACCACCGTTGTCGTACGTGGCGCCGAAGGTCACGCCGTTGTGGACGCTGGTCAGAACGCGTCCCTCGGCGTCGCGCGTCAGCGTGATCTGCTCGCCCGTGAGCAGGCGGTTCGCGTTGTCGTAGGTGAAATTCAGGTCCGTCCCGTCCGAGTAGAGGCGTCGCGTGAGGTTCGAGGCGTTGTCGTATGTGTTCGCAAGGGTCGCGCCGCCGGGGTAGGCGACACCGGTGAGCCGTCCCCGGTTGTCGTAGGTGTTCGTCCATATGTTGCCCGCGGGATCGACCTGGGTCTTCAGCCGGCCCTGCTTCGTGTAGGTGAAGATCCAGTTGTAATTCCGCGGATCCGTGATCGTCGAGAGCAGGCCCAGCGAATTCCAGGCCGGTGTGGTCGTGCCGACCGTGGGCAGGGCGATCGCGGTGGGCTGTTCCCGCCCGTCTCTCGCATACGACACGGTCCGGCCGAGAGGATCCGTGACGGAGGAGACGTTTCCCTGGTCGTCCCGGCCATAGGATGTCGTCAATCCGCTCGGCAGGGTGATCGACGTGACGAGTCCCTGTGCGTCCGTGGCGTAGGACGTCGAGAAACCGAGCGGCGAGGTCCGAGAGGTGGGAAGCCCCTCGAGGTCGTAGGCCGTCGTCCAGGTGCGGCCGCCATGGGTGACGCCCGTGACCCAGCCGTGAGCATCGTAGGTATAGGACGTCGCCAACGAGTTCGGATCGGTGATCGACGCGAGCCAGCTCATATTGTTGTAGGTGAGGTTTGTCGTCCTGTTGAGCCTGTCCGTGACGCTCGAGAGGCGATCCATGTTGTCATAGGCATACTGGGTGAAGTTCGTCAGGGGATCGGTGATCCTCGTCAGGTTCCCGTTCGCGTCGTATTGCATGGAGGTGACGTGGGAGAGTTCGTCCGTGACCGTGGTCACGCGGCCCATCGCGTCGTAGGCATACTCGATGAAGCTTCCGCCCGGATGAGTGATCCTCTGCAATCGCTTGTCGGCGTCGTAGGTGTACGAGATCGCCCCGAGGTCATCGTCGGTCAGCGTGGCCACGGTCCCGTCCGCGTTGTAGGTCCTGGTCGTCACGCCGCCGGCCGGATTCGTGGCGGTCAGGGGCAGGCCCTGCGCGTTGTAGGTCCAGGACCAGGTGTTCTCGTTGCGATCGCGGCGCGTCAGCATGTTTCCCTTCGCGTCGTACGCATATTGCTCGTAGGAACCGTTCGGGAAATCCACGCGGGTGAGATTGTAGAAGGTGAAGTCGCAGGACCCGCCTGACGGATTCGAGATCGTCTGGTTCTGTGCCGTATAGGTGTAGGTCATCGTCTTGCCGCGCGCGTTCGTGGCCGTGGCGATCTTGCCGCTCGGGACGTGATACGTGTACGCGTAGCTCCCGCCGAGCCGGTCCGCCATTCCGGTCACGCGGTCGCTGTCGCCGCGCGTGAACGAAACCGTCTGGTTCGCTCCGTCCCGAATCGCCGTCGGTCCCGAGACGGTGGCGCGACTGGTGAAGCGCGTGGAGGTGCTGTTCGGCCAGGAGGCCGTGGTCTGGACCGGCGTGTCCTCGTTGTATGCCGAGGAGGAGAAGTCGTAGGCCAATGTCACGGCGTTTCCATATGCGTCCGTCTGGCTCGTGACACGGCCGCTGGAGTCGTATGTCTGCACGTAGGGCGTGTTCCCACGGGGCAGGGTTGCCTGACGGATCGCCTTCGTGACGTCCGAATCCCACGACAGGTTCCGGATGTTGTTCAGAGGATCCCTGAGTTGCCAGATGTTCGCTGTCGTGGGAAAGGGGGTACTGTAGGTGAAGTTCCACGTTCGCCCCTGGCCGTCCGCGATCGTGGAGACGACCTGGCTCGCATAGGTCAGGGTCAAGGTCCGGCCCAGGCCGTCCGTGATCTGCTCGGGGTAGTGATTGTTCGAGCCGTAGGTGTAGCTGATCCGGTTCCCGTTCCGATCGACCATGTGGTAGAGACGGCAATTGAAGGTCGACCAGGCGGGATCGCGTTTGAAGATGTAGACGAGTCCCTTGACCGGGTCCATGAGGTAGACATACCCCGACGAGTCGGAAGGCACGGGTTCCTTCAGGACGTAGGGAACGGACGTGGTCCCGGGGTTCTTCTGCACCCAGTTCCCGGCGCCGCCCGTGAACGCGACATGATTGTCGCCGTCGTCCAGGAAATAGACGGTCATCTCCGTTGCGCTGTTCGCGATGATCGGCACGTTCATCTGAAACCTCTGGCCGAAGGCTCCGAAGGCACTCCGCGTGATCGACTGTCTGACGCTGTAGAAGATGCTGAATCGCAGGGGCAGGGGGCCGCCCAGGTCGAAGAGCTCTTCGCTCATGTAGTGCTCGCCCGATGAGGCGTTCACCGGGTCGGGAACGACGTCCATGGCCTTGTAGCGCTCCAGGGGGGAACTGTCGCTCGAAATGACCCCCATCCAGGCCGAGGCGGACGTGGTCGCCGCGAAGATCATGATCGAGATGACGAACCGTTTCATTGAGCGCTCCCGTAATGGCGCCCGAAGACCGCCATGTCCTCGAAGTCGATGACGCCGGACGAGGGGCCCGCGCCGGATAGATCGGCCGCACCGACGTACCCGCCCTGGCCGGCCCGGCTTCCGAAGGAATTCCTGATGATGAGGAGATCGTTCGCGTCCACGCGACCGTCGGGCACGGTATCGGAGGCGGAGACGCCGAGGTCTCCGACGAGCACGGGGCGGGTGAAGGCGAAGGTCGAGAAGTGCCGCGTCTGGCCGGTGATCCGCCGGAGCGCCGTGTCCACCGTCGTCGGCATCGAGTCGAACCGGCTCGTCGCGGTGTTGAAATAATACAGCCGCGCCAGGTGCGCCCGGATCCTCGTCCCGTCGATCACGCCGTTGCCGTCGCTGTCGAGATAGTCATACTGCACGTAGACCGTGTCGCCAAAGGCCGCGTCGCCGTTGTCGATCGTCAGTCCCCTCAGGGCCACCGGCGTCTCGTAGCTCACCGTGTCCGAGAGTCCGATCCAGGTGGAGAAGCCGAGGTTCGAGACCTTGACCGCCGTGTTGCCGCTGAAGGCGAGGGGCGGGATGACGAGCCTCGTGACGCCCGTCTCGCCCGCCTCCACCTGCGCCGTCTCGCCACGGGTCACCCGCTGGGTCTTCTCCTGCTCACCGCTCACCAGGCGCTCCAGGACATCGGGCGTCGTCGTGTCCACGGTCACCGAGATCGAGGGCGGCGCGCTGTCGTTCACCCCGAGATGATCCGTCGCCCGCGCCCGAAGTTCGACCGTTCCGGAGAGCGAGGAGACGTCCCAATGGACGAAGTAGGGGGCGACGGAATCCGGGTTCAGAGAGGAGGACGTCGCGGGCGGCGCGATCGCCGTCCACTGCGTGTCGGTGGATCGCCGATACTGGAAAAGAACTCCCGCTGCCGTGCCGCTCGTCGTGTCCGCGCGGACGAAGACCATGTTGCCCGAGATCCGCCAGCCCGCCAGGGGGAAGGTCACGGCCGCGCGCGCCGAGCCGGAGGCTCCTCCCGAGGTGACGGTCGCGGCGGCCGAAGGCCAGGGTTGTGCCTGCCGCGTTCCCGGCGTGTCCTTCGTCGCGATCCAGTAGGTGTAGGATCGGCCGACCGCCGGCAGGGAATCCTGCCACGAGAGGATCGCGCGCGGGAGCACGACACGGAGCGAACTGTCGGAGGCCGTGCCCGATCCGCTGTCGCACCAGATCTCGTAGAAGGCCGCCTGGTCCGAGAGCGGCACCTGCCACGAGAGCGAGATCCGGTTCGCGGAGTCCGCCGCGGCCTGGAACGACCGCACCGAGGTCAAGACGTTGACCAGCGAGATCGTGTCCGAGACCGTCGTGCAACCGCCTCCGGCGTTCAGGTAGAAGACGTAGACGGTCTTGATGCCCGAGGATGAACTCAGGGTGAAGCTCGCGGTGTCGGCCAGGGGGCGCGTCTCCGCGAGCGTCGAATCGTTGAAC
This sequence comes from uncultured bacterium, assembly GCA_964637705.1. GTDB lineage: Bacteria > UBA8481 > UBA8481 > UBA8481 > UBA8481 > CAZWVM01. The sequence goes on from CAZWVM010000019.1 coordinate 11,433, forward strand.
TCCGAGACCTTGACAGTCGTGGCGCCCGAGGCGGCGAGCGAGAGAACCACGTTCACGGACGAGGTCGTCTCCGCGCCCGCGTTGATGCTGACGGAGGCGTTGTAGGGCCGCGACACGGCCGTGCGCGCCGTCATGTTGCCCATCGCGTCGTACGTGTAGGAAAGGGATGATCCGGGACCGTAACCCACCGCCGTCAATCGTCCCGCGTTGTCATAGGAATAGGTGACCACGCCGGCCGACACGGATGCGGGAACCGCCATCGCGACAACGAATGCGGCGACGAAAAGACCCATTGCGATCCCGCGAGAACTCTGCCCCGATGAGGTCATCCCGTTCAGCCTCATGGCGGCATTCTTGCTTGTAGTGAACCGGCTCGCAACCCGTATTTGTGTGAAAATTCTCATGTTGGGTGGAATCGCGGTCGGCCCGCTCCATCGTGGAAGAGAGGCGATCATCGCCCCTCCTGTTACTTCGAAGTGGCCTCCCAGATCGCCCGGAACTTCTCCCCTTCCATGATCTCGATGCCGAGTTCCTGCGCCTTCTGGTACTTCGAGCCCGGTTCCGAACCCAGGACAAGGAGATCCGTCTTCGCGCTGACCGAGGACTGGGGCAGGCCGCCCATCGCGCGGATCGCCTCCTCGATCGTACGACGATCGAAACCCGTCACCGCCCCCGTCACCACGACCTTCTTCCCGGCCAGGGGCCCCGCGCCGCCCGCGGCCGGCTTCTCGATGACGGCCGAGGCCGCCTCGACACGGGCCTTGCGCAACTTCTCGATCAGCGACCGCACGGCCGGATCGGCGAAGAAGGAAGTGATGAGGGCGGCCAGCGTCTCGCCCACCTCCCGCACATCGAGGAGCCGCTCCGGCGTCGCCGTCGCCAGGGCCTCGAGCGAGCCGAAAGAGTCGGCGAGATCGCGCGCGGTGCTCTCCCCGACACCCGGGATGCCGAGCGCGAAGACCAGGCGGTGAAGCGGGCGGCGGCGAGAGGCGTCGATCGCGTTGACCAGGTTCCGCGCGGAGATCTCCGCCTGCCGCGGAAGCTCAGCGATCTGCTCCACGGCGAGGTCATAGATCCCGGCCGCATCCTTGACGAGCCCGGCGGCGATAAGTGCGTCGACCGTCGCGCCGCCGAGACCCTCGATCTCCATCGCTCCGCGCGAGGCGAAGTGGATGAGCCGCGCGCGCAACGTCGCCGGGCAGGACGAGGATACGCAGCGGCGTTTCACCTTGCCCTCGTCCTGCCTGAGCGTGGAGCCGCAGGCCGGGCAGGCATCCGGCATCCGGAACGGCGCGCCGCGCTTCGCGGCCGGCACGACCCCGACGACCTGCGGGATGATCTCGCCGGCCTTCTGCACCTTCACCCTGTCCCCCACGCGCAGGTCGAGCCGCTTCACCTCGTCTTCGTTGTGCAGGGTCGCGGAGGAGACGGTCGTTCCCGAAAGGTGAACCGGCTCGAACTTGGCGACCGGCGTCACGACGCCGGTGCGGCCGACCTGCAGTTCGATCGCGAGAAGCGTCGACTCGGCCACCTCGGGCGGGAACTTGTAGGCGATGGCCCACCGGGGACTGCGCGAACGCTCGCCCAGTTCCTCGCGGTGCCGCGCGGAGTCGACCTTCACGACGAGACCATCGGTCTCGAAGGGATGCGCATGCCGGCCCGCCTCGTAGCGGGGCAGATCGACGACGAGTTCCTCGGCCGAGTCGTAGAGGCGGCGGCCGGGAACGACCGGCAGCCCGGCCTTTGCGAGGCGGTCCATGAGCTCCGAGTGGTTCGCGACGCGGCCCGCGAAGCTGTGAACGAAGAGCCCGAGCCGGCGGCCCCGGACCTCCTCCTCGTCCTGGAGCTTGAGGGTTCCGGCCGCGGTGTTGCGGGGATTGGCGAAGGGCGTCTCGCCCTCGTCGATGAGACGCTTCACGAGCGCGGCAAAGTGTTCCTTCGAGATATAGACCTCGCCGCGCAGGTGGAGTTCGCCCTTCGCGAGTTCGCCGGCCCGCTTGAGCTTCGGTGGAAGCTCGGGGATGGTCAGGACGTTCTTCGTCACATCCTCGCCGGTCTCGCCGTCACCGCGGGTCGCCGCCAGTTTCAGCGTGCCATCGACGTAGGTGAGCGCCACGGCCACGCCGTCGATCTTCGGCTCGACCGAGTAACGGGCGTCGGGCACGGCGGCTCGGACGCGGGCATCGAAGGCCGTGAGCTCCTCGGGCGAGTAGGTGTTGTCGAGCGAGAGCAGGGGGAGCGCGTGGCGGACGGGGCGGCGGGCGGTCTCGGCCGCGCCGACGGAGCGGGTGGGCGAGTCGGGCCGGGCGAACGAGGGATGCTCCTCCTCGAGCTTCTTCAGCTCGGCGAAGAGCGCGTCATACTCCGCGTCGGTGATCTCGGGTTTCGCCTCGTCGTAGTAGAGCCGATTGTGTCGCCGGATCTCCTCGGAGAGTTCGGCGATCCTCGCCGCGGCCGTTCCCTTCTTCCTCGCCATGGGGGTGAGTATACGGTGTCAGGCAGCTACATTGCTACTTTCGCCCTTCCACGTCCATCTCCCTTGAAATCAGTGAGCAGCCATTCGACGCTCATCAGGCATGTGAGAGCAGCCAAGTCGCTGCCTGGCGCTCCCCCTACATCGCGTTCGGGAAGCATCCTTCGCCGTTGGGGCAGGCGCGCGGGCCGGCGTAGGGGTTGCGGGCCGGGTCGTAGTTGCCCGGGTCCTGGATCCGCGACTCCTCCAGGATCCGGTCCGGATTCACGCGCGTGCTGCTCTCGCGAATGAGCCCCGGCTCGGCCTTCGAGCGGCACCCGTCGAAGACATCGGCTCCCGTTGGAATGAACTCCGCCCGCACCGCCCCGTCCTCCGTCACCGTGATCCGGCGCAGCTGCCCGTTCGGCGTCGTGAAGGGCGCCCGGGCATCGCCGGGGTCGAGTCCCAGCTTCGCCGCGCGCCCCTCGACGACCGGCGACGCGAGGATCGTCACGGGATCCGCGACCCGCGGGCACCGCGACCTCTCGCCCCGTGGGCCGCGCGCCGTGCAGACCCCGGCCCGACAGCCGCACGGGCAGTCCTTCGGCCTCACGACAAAAGCCAGCCGGCGGTAGTTCCGTTCGCCGCCCGCGCCGCCCGTGCCGGGATAGAAGGCGTCCGTGCTCTCGCAGGACCAGATGACGAATTTCCGCACGGGCCGGTGATTGAGCATCTTCGGAAGGTTCTCGACGAGTCCCCGGAAACTGCCGGTCTGGCTCCCGTGGAAGACGACCAGCACCTCGTCGAAATGGCAGCAGTCGTTCCACGTCGCCACGAGATCGGAGAGCGACCGATTGCGGTTGTTCGTTCGATAGCGAGGCCAGATCTCGCTCGCCGAGGTCGGGCGGTGACCCGGAGGCGGGGGCACGTGCGGCACCGTCCATGACGGAGAATGATCACTGCCGCCCGTCGGGTAACCGATCATGTGCAGGTGATGTCCCTCGGCCTGCCGCCCCTCGGCCCAGCGCAGGCTCGCCTGGATGGCCGGATCGGCGAAGTTGCCGACGATGATGACGAGCCGCCCGCCCTGGCAATGATGCGCGGGCTCGCGCTCGCCGTCGTCGATCTCGATGACCGTCGACGGTAACTCCTCGTCGATGACGATCTTCACGCCGTCGATCGTCTGCCCGCCCCCGCCCTCGCTCCGCCGCGTCCGCCCGGCGGCCGCGATGACCTCGCTGACGAGCGCACCCATGTCCTCGCCGGATCCCCGGCGCGCCGAGCCGCTTCCTCCACCCCGAGAACAATTCGGATCGTTGCAGGCCTCGCCGTTGTGCGAATGGCTCGATCCCGATGCGCCGGATGATTCGCGTGCCGCGCCACCAAAGAGGATGGAGGCCGCATCCGCGGTGCCCACACGTTCCACCGCGAACTGCAGTCCCGGCCGCGCGCCATTCAGCGCGACGTAGCGTGTCGAGCGTCCCGGCACCGCGACTCTGCTCAAGACCCGCCCCTCGGCCGATCGGATCGTGACCGTCGCCCTGCCGGGCTGGGTGTTCTCTAGCTGCACCCCTCGGATCGTGCCCCCGGTCGCGTCGGCGAAACCGGCGAGCGAAATCGACAGGGCAAGAAGAAAGAGGGGCAGAACCCATGCGCGAAACGTCGAGGTATTCATGCCTTCTTTATAGGTCGAATATCTGCCACGCGTAAACCCCCGAACTCGCCCTTCCGCACGAGCTCCACACGCCGCGGTGCAGAAGAGAACGATTCCCAGCTACCTCGCCCTCGTGACGGAAATCACCACGCAGAAAAGAAAATGGGAGGCGATACTACTCCAGCATCGCCTTCCGGACCGTGCCCCAGCCGTCGCTCGTTCCGTAGCGCGCGCAGGAGTCATTCGTCCCGCGCGCCATCGCCATGAGTATCTCGCGCGCGTCACGGGGCAATTGCCCCTCGCCGTGAACAAAGGCTCGAATCCGGTCCCAGCCCTCCACCGTCGGCACGTTCACCACGCACCCCCACTGATCTCCGAGCTTCTTGTAGGTCCAGTAGATCGTCCCCGCCGTGAGCCCGTCCTTCCCGGCCCGAAAGAGCCGGACGAAGCTCTGCGTCACCTCGAGAGCATTCTCCCCGACCTCGCCGATAACGAGCGGCAAGCGATGGTCATGGCAATACCGCCAGGCGAGGTATTTCCGACCGTCCGGGCCGTCGGCATCGAAGCTGACCGGGGCCGGCTCACGCCAGGGATTGTAATAATGAACCGAGACGGCCATGTTCTCGTCCAGGGGCGCTCCCAGCGTCCAGTTCGTCGGGTTGCCCAGGTCCGAGTAGATATTCGACTCGATGATGACGAGGTGGTCCGTGTCGAAGCGGCGGACGTGCCGGACCAGTTGTTCATACGTCGGCCGAATGAGGTGATCGGTGTAACCGGGAGGTTCGTTCAGGAAATCGTAGCCGAGGATCGTCCCGACCCCGGCATAGCGCCGCGCGATCGTCTCCCACGCCGCCTTGATCCGCTCGAGCTTCGGATTCACCTGGGAGTCCGAAGCGACGTAGAAGGAATCGGAGCCCGGTCCGTAGCGATGCATGTCGAGCATGATGCGGATGCCGTGGCTGTCGCACCACGCGACGAGACGGTCGATGAAGAGCAGGCCCTCGGGCGCCGTGTCCGGAAGCGCCCCGCCATAGGCACCGGTCGCGGCCGCGCCGCCCTCCGAAGTCGTGAAGTCCTCCACCCGCAAGGGAACCCGGACCGTGTTGTAGCCCTCCGCCGCGATCCGCCGGATGTCGGCCTCGGAGATGAAATTCTCACGCCAGGCGTTCATCCATTCCCGATGCCCGGCCGGCCCTCCCGCGGCCCGCCTCAGCCGCTCGCGCATCGTCGCCTCGTCGACCTTCTTCTCCTCGAAAAGCATCAGGTAGAGTTCCTGCACGAACCAGTTCCCGAGATTCACTCCGACCGGTTTGAACTCCGCATCGCCCAGCATCAGCTTCATCCCGCGGCGGTACACGAACCCGTCACGCGGCCGCGCGGGGCCTCCCTCCGGTCCATCCTCGACGAGGATCGAAGACCGGGCCTCCCGGCTGCAGGCCCCGAAGAGACCCGACACCAGGAGCGCCACCGCGCCCGCCATCAACCCTGACCGCGACAGCGCGCGGAGACCGATCATCGTCATGCCAGCATCTCCCCAAGGAATCGTTTCACCAGTTCCGGCGTTCCCGCGACGACGTGTCCCGTCTCGAGATAGTTGGTTCCGCCGCCGTGCTCCAGGACCAGCCCGCCGGCCTCCTTCACGAGGAGCGCGCCCGCGCAGATGTCCCACGCGCCGAGCCCGTCCTCGTAGAAGAGGTCGAACCGCCCCGCGGCGACGGAGGCGAAATCGAGCGCGGCCGAGCCCATGCGGCGGATCCCCTGCACTTTCATGAGGACCCGGCGAAGCGTCTCGAGGCAGGAGTAGTCCGGCTCGTCGCCGCGCGTCGAGGCGAAGCCCGTCGCGACGAGCGACTGGGACCAATCGTCCTTCCGCGTGACGGCGAGCCGCCGGCCGTCCTGCCAGGCGCCCTCCCCGCGCCCCGCCGAGTAGATCTCGCCCCGCATCGGATCGAAGATCGCGCCCGCGATCTCCCCTTCCTCGTCGCAGACCCCGATCGAGACGGCCCAGTGCGGAACGCGGAAGGCGAAGTTCGTCGTGCCGTCGAGGGGATCGACGAACCAGCGGAATCCCCGCCCGTCGCGCGCGGCGTATTCCTCGCCGACGATCGCGTGATCCGGGTAACTCTCCTCGATACGGGCGCGAATCAATCGCTCGGCGGCCAGGTCCGCCTCCGTCACGACATTGCGCGGACTCTTCAGGCTCTCGTTCAGTCCCTCGCGCGACTCGAATCGTGCGCGCAGGAGCGCCCCCGCCTCGCGAGCCGTCTCCTCCGCGAAAGCACGCAACTCCCCGCACGACGGCCGCGCGCCCATCAGTGCCTCCCCGGGGCGGTGCAGACCGCGGCGAGCCCGCAGCGCGCGCAGACCTCGGTCCGGCGGCCCAGACAGCCCTCCACGATGCCGATCCGCGAAAGCGCGAAGTCGTAGCGGACCGGGTCGAGAGGAGCGAATCTCCTCAGCGAGGAGGTGATCGCGAGCGCCGCCCGCCACGAGGGATTCTTCAGGCGGGTCAATCCGAGGAGCCGGGCGATGCGAAAGACGTGGGTATCGAGTGGGATGACGAGATCCGAAGGCGGGATGAAGTCCCAGAATCCGAAATCGATCCCGTCGTCGGGTCTCACCATCCACCTCAGGAACATCATCGTGCGCTTGCAGGGGGAACCTCCCGAGGGAACCGGCACGAGCGGGATCGTGGCGCGGCGGCCGCCGGCACGCCCCTGCGCGCCGCGGAACGCCGCGCCGAACCGGTTCGCCGCCGTCTCGAAGGGAACGTCGAGCGGCCATGCCGCCCCGAGTCCGTTTCCCCCGCGGAGGATTCTCCCCGCGGCGACGAGAAGCGCGAGCAGATCCTCCTCGCCGAAGAAACGGTGGCGAAATCCCGCGAGCCGCCGCGCCAGTTCCCGGGGCGACGCCTCGGCGATCACCGCGGCCGGACGACCGTCGAGCCGGTCGAAGACCTCGCGCGTCCGGGCGCGGATAAGGGACGCGCGGCCCAGGGCGAGCGACGCGGCGATCAACCCGCCGACCTCGATCTCCGCCCGGCCCGAAAGCTCCCGCACCACCCCGACGGGGTCGGAATCGAGGGATCCCGCCCGATAGGTCCCGGCGATCCGGTCCAGGCAACGGGCGAGGTCCCGGTCTGGCCGGGAGTCCTCGTTCGATCGTGCCGCTAATTTAGGATTTCCCATTTCGTTCCCTTTCAGATTAAATCATAGGGCTGTGAAAAAGGCGATTTCCCTCTTTCTTCTCGCGGCGGCGCTCGCGTCGAGCCTCCACTCGACCGAGGTCGCCGCACCTCTCCCCTACGTGCCGGGCCAGGTGCTCGTGAAGATGCGGTCCGGCGCTGCGGCGACGGCCGCGCGCGGTTTCGCCGCCCTTCCGACGCCGCCCGGCGCGGAATACGTCAAACTGGAGCCGCGGCCCGGTCAAACGGTCGAGGAAGCGGTCGCCGAGCTGGAATCCCGGTCCGACGTGCTCTTCGCCCAGCCGAACTACATCTACCGGGGCCTCGCCACGATCCCGAACGACACGTATTACTCGTCCCAGTATCACCTCGCGCTCATCGGGGCGCCGGCCGCCTGGGACTTCGCCCGTGGCGGCGCCTCCGAGACGATCGCGATTCTCGACTCGGGCGTCGACACGACGCTCCTGGACCTCGCGGCGCGCATCGTCCGCGCGCCGGGCATCGACATCTTCGACGGAGACAACGACCCCTCCGACACACCTTCGGGGTCCGGCCACGGCACGCGCGTCGGCGGCATAGCCGCGGCCGTGACAAACAACGCCTACAACGTGAGCGGCGTCGACTGGAACTCGAACCTTCTCTTCGTCCGCGTTCTCTCGGGCGCCGACGCGACCGGCACGAGCGAGCAGATCGACAGCGGCCTCCGCCGCGCGATCCAGCACCGCGCCACGGTGATCAACCTCTCGCTGGGCTTCGCGACATCCTCGATCGACAACCTGCTCGAGACGCGCATCAAGGAGGCCTACGACGCCGGCATCATCCTCGTGGCGGCCGCCGGCAACGACGGCAACTATGTCGTCATCTACCCCGCGAGCTCGCCCTACGTCATCGCGGCCGGCTCCTCGACCTCCTCCGACGCCCGCTCGTCCTTCTCGAACTACGGAGCCGGATCGGGCGTCACCGGCATCGACGTGATGGCGCCCGGCTCCGGGATCCTGACCACGAACTTCTCCAATGGCGTGATCAGCGGTTCCGGCACCTCCTATGCGGCCCCGATCGTTTCCGCCGCCGCCGCCCTCGTCCGCGCGGCGCGACCCGGCATCACCCCCGCCCAGTTCCTCGCACTGCTCCGTTCCACGGCGAAGGACATCGGCGACGCCGGATACGACGAGCAGACCGGCGCGGGACGTATCGACCTCGAGAAGCTCGTCCGCGTCGCCTGCGCCTCGAGCGTCTACGGCGATTCGCTCGCCGCCGCCGACACGCGCTCGACCGTCATGACCTCGGGCGGGCGCCAGAACCACACAGCCCTCGTCTGCTCGCGACAGGACTCCTGGGCCGGCTTCTTCCAGCGCCACGCGGCAAACCGCGGCACGATCCGCTTCTACTGGTGCCCGGACTCGACTCAACCCTCGGACACGGCCTTCGTTCTGACGCAGAGGGGCAACAAGGCTCACGGAAGCGGCGCGCTCGACCTCGTCTACCGCTCCGACGGGAAGCTCGAGTACCGACTCCAGGACTCGGCCGCGCTCGTCTCCTCCTCGACCCTCGTGCCCGGCCAGTGGTACCACGTCGCGCTCTCTTACGGCGAGAGCGGGGCACAGCTCTGGGTGAACGGGGAATCCGAGACCTCCAAGGGCGTCGCGGGCGGCCCGCCGATCGCCGACACGCTCTTCGCCGGCGCCCCCCTGTACCTGGACTCGGCCCAGACCGCGCGAGGCCGCTTCGACGCCCTGGCCTTCTCCTCGACGCAGTCCGCGCTCCATCCTTCCGCGCTCTTCGCGAAGGTCGAGTCGAACAGCACGAACCGGACGGAGGTCGGCACTCTGCTCGCCGGCTGGAAGGCCTGGTCCACGGACTCGAGCGAGATCCTGGTGGACATCTACGCCGACACGGACCGTTCCAACTTCAACGGGGTCCTCCTCGCCTCCAACCTCGTCAACGACCAGTCCGAAAGCGTCTCGCTCTCGCCCCTGACCCTCAACCAGTCCTACTACCTCTACATCGTGGCCACCGATTCCTCCACGCGCACGAATGCCTTCCCCGAGCGCGCCTACGCCTATTCCTCCGCCTACTTCGTCGCGGGCATCCCGTCGGTCGTCGCGGTGGGCGGCAGCGCCGGGAGCTCGGGCGGCGGCTGTCTCCTCGCGCGCTGGAGCCTCGACGCGGAGTTCCTGAGGTCACTCCGGGATCTCGCCCTCGCCTGCGCGCCCGCGCGGTGGCTGGTCGAACTCTATTACGCGCTGAGCTGACCACGGTGTCTTCGAAGGCCGGGTGCGCCCGGACCCGGGGCCCGGCCGCGTGAACCTCCTTTCCTTTCTCGCCGCCTCCACCCTGCCCGGCCTGCGGCTCGATCTCCCGTTCCACGGGCCCTTTCTCGCCTCGCCGCTCATGACGGGATTCTTCACGGCGGCCTTCTGGACCGTGGTCTGCGGCCGTCTCTTCCACCTCGGCCCCCTGAAGCGCTCCTACGCGATCCTCGCCGGATACGCGATCGTAGCGACACTCGTCTATGCCGGGCTGGTGCGGTTCCGCGGGGCTTCGATCTCGCCCCCCGTCTCCTTCATCACCGCCGCCTTCGCGGGTTGCGCGGTGACGCTGGCGCTCTCGGCGCCGGTCGCGGAGGCCCTCGCGCCGCCCCACGCCCTGCGTCGCGCCTCCGGCTGTCTCGTCATCGTCGGCCTGCCGCTCCTCATGGCCCCCTTCGTCTATCTCGCGGACCTGCCGACGGCCGGTATCTTCCTGGTCGCGAGCGCGACGGGCGGGTTCTGGGGCGTCCTGTACCTGATCAACGCGGGTTTCGTCGCGCGGGCGAGGCTGCCCGCGCGCGCCGCGAAAACGGTCGCGGCGCTTCTCGTGGTGCCGGAGCACGCCGCCATCGCGCTCGTTCCGGCCCTCGTCGCCCTCGCGGGCTGATCAGCCGCCGAGAATCGCCTCCGCCGCGGCCCTGACGTCGCGGACGACCGTGTGCGCCCGGCCCAGGCGCTCGCGCGGATAGGAGTGCTCGACCGCGACGACGGAGAGGCCGGCCGCGCGAGCCGACTCGACGCCGCCGAGCGAATCCTCGATCGCGACGACCGCGGATGGTTCGGCGCCGAGAATCTCCAGCCCGCGCCGGTACGGAGCGGGATCGGGCTTGGAGCGCTCCGTGTCCTCGCAGGAGACGACGGCGCGGAAGCAGCCGGCGATTCCTCCCCGGGCGAGCACCGCCTCGATCTCGGCGCGGCGCGCGCCCGAGACGATGACCATCGGGAAGGCGCGGGAGAGCGACTTCACGGCCTCGATGGCCCCGGGAAAGAAGGGCACGGCCGGAAGCGCCTCGAGAAGCCCCATGTAGAGCCCGATCTTCTCCTCCACGATCCGACCGGCCTCGCCGGGGGGGACGCGCCCGGGGTGATCCGCGATGATCCGGTCCACCGCGCCGGCGTCGTCGAGGGCGAGATAGCGTTCCCAGTAGGTTTCGCGGTCGATGGCGATGCCCCGCGGACGGAAGGCCCTCATCAGGGCTTCCGCGTGGAGACCCTCGTCGTCGATGATGACGCCGTTGAAGTCGAAGGCGACCGCGCGGACGTTCTTCACGGGGCGAAGATGACGGTCAACGAACCAGCGTCATGCGGCAGATCGCGTTGCGGCCGTTCGCGAGCTTCGCCGCGAAGAGGTAACTGCCGCTCGCGACCTGGTCTCCCTGCGCGTTCCGGCCGTCCCACGTGATCGCCTCCGTGCCGTTGCCCGCGATCGTCCGGATCACGTTCCCCTCGACCGACAGGATCGTCACGAAATCGATGACCGTCCCGCCCTCCGACTTGATCGTCACCTGGGCCTGCGTGCCCGGCAGGAAGGGGTTCGGGTAGGAGATGAGCTTGGCCGGGCCCTCCGAGACGTAGCCGTAGGGCGAGAAGCTGAAGGAGAAGAACTTCGTGGAGTTGCTGTTGACGTTGGACGGCTGGTCACCCGTCGTCGCGACGTCGCGCTCGGCGTTCGGCACCGTCACGACGAAGGTGTCGAAGTACTGGACGGACTGGCCGTTCGTGCCCTCGTTGAGGAAGATGGTGATCCGGACGGCGATGTTGCGCTCCGCCCCGGACCGGCTGTAGAGGTTCACGGCGCCGACGTAGGAGCCGCGCGGCGCCTTCCCTGCCGGGAAGCTGATGTTCTCCGGGCCGTACCCCGTGACGTTGTCGACGTCGAGCGATCCACCGTTCGCCCCGGTCTTGTGGTGCCAGCTGATGTGCTCCGCGTTGATGTTCTTGCCCGCGTCGGCCGGGCAGAAAAGGTGGAGGTCGACGTCGGAGGCGCCGTCGTTCCAGACCATGTTCACGCGCAGGTCGTTGCGGATCCTCGAGGACGTGACCGTGACGGTTCCCGTCTCCGTCCCGTCCGAGTTCGTGTCGCTCACCTCGATCTTGTTCGTCCCGGAAACGAGAACGAGCTGGGTCGAGAAGGTGGCGGGATTGCGGGTCAGGTCCAGAACGACGTTCTGGACGAAATACCCGTTGAGATACAGGCTCGCGTAGCCGTCGGCCCCGTTGGCGACGGTCCCGGAGCACGTGATGACCGAGCTCGTGGTGTCGAACGACTGACCCGCGGTCGGCGCGGAGATGGTGATCGCCGGCGGCGCGGCCCAGGCCGCTCCGACGAGCAGGAACACGAGGACAAGAGTGCCGAGGAGTCGGTTCATTCTGGCGGCATTCTCTACCGACCCTCTCCGGGGGTCAAGCGCGGCCGGCACGTGACACGTTCGCTCGAAAAGGGAGATTTCGGTCAGCCCTTGCGGAAGACCACGATCCGGTTCGTATTCGTGCCCCGGGAGCGATTCGAAACCCCCCAGCAGTGCGCGGTCTTGGTGAAGTGCTGCTCGTTCACCATGACGAAAAGCGGTTCCAGTCCCGCCGCCATCCCGCACGGCACCACGGACTCCTCGAGCCGCACCGTCCCTGCTCTCACCTCCCCCACCTCGAAGGCGATCTCTCCACCCGGCTCGAGCACGCGGCGAAGCTCACGGAAGACATCCGTCATCGCGGCGCACCAGGACGGGAGGCTCGCGGTGACGGTGAGGGCGACCGAGGACGGGTCGATCCCGCCGAACCAGTTCCTCAGCCAGTTGTCGAGGGCGTAATTCACGACGTGGAGGAAGGGCGGCGAAGTCACGACGAGCGCGACACTTCCGGACGGCACGCCCTCCATCGAGGCGGCCGGCCCCGTGATCACCCGGCCCTCGCGCCCCCGTCTCCCCAGTCGGTCGCGCAAGGCCGGGTCGCAATCCGCGAGCAGGGCGCGCGTTTTCTTCAGTATCAGCCGGTCGACGTCGCGCGGCGGCGGCTCCTGCTTCCGCTTCGCGTTGATCCGGCGCTGGGACTCCACGGAAACGGCCTGGTTCGGCGGCAGGGTGTAAACCGAGAAGAAGCCGGGCGCGTGCCCGGTCAGACGGTTGATGGAGACCATGCGGATCCAGCGGTCGACGGCGTCGAGCGTGCCGGCGCGCGCGCGCTGGAGGAGATGGCGGCGCAGGGCGGCGATGCGAGCGAGCGTCGAGGAATGGTAGAAGACGAGAAGATCCCGCGGCGCTTCTTCTTCGGGAGCCTCCTCCCACGGCGTCCCGATCGAGCGGAGGCGTTCCTCGACCTCGGTGCAAGCCGGCGGATCCAGGCGCGGCTCGAGCATCATGGCTCCCAGGGGGTTCGCGTCGTTGCCCAGGGGAACGCGGTCCAGGAGCGCGGCCTCCAGGGGCGTCGTGCCGCGGCCCATGAACGGATCGAGCACCGTCTCGCCCGGCGACGTCAGGCGCTCGATGAAGAAGCGCGGCAGTTGCGGCTTGAAGCAGGCGCGGTAGGAGATCTCGTGGAGGTTGTTCGCCGAGCGCTGCTTCGCGGTCCAGAACTCGTTGACGAGAAGCGGCAGTGCCCCGCAGCCCGGGAGCGCGAGCCGTTCCTCGCGGGTCGGAGCCCCGAAGAGATCGAAGCGGCGAAGCTCCTCGAGGAGAAGGGGCGAGGTCATGCCGGGGGGCGGCGTTCGGAAGCGGTCAGCGCGGCGCGCCGCGCAGGGCCTCGGCGTCCTTCAGGATCGTCGCGGCGATCGAGCGACCGTTGACCTCCGCGAGCCGCCGCGCGGTCCAGCCGTTCGCGTTTCGCGCGAAGAGGTTGGCGCCGGCATCGACAAGCCCCTGCACCATCTGGGGATTGTTTTTCAGGGCGGCCATCATGAGCGCGGTCCAGCCGCGCCATGTCCCGGACTGCACCTGGGCGTTCACGTCCGCTCCGCGCCGGACCAGGATGAGCGCGCCGCGCTCGTCGCCCTTCTGGCAGGCGAAGATGAGGGCTGTCGCGGAATCGGCGTTGCGCGCGTCGAGGTTCGCGCCGCGGGCGGCGAGGAGTTCGAGGAGGTCCGGGGCGCCCTGGAGGGCGGCGAGGATCAGGGCCGTGTTGCCGAGCGCGTCGCGCTCGTCGACATCGGCGCCGCGATCAAGAAGAAAGGAGACAAGGGAGGAATCGCGACGGTAGGCCGCCACCATCACCAGGGGCGTCCCCTCGGGATCGCGGGCGGAAAGCGAGGCGCCTTCGGCAAGGAGTCGGATGATGCCGGCGGTATCCCGCATCATGACCGAGCGCACGAGCGACGCGTTGAGCGCGGCACGGCTCTCTGGTGAAAGACGGCCGGCGGCGGCCGGGACGGCGGTATCCGGCGGAGCGGGCGGCGGTGGCACGACGAGCATGACGCCGCCCTGGGGGGCACGGCGCCCGCCCGGTCCCGCCGGGGGCGGCGCGGGTGGCGGGGGAAGGGCGGCGACGGGCGCGATCGCGGGCGACTCGGCCGAAGGGCGCGGAGGAACGATCAACATCACCCCGCCCGGAATCGGTCGTCGCTCGGCAACCGCGGGAGGCACGGGCGCCGACGACGGCGCCGTCACGACCGAGGCCGGGACGGTGACCGTGGCCGGGCGCGGTGCCGGCGCCGCATCGCGGGACCGCGGCGCGGCGGAACGGATTTCCGAGGCGACCCGATCGTGGCCCCGAAAGAGGGCGATCTCCGCCGCCGTTCGCCCGGTGAGCGATTCGGCCCGGCGCGTGTCCGCGCCGCCTTCGACCAGAAGTCGCGCCGCCTCGACGCGCCCCTGGTCGGCGGCGGCCATGAGCGGGGTGCGTCCGGAGAGGAGATCCGCGGCGTCGATCTCCGCGCCGGTGGAAAGGAGAAGAACGAGGATACGGGTGTCGCCGCGCGCGGCGGCGAGATGCAGCGGGGTCAGGCCGAGGTGCTCGGAGCGCGCGCCCGGCGGCGCGCCCGCGGCGAGGAGGCGGGATACCTCCGCCGCATCGCCCTCCGCCACCGCCGCCAGGAGCCCCGTGCCCGATACAGGCCAGGCCAGGGCGCTCGGGACCCACGACGCGAGGAGGAGAAGGGGGAGAACGAGATGCCGGGCGGACCGCGTCATGATGAACCGACGGGGATTATAGGGCCGAAATCCTCGATCCGAAATCCGAAATTGAGTTCAGTCTTTCGAGCCGGAAAGAGAGATCCCCTCGATGAAGGTCTTCTGGGCCATGAAGTACAGGACCAGGATGGGCAGGATGGTCAGCACGCAGGCGGCCATCAGGAAGTGCCATTCCGTGCCGCCCTGCTTCGACTGGTAGGCCTGGAGGCCGATGGCCAGGGTGAAGAGCGACTCCTTGGTCAGGTAGATGAGGGGACCCATGAAGTCGTTCCAGGCCCACATGAAGTGGAAGAGGGCGACGACGATGAGCGCCGGCTTCGCCAGGGGCAGGACGATCCGCACGAAGATCTGGAACTCGTTGCAACCGTCGATGCGCGCGGCCTCGGAGATATCCCGCGGCAGGGACATGAAGAATTGCCTCAGCAGGAAGATGTTGTAGGCCGTGCCGAAGAAGCAGGGCAGCCAGAGGGGGCTGAGGTTCCCGATGAGGCCGAAGGCCTTGAAGACGCTGTAGAGGGGGATCATGGTGACCGGGAAGGGGATCATCATCGTGGAGATGGTGATGAGGAAGAAGGTGTCGCGTCCCTTCCACTCGATGCGCGAGAAGCCGTAGGCGACGAGCGAGCAGGAGAGCGTCGTGCCGATCATGCCGAAGATCGCGACCTGGAGCGAGTTCCACGCGTATTTGAAGAAGTCGATGACCTTGGTGGCCTCCCGGTAGTTGCCCCACTCGAACTGGATCTCCGTCGAGATCTCCTCCCCCGGCACGACCGTCCAGCGCGGCGTCGCCTCCGCCATCGCCTCCAGCCGCTCCGTCACCTTGAACCACCCGGCCTCCACCGTCTTCTCGATCCGGCACGGGAAAGCCCCGGTGAGCGTCAGGTCGGCCTCGCGGTATTCCAGGGTCACCGTTTCGCCCGAGAGCATGTCCGACGTCGCGATGAGCCGCTCGCCCTTGCGCGGACCTCCGAGCACCTCGACGATCGCGCCGTTCTTGTCCAGGGGCTTGTCGTCCGGCCTCACCCGCGTCCGCGTCCCGTCGACCGAGGCGAAGTAGGCGCGCGGGAAGAGATCGAAATCGGCCTTCAGGGTCTGCTCGACGGGCTTGAGGGAGGTGGAGATCATCCAGAGGAAGGGCACGAGGTAGATGAAGGACCCGAGCAGGAGAAGCGCGTAGATGATCGCGCGGTTGCGGCTGTCCCCCTGGCGGCGACCCGTGGCCATCAGCGCCCTCCCCGGTAGTAGACGTGTTTCTTGGAGACGCGGTCCGCCCAGAGCGTGAAGACGAGGATCATGAGGAAGAGGATCCAGGCCATGGCCGAGGCGTATCCCATCTGGTAGTCCTCGAAGGCGCGCTGGTAGAGGTAGAGCGTGTAGAAGCAGGTGGCGCGCATCGGACCACCGCCGGTCATGATGTAGGGTTGCGCGAAGATCTGCAGGGCCCCGATGATGCCCATGATGAGGTTGAAGTAGATGACCGGGGAGAGCATGGGGATGGTCACGTACATCGTCTTCTGGAGGAAATTGGCGCCGTCGAGCTCGGCGGCCTCCATGAGGCTCTTCGGGACGTCCTGCAGGCCCGCGAGGTAGGTGACGACGCCCTGGCCGACGGCCCAGAGGCTCATGAGGACGAGGGCGGGCAGGGCCGTGTTCTCGTCGCCGAGCCAGTTCGGGCCGACGATCCCGAAGGCGGCCTTGAGGATCCAGTTGATGATGCCGAATTCCGGGTTGAACATCAGGAGCCAGAGGATCGACATCGCGACCATCGGCACCAGGACCGGCAGGAAGAAGACCGTGCGGAAGATCTCCATGCCGCGCACGCGGGCGTTCAGGAGGATCGCCAGGGAGACCGCGACGGCGATGGAGAGGGGGATCGAGAAGGCGGCGTAGTAGAGGGTGTTGCCGATGGAGGTCCAGAAGACGGAGTCCT
>CAZWVM010000020.1:0-27806 GCA_964637705.1 uncultured bacterium
CGTGTAGTCGTCGGCGAGGGACTGGACGAAATCGGAATCGCCCGTGTCCTTGAGCCAGACCCATCCGTTGTCCTGCCAGCCGCTCCAGGCCGGTCCTCCCGCCTTCGTCTCGGCCTCCACGCGCCACATGAGCGAGAGACGGTGGCTGGTGTCCTCGCCGACGAGAGCGCCCCAGTTGGCGTTGTTCGGATCCCGCGTGGCGCGGTTGACGGAGTAGAGCGCGACCTTGTAGTTGGCCATGTTCGTGCCGTAATCCACGCGAACGTATTGCCGAGCCATGTCCGTGTCGCCGCCGCCGGAATAGACGAAGGTGACCGTGTCGGCCTCGAGATCGTCGGCGACATTGCACGGCGTCAGTTCGAGCGTGCTCAAGACCGAGAAGACGAGGCGCGCCTCGACGTAGGACGAGGTGTCGAGCGTGTCGGCGCGCACCTCGAGCGCCAGGCCGACGGCCAGAAAGAGCGCGAGAGCGCCCATCAGAAACCTGTGGTTCATGCGATTCCCCCCTGGAATACGTTTCCGAGCGGCAGGACGGTCGGTGCCGCGCCCGATCCGGCTCTCCCCCCGAGCGCCGGCGGGAGTGAAATACATCGCCGCGCACAGGGGTCAATGTAGATTCTCGCGTCTTCTTTCCGAGACATTAACTACCACGGTCTCGAGGCTTCGATTTGCGCAGTTGCCGAGCTTATTGACTTTCTTCGCGATGACGCCTCTGAATTCCCTCAGTTCCCCGATCATCCGCGCCGCGTATCTTTCGTGGTATTTTCACTGTTTCTTTCAGTAAGTTTTCTCGCGGCCCGGTTGTCCACCGGGTCTCTTTTCCTGATCAGGCGGGGGAAAAAAGACCGGGACCGGTCACGCGGTCCGGGGTTTGTTTTTTAGTACTTTTATGGTACTATATGGTCATGGACATTCGGTTCCACCGTCGTCTCCGGCTCGCGTCTCTCGCCGCCCTCTTCGGCGCATGGGCGTGCGGCCCGGTGGGACCGGGAGGAGGAACGACGATGACGAGAGTCGACACGACGGGCGCGAATCCCGCGGCCTGCGCCTTCCCCTCGACCGAGGCGGAGCTTCGCCGCGTTCTCACGCCCGAGCAGTATCGCGTGGTGCGCGAGAACGGCACGGAACGCCCCTTCATGAACGAGTACTGGGACCACCACGAGCCGGGGCTCTACGTCGACATCGTCTCCGGTGAACCGCTCTTCGCCTCGACCGACAAGTTCAACTCCGGCACGGGATGGCCCAGCTTCACGCGGGCCGTGGATGCGGAGGCCGTGGTCGCCCGGGAGGACCGGAGCCACGGAATGGCGCGAACCGAGGTGCGCAGCCGACGCGCGAACTCGCACCTGGGGCACGTCTTCGACGACGGGCCGGCCCCGACCGGGCTCCGCTACTGCATCAACTCGGCCTCCCTGCGCTTCGTGCCCGTCGAGCGGCTCGCCGCGGAGGGTTACGGCAACTACCTCCCCCTCTTCGGAGTCGCCATTCCGGGTCCGGCGGCCGAAACGGCCGTCTTCGGCGCCGGCTGCTTCTGGGGCGCGGAGGCCTATTTTCGCCGCGTGACGGGCGTGCGATCGACGCGCGTCGGCTATGCCGGAGGGTCGTCGCCGAACCCGACCTACGAGGAGGTATGCTCGGGCCGGACCGGCCACGCGGAAGTCGTGGAGATCGTCTTCGATCCGGGCGTCATCTCTTACGAGACGCTCCTGAGGCACTTCTGGAGGATGCATGACCCGACGAGTCTCAATCGCCAGGGGAACGATGTGGGAACGCAATACCGCTCGATCATCGTGGCGCGGTCGGTGGAGCAGGAGCGGGCGGCGCGCGCCTCGATGAGCGCCGCGTCGGCGCGTTCCGCGCGCCCGCTCGTCACCGAGATCGTCCGTGCCGATTCGTTCCACCCCGCGGAGAGCTATCACCAGGACTACCTCGGCAGGAATCCCTACGGTTACTGCCACGTGGATCTGAGCCTGGCCGGCCAACCACTCGACTGACGCGAAACCCAGAACGGCTCGTTATCCAAGAGTTGCGCCGCAACCGCCCCCGCGATTTTGATCGGACGGGGTCGAACGCCTTTCGACCGGAGTCCATGAATCGGCGTTTCGTTCTTGCCAAGAGGACCACCGGCGATGCAGAATAGAGAAAATCTTTTCTCTGGCTCCTCGCGGGCAAGGACGGGACTCATGGCGACGAAGTTCATGCGGGACGGCAATCCCTATTTCCTCTACTCGGGCGAAATCCACTACTGGCGGCTCGATCCGAAGGACTGGGCCGACCGGCTGCGCATCGCGCGCGAGACCGGGCTCAACACGGTCTCGACATACGTGCCGTGGCGGATCCACGAGCCCGAGGAGGGCCGGATCGACCTCGCGATGCTCGACGACTACATCGCGGCCGTCGCCGCCGCCCACCTCTCGCTCTTCATCCGCGTCGGCCCGGTCGCGAACGCCGAACTCGTCAACGAGGGCCTGCCCGCCTGGCTGGCCGCGGACGCGCGCACGCGCCCGCAGTCCGCCCCCGGCGAGACCCCGGCCTGGTGCGGCCCCTCGTACATGGCCCCGCGCTTCCTCGAGGCGACCTCGAAATGGTACGACGCGCTCCTCCCCCGCGTCGCGCGGCTCCAGGCCACGAAGAACGGCCCCATCGTCGCCGTGCAGCTCTGCAACGAGATCGCGATGATCCCGTGGATCTGCCGCTACGCCGACCGGTCGCCGCACGTCGAGGCGATGTACCGCGCCTGGCTCAGGGAGCGCTACGGCCGGATCGAGGCGATGCGCGAGGCGTACGAGGAGCCTTCTCTTCCCTCCTTCGACGAAGTCCAGCAGCCCGCCAACCGCGCCGACGGCCCCAATCTCCGGAAGCATCTCGACCGCGCCCGTTTCTACCGCTCCTACTATGCCGCCTACTACGCCTCGCTCGCCGCGATGGCGAAGCGCCACGGGATCGAGGTTCCCCTGATCGCCAACATCCCGATGTTCTGGGACTACGACACGCGCGGGCGCGGCCACCAGGCGCCCCTGACCGTCTCGATCTTCTCCCGCTTCGCCGACGCCGTCCCCGGCGTCTCCCTCGGGGGCGCCTACCAGATGCGCCGGCTCGACCACGAGAACAGCCACGACATCGCGATCGCGACCGAGGCGAGCCGGATGGCGACGGTGCCCGAGGACCGGACGAAGCCCGCCGGAGCCGTCCTCTGCGTCGAACTGCAGACCGGGGTTCTCTGCGACCGTCCCCTCGTCTATCCCCCCGACATCGACCTGAACATCCGCATCTCCGCCGGGCACGGCCTCGCCGGCGTCAACGCCTACATGTTCTGCGGCGGCCGGAACGCGCCGGGGCAGGGCGCCTTCGGAACGCACCACGAGTGGCAATCTCCCGTCGCCGCCGACGGCACGCTCAGGCCCCACATCGCCCCGATGGCCGACTTCGGCCGGTTCCTCGAGGGCTTCGGCGACGCCTTCGCCGCCTCCGAGAAGGTCTTCGCCACGTCCGTGGGTTTCTACCAGCCCTACTGGATGACGGAACTCATCGAAGGCACCGAGGCGAATTCCCTCCAGCAGCTCCGCGAGGCCTACTGCTTCGACGGGCTCTGGCGCCAACTCGATCTCTCCGGGCGGCCCTACCGTTTCGAGGATCTCGAGTCCGCCCACGCGATCGCCTCCGACTCCCTCTTCGTCTTCTCGCTCGACCGCATGGGGCTCGAAGCGCAGGAGAAGCTGGCGCGGTACGTGGAGAACGGGGGACGGCTCTTCCTGGGGCCGCGCGTCCCGTCGCGCGACTGGCGAGGAAAACCCTGCACGGTTCTCGCGGAGGCCCTGGGCCTCTCGACCAAGACGAAGCCGTGCGAGCTCGTCCGGCTGGACGGGGAGGACCTCTACGTCTGCCGCGAGATCGACGTCGTGGCGGAACGACCGGGCGACGACGTGCTCGCGCGCTACACGGGGGGCGGCGCGGCGGCCGTTCTGAGAAACGTCGGCAAGGGCAGTCTTCTCTTCGCCGGGTTCTTCCTGGAGGACAAGTTCCTCTACTGGCGTCCGATCCTCTCGGCCTGGTTCGAGAAGCTGGGCGTCGCCGAGGCGGTGCGCATCCGTCCGCACGGTGAAATCGGGGCGCAGTTGAGAACCGGCGCGAGCGGGTCCTTCCTCGTCGTCTCGAACCAGCACGACGTCGCGGTCAAGGCCTCCGTCGCCGTTCCTTCCCGGGGGCTCGATCTCGCTCTGGAACTGCCGGCGCGCGGAGCCTGGGTGCTCCCGGTCGACGCGGCACTCGTTGGAGGGGCGCGGCTGGCGCGGGCGAACGCGGAGGTCTGGAGCGCGGCGAAACGGGACGGCGCCTGGGCATTGACCTTCCGTGCGCCGGCCCTGGGCGGGACGTTCGAGGCCGAGATCGTGGAAGCGGACGGGCGGAGAGTCCGGGTGACGGGACCGGCCGGGGCGGGGCGCGCGTCGGCGAAGGAGGATTAGGGGTGGCAAAAAAGAACGTCGTCACGATCCAGGCGATCGCGACCGCGGCCAACGTCTCGATCGCAACCGTCTCCAAGGCGCTGAACGGGCGCCCCGGCGTCTCGGCGGAGAAGCGGCTGGCGATCAAGGAGGCCGCCGAGCGGCTGGCGTACCAACCCTACGTCAAGGCGCGGGGGCACGGGATGCTGCTGAGGGGCGGCCGCCACGTGGCCGTCCTGATCGGACCGGTCGGCTCGCACATCAACCGCGAGATCCAGCGCGGCATCGACCAGGCGCTCCGCGCCTCCGGGCTCTTCGCGGTCTGCTGCAATCTCCTGCCGGAAGATCCGGAGAAGGCCGAATTCCAGAAGGTCTTCCTCGAGAAGATCGCCGACGATCCGAGCATCGTGGGCTTGCTCGCGGCCTGCACCGACGTCTCCGACCCCGTGCTCGCGCGGCTGAAGGAGGCCGGCGTCCCGACGGTGCTCATGGACAGTCCCCGCCGGACGGAGCTGGCAGGGCGCGTCATGATCGACCATACCTCGGGAGGCCGCGCCGCCTGCCAGGCGCTCCTCTCGATCGGCCGCCGGACGCTCGGGTACATCGGACCGAGACCGGACCTGGACCGGGTCTGGGCCGAACGGTGGGAGGGGGCAAAGGAGGCGGCGAAGCGCGGCCGGGCCAGGCTGGTGTATGCGGAGGAGTCCTTCACGGACATCGACGCCTCGGCGGCGGTGACCGCCAGGCTATTGGAGAGGCAGCCCGACACGGACGGGATCGTCTTCGCGAGCGACCGGCAGATGGCCGGCGGAGTGAGAGCGCTGAGGGAGATCGACCGGGAGGTTCCCGGGCAGGTCGCCGTGATCGGTTTCGACGATTCGGACTTCTGCCGCGCCTTCTCCCCGAGCCTCTCCTCGGTACGGCAACCCTTCCGCCGCCTCGGGGAGACCGGCGCCCGAATGCTCCTGAAGGCCGTGAAAAGCGGCGCGCGCTCGCGCGGCTCGAAGGTGCTTCCCGTGGAGGTGATCGCGCGGGACTCGACGCGCGGAGCCCGGCGGGAACGCTAGCGACCCGTTGAATATGGCTCCGTGGCGAGGCGAAATACCGCGGAGAAGGCCGCAGGTCGAAAAGGCGCGGAACGGGTGCAGGAGCCCCTTGACGCGCCCGACCCTGCCGGAATACAATAGTATCTAGAAAATGTTTTCTCTTTCGACACGCACGGGGCGGCGGGGTTTCACTCTGATCGAGCTTCTCGTCGTCGTCGCCATCATCGGGATCCTCGCCGTCCTCGCGCTCTCGAAGGTGAAGCGCGCGATGACCAAGGCCCGCGAGGGGCAGACCCTCTCCAACCTCGGAACCCTGCGCCAGGCCGCGGACATGTGCGCGACCCAGAACGGGGGCGCCTACCCGGGCACCCTGACCGACGCCGCGGCGCCGCCGCCGGACAGCTGGGGCGACCAGGTCGCCGCGGACTTCGTCAAGTGCATGGGCCCCGTTCTCCCGCCGGCCACGGTCGGCAATCCTCCCTACGAAGACGGCCAGACGGCCTTCTCCAACGGGATCTACCAGTCGGTGGCCGGGGGCGGTAATCCCGGAACGGGGAATTTCCGCGGCTGGTACTACAACACGGCCAACGTCGCGCTCTTCCACCCCGTCGTCATCAACAGCGGCGTCACGTCGACGGAAGGGCGCCTGTACTGGGAATACTGAGTGCCGCGCGGAACCCGCTTGACCGCCGTGCCAAATTGGTATATGTTTGAGAAAATGTTTTCTCTCGCGCAGAAGCGCCGATCCGTCCGGCGGCACGACAGCGCGGGGAGAAGGAGAAGGTTCCCGTGACCCGTTCGCCCCGCCCTGCCCGCCGACTCGCGATCCTCGTTTCGCTCGCGCTCCTCGCCGCCTGCGGCACCGCCGCTCCGCCCCAGGGCAATTTCCGCCCCGAGGGCGGATGGACCTCCGGCCGCTTCACTCTCGGCTCGGTCGACGGCCGCCCGATCTTCATCACGCCCGACGGCAAGCCCTTCTACGCCGTCTCGATGGTCTACGCCTTCGACCCCGAGGCCGGTCCGTATGCGGGACAACTCAACTGGGAGAGCGTCCTGTGGTCCCTGGAGGCGATGAAGGCTCACGGCTTCAACACCCTGAACCTCTACGGCGACAAGTTCATGCCCGAGATCTTCGCCTGGTGCGACCGGAACGGCGTCGCGGTCGTCCCCCGCACCTGCTACCTCGACGGCACCGACATCGAGGGCGAGCGGCGCGAGTATCCCGACTTCATGGATCCGGTCTTTCGAGCCAAGGTCATCAACCACTACGACACCTTCCTGCAGACGGCGAAGGAGCACCCGTCCTTTCTCGCCCTCGACATGGACCACCGCTGGCTCTTTCCCCTCGACTGGTCCGGCGCGAAGCACGGTCACACGCCCATGCTCGGCCCCGCCGGCATCGCCCATTTTCCGAAGTGGCTCGAGGAGCGCTACGGGGCGGTGTCGAGGCTGAACGAGACGTGGGGGCGCTCCTACCGCTCTTTCGCCGACGTCCTGAGGGACCCGGCGATCTTCTCGGGAGGAAAGGCGCTGCCTCTCGGTCGCAACCCCTGGCGGCTGGACCTCGTCGAATACACCAACTGGACCGCCAACGATTTTCTCTCCGCCCTGTCGCGGCATCTCAAGTCCATCGATCCCCAACTGCTCCTCACCTACACCACCGAGCACCCCGAGGTCTGTCCAAATCCCCTGACGACCCTCGAGCACGGGATCGATTTCATCTCGCCCGTCCACTACAACAAGCGCGAGTGGTACAACCGGGACTGGATCGCGGCGGGCAAGAGCATCTACGAGACGCTCTTCCATTACGACATGCAGGGATTGCCGGTCTACATCGCCGAGACGGGTTGGCGCACCTCCCCGCTCGACCAGTGGCCGCAGGTCACCAACTACGCCTACGCCCGGCCCGGCGACGAGAATCACCTGGCCGGTCTCTATCTCCGCCAGGTCACTCTCCTCCACGCTCTTCCCTGGATCGTCGGCTGGGCGCACTTCAAGATGTATGACAAGCCGGCGGAGGGCGACTTCGGCTACCTGCGCGACGATCTCCTGGAGAAACCCATTGCGACCGTCGGACGCGGGCTCAATCGCTTCCAGACTATCGCCCCCTCCGCATTCCCCTCCCCGCGGCTCTCCTTCTTCTATCCGCCCTATATGCTGGCGGCGGAGGAGGCCGGCATGAGGCAGTTCTCGACGCTGGTGCAGGTCCTGGAGTTCGAGGCGCTTTCCGACCTCGAATCCCTGGCCGCGGACGCCGACCGCTCGATCGGCGACGCCACCGGCATCATGCTCTCCGACATCGTCACCCAGGCCGCCGCGCGTTTCCGCGAGCGATTTGTTCCCTTCCGGTTCGCGCCGAAGATCGAGGAGGCCGCCGGAGTGGTCGTCCTGGCCGGGAACCAGAGCGAGGTCCTGTCCGCCACGGACCGCGCCGCGCTCGACGGACGCAAAACCGTCACATTCGCGCGGGCGGGGCTTTACGACGAACGATACCGGGGCGGTGACGGAGCTCCCTGGTATCTCTCCTGCGTCGGGCTCGCCGGCGCGGCGCCGCCCACCTCCTACCGTCCCATCTCCATCGACGCCGCGGCGAATCACAAGGCCTCGGGGCCGGGCTCGAACCTCGACGCCGGCGACGCCTTCGGCGCCGGCTTCCCGGCCTCCCTCGCGGTACTCTCCGGCGTTCCCTTCCGACCTGTCTCGGCGGAATCCTTCGACAACGTGCAGTGCCGCGGGCAGAGCGTCGCGATCGACGCGCCGGCGGGCGCGAGCGCGATCCACGTCGTCGCCGCCGTCACGGGAGGCGATCTCGCCTTCCCGGTCAAGCTCGTCTACGCGGACGGAAGCGAGGAGACCCGTTTTCTCGGGACGGCGCTGACGGACTGGAAGTGGCCGGAAGGGCGTGCGAACGAAATCCCCGCGAAGAACCTCGCGGGCCGTCCGCGGTGCGCCGTGCGCGTCTCCGCCGCCGTTCATCCCTTGAAGAGGCTCGCTGCGATCGTCCTGCCCGATACGCCGGACGCGCACCTATTCGCGGTCACGCTGGAGATCAGTTCGACCGGCACGAATCTCCCGGTCGAGGTCACGATGGGCGATGCGAAGATCGCGGGCATCACGCCGTGGGCCGTCTTCGTACCGGCCGACGCCGTGCCCGGCGAACGCGTCCTGGCGCGCTTCTCGGACGGGCGGCCGGCGATCGTGCTCTCGGAAGACCGTCGGCACGCGGTCTTCCTCTTCGACGCCCTCACGTGGGCCGGCAGCCGTTCCGCGGTCTCCGCGGACCTGGAGGCCCTGGCGAAAATCGTCAAACGAACGCTCGAAGCGGTGGAGGCGGCGTCATGAAAAGGATTCACGCGGTCGGCATCATCACGATTCTCGGGCTGGCCCTCTTTTCTCCGGGCCTCGCCGACGCCCAGTCGCGCCTCATGATCGTCCGAACGCCGGCGGCCCCGGTCGTCGACGGAATCCTCGAGGAACCGGCCTGGAAGACGGCCCCGTCCCTCGTGCTCAAACACTTCTCCTCGCGCGACGGTTCCGAGTGCTCGGTTCGGCTCCTCTGGGACGATGACGCGCTCTACGCCGCCTTCGAAGTCACGGACCAGCGGATCGAGACGTCCGACATGGACTGGAACGACGACAACGTCTCGATCTCCTTCCTCGTCGACGGAACGCTCCGGAAATACCGCTTCGACATCGGGGGGACCGGCGAGGGCACGGGGCACCGCGCCGCCGGACGCCTGATGCCCGGTTCGACGATCGACAACAACACCGACCTCGACCGGGGCTTCACCGTGGAGATCTCCATCCCCTGGTCCGCGCTCGGGGTCGAGCCCCGCGCGGGGTTGGCGCTTCCCGTGGAGGTTCTCTCGGTCGACCACGACAACGGGCCCGGGCTCCCCTACGACGGGCCCGGCGTTCGCTTCTCGAAGGTCTCGCTCGACAAGGACCAGAACATCGACACGGTGAAGAAGAGCTTCCGGCTGGTGCGCGAGCAGACGGGCGACGTCGGGAGCCAGGTCTTCGAGATCGAGCGAGGCCGTCCCGCGGACTGGATCCTCTGCGGTCCCTTCCCGACGGAGTCCCTGGACGGGGAAGCCTTGCCGGGGGAAGCGGAACTTCAGCCGCGCGCCGGAGGCGAAGCGGCGCCGGGCAAAGCGTGGAGGATCCTCTCGGCCCCGGACCTGGACCTGACGAGCCCGGAGGCCTTCGGAGCTTTCGACGACGCCGTGGTCTACATCGCGACCTACGTGCAGTCGCCCATCGAGCAGGAAGCCCTGCTCCTGGTCGGCAGCGACGACGGAGTGAAGATCTGGGTCAACGGCCGTTGCGCCTGGCGCAACGACGCCGCCCGGCCCGTGATCCCCGACGAGGACCGGGTGCACGTGCGCTTGAAGAAGGGATGGAACCGGATTCTCTTCAAGGTGAAGCAGATCGGCGGCGGGTGCGGATTGGCGGCGCGGTTCGCGGCGCCGGACGGACGGGAGCTCGAGGGCCTCAAGGGCGCCCTGGCCCCGCAGGAGTGAACGACATGAACGCAGAGAAGAGGATTCGATTCGGAATCGCGGCGGCGGCACTGGTTTGCGCCGGGGCCTGGGGATGCGGAAAAGGGCCGGAGGCCCCGCCCCCCTACCCGCCGCCGCCCCTGGAGGGCGAGGCCGCTCCGGCCGCGCGACCGGCCTCCGACGAGCCCCAGGTGAGCTACAGCGGGCCCGGGGTCGTGGCCGATTTCGAGGTGATCGGGGAGTTCAACAACCGGGGCGGCAAGTACGGCGCCTGGTTCTCGAACGCGCCCGACCCGAAGGGCGAATGCGCCACGGGACTGGCGACCCCCGGTGAGAAGAGCGGTTCGGCCCTGAAGATCACCTTCGACATCTCCGCCGGCGAGGGCGCCCGGTCGGCCTACGCGGGCCTCTGGATGCACCTCGTCTCGCTCGACGCGAGACCGTTCCAGAAGCTCGTCATGATGGTCAAGGCGGAAGGCGCCGGCCCGGACTTCTTCGTCGAGCTCAAGGATTCGGGCGCGCGGAACGTCGCGCGGGCCAAGGCGACCGGGGTGGGCGCGGAGTGGACGAGGGTCGAGATCCCGCTTGTGAGCTTCGGAGCGATCCCGGACACGTCGGCGCTTGCGGAATTGGCCTTCGTTTTCGACGGCAACGTCTCGAATCCCCGCAAGGGCACCTACTGGATCGACAACATCCGGCTCGAGTGATCCGCCGAATCGGTTGACAAAGATATAGGTAATCGTATAACTTAGTCGCGTTGATCGATACGAGGCGGGGGGGATAGAATCCGTGTTCATGAAGACAAGCATGCGAGCCTGGGCGGTCGGACTGGTATGGGGCGTCGGTTGCATGGCCTGCGGCAGATCGGCGCCGCCGTCGGCGGCGCCCGTCGTGACCGCGGGCGACACGGAAGCGGGCGCGTCGGTGGCCGGCGAACCCGCGCTTCACACCGAATGGGTTGGTCTCGTCGCCGACTTCGAGACGCCGGGCGACGTGAACAACGCGGGAGGCAAGTTCGGCTTCTGGAACTCCGACGTGCCGGACCCGAAGGGCATCTGCCTGACGCGCGTCGTCGAGGGCGGCGTCGAGGGCGGGCACGCCCTGAAGATCGACTACGACATCACGGCGGAGGCGAACGGCAAGGGCGCCTACTCAGGCATCTGGGTTCACCTCAACGACTTCAACGCCTCCTCCTTCAAGAAGCTCGTCTTCCAGGCGCGTTCCGAGGTCGCGGGGCCTGACTTCTACGTCGAGCTGAAGAACGAGGGAGGCACGAACGTGGCGCGGCAGAAGGCCACGGGCGTCGGCGGCGAGTGGACCACGGTCGAGATACCGCTCGAGCGCTTCTTCGAGATCACCGACTGGACGAAGCTCACCGAGATGACGTTCGTCTTCGACCACGACGTCTCGGCGTCTCTCAAGGGCAGCTACCTCGTCGACAACATCCGCTTCGAGTAGCCGGAAAAAGAAAGCCCCCGGCCTTCCGGCCGGGGGCTCCGCTCCACGCAGGAATCAGAAGGTGCCGACCAGGGAGAGCGCGAAAACGTTGTTGTCGCTCTTGTTGCTGATCACGCTCGACGGGACGACCGTCCGGTTCACCATCTTCTCCTGGTTGATGTCGTACTCCGCCTTGAAGAGCACGCTGTCGGCGATCTTGTAGCAGGCCGCGAAGGAGGTCGTGGAATACTGCGACGCGATGGCGTTTCCCCCGAGAATCCCCTGCTCGATCTCCATGTTGGCGTACCGCACACCGAGAGCCAGGCGTGCCGACCAGTCGTACAGACCCTCCACGTAGAATCCGCTGGCGCGGATCTGGGGGTTGTTGTTCGTCTGCTCTTCGCTGACCGTGATGTATTCGCCCTTGAGTCCCAGCGCGCCCCAGGTATATCCGGCGTCGACTCCGACCAGAGTCCGGGGCAGATTCGTGCCCGTAACGCCGCCATTGACCCAGGGATTATAGCTGCCCGAGACGCCGACCTCGAGACCCTCGATCGGTTTCACGCCGATCCGGCCCGAAACGGCCTTGTCGTTGTTGTTCTCGGGAAACGCCCCCGCCGCGCCGGCGATGGCCGGAGGCCGGATGTTCGTGCCCATCCCCGCTCCGGTCAGGTCGATGTTGTCCGAATTGCTGACGGCCAGCTGGTAATCGACCGGGCTGAAACTGCCATAGATGGCGAGCCCGTCGATGGAGCCGACGGTCCAGGGCGACAAGAGAGTCATGTTGATGAACTTGTTCAGGTTCGATTCCGAGACGCGCTGCTCGATGCCGACGACCGAACCCTGGCGGCCGACGGAGAGCTTCTTCACCATGGGGAAAGGATCGTAGAAATCGATCTCGGCGAAGTCGACGACCGAGGCGCCGCCGGTGCCGAAGTTCCACGAGGCATAGCCCTTGATCGAATCGGTGAAGGTGGCGTTGATGTCGATGTTCAGGTCGTTCAACGCGAAGCCGTCATCATTGTCCCAGTTCCCGGCCGTGGCTCCGGACGCCTGCAGGCGATTCGAGGCGTATCCCGCGAAGGGAACGCCGCCTTCGGCCGCGATGTAGCCGACGTCAAGGTACCCGCTGATCGAAACGGCGGCACCGGACACGGCCGGCATCAAGGCCATGAACAGCAGTGCCGCGATCATTCTCTTCTTCATTTTCCTTTCCTCCTGCCCCTTAGGGGGGTCTCTGAAAAGCGGCATGAAACGGTCCGCGTTCCCGAGTGTGAGAGCAAAGGTTATGCCATATTGATTTTTCATGAGTTCGACTTGTATCAGCCCCGTGCGGACATCATTTTCGCTCAGCGATCGTCATTTTTGAATGGTCCGGAGTCATCGAGCCACGAGCACCACCGTGCTCCGCCCGCCCGCCACGTAGGCGTCCTCCGGCTCGATCAGGACTTCCTCCCCCTCGTTCGCGAAATCCACGCCGTCCGCCAGGCCCGTATCGACGACCCGGCGCCATCGCCGACTCCCGGCGACAACCGGCAGTTTCACTTCCTGCGCATGCCACGCCGCGTTCAGGATGAAGAAGAGCGCTTCACCCCCGGCGCTCGCCGGCGCGCGCTCGAGCAGGAAAGAAAGCGTCCTCGTTTCCGGGGCGTTCCAGGCCGGCCGATCCCGTTGGTTACCGAACCAGGTGATGCAGGGGGCATCCTCGCCCGCGCCCGCGGGATCCACGAAAAACTTGCGGCTCTGGAGGATCGGGTGGCGGCGCGTGAAGGCGATCGCCTTGCGCACGAAGTCCCGGAAGTCGGCGTTGCGCTCCGCGAGTCCCCAGTCGAACCAACTGATCGGGTTGTCCTGGCAGTAGGCGTTGTTGTTGCCCCCCTGCGTGCGGAGGAACTCGTCGCCGCCGAGGAGCATGGGCGTCCCGGAGGCGAAGAGAAGGTGGCAGACGTGGTTCTTCGCAAGGCGGCGGCGCAGGGAAAGAACCGCGGGATCGTCCGTTTCCCCTTCCGCGCCGCAGTTCCACGAGTGGTTGTCGTTGGCTCCGTCGCGGTTCTCTTCCAGGTTCGACTCGTTGTGCTTTCCGTTGTAGGAGACGAGGTCCTGGAGCGTGAACCCGTCGTGGCAGGTGATGAAATTGATGCTGTTGAAGGCCGAGCGGCCGTCGTCGCCGTAGAGGTCGGGCGAGCCCGAGAGCCTCCAACCGACCTCCTTCACCACCCCGGCGTCACCCTTGGTGAACCGCCGGAACGTGTCGCGGAAGCGCCCGTTCCACTCCGACCAGTCGACCGGGAAGTTTCCCACCTGGTAGGTCCCGAGATCCCACGGCTCGGCGATGAGCTTGACGTGGCAGAGCACCGGGTCCTGGCTGACGGCGTCGAAGAAGGAGCCGCTGCGGCGGAAGTCCCCGTTCTCGCGGCCCAACACCGAGGCGAGGTCGAATCGGAAGCCGTCGACATGCATCTGCTTCACCCAGTAGCGCAGGGAATCCATGACGAGGCGCAGGGCGGCGGGGGAGGCGAGATCGACGCTGTTGCCGCAGCCGGTGAAGTTCATGTAGTGGCGCCGCGGGTTCTCGCGCGGCCCCGTGAGGCAGTAGTAGGCCGGATTGTCGATGCCCTTGAGGGAGAAGGTCGGGCCGAACTCGTTGCCCTCGGCCGTGTGATTGTAGACGACGTCGAGAATCACCTCGATCCCGGCCCCGTGCAACTCGCGCACCAGGGTTTTGAACTCCCTCACCTGGCAACCCGGCGCCGATCCCGTGCCGTAGGAACTCTCGGGTGCGAAGAAGGCCAGCGTGTTGTAGCCCCAGTAGTTCGTCAGGCCCCGGTTGAGAAGGAAGTCCTCGGTGTAATACTCGTGAACGGGCAGGAGCTCGACCGCGTTCACGCCCAGTTCCTTCAGGTAGGGAATCTTCTCGATGAAGCCGAGGTAGGTACCGGGGCGCGAGACCCCCGACGACGGATCGGCCGTGAATCCCTTTGCATGCACCTCGTAGAGGATCAGGCTCTCCAGGGGCAGGTCCGGCGGGCGGTCCCCCTGCCAGTCGAAGGCGTCATCGATGACGATCGCCTTGGGCATGACGGCGGCGTTGTCGCGAGTGTCGACCGCGAGGTCCCGTTGCGGGCTCGACGCATCGTAGCCGAGAAGCAGGTTCTCGCGGTTCTCGGGCTTGCGGCTGACGGCCTTCGCATAAGGGTCGAGAAGCAGCTTGTGCTCGTTGAAACGGAGGCCTTGCGCGGGATCGAACGGGCCGCGCACGCGATAGCCGTATAACTGCCCGGGGCCGACGCCCCCGACGAAGGCGTGCCAGACGTGGCGCGTCCGGTGGGCAAGGCGAATGACGTCCGTCGGAGGCGCGTCATCGGCGTCGAAGAGGAGGAGATAGACCTCCGTGGCGTGCTGGGAGTGGATCGAGAAGTTCACTCCTCCCTCGCGCGGCGTGGCGCCGAGGGGGTAGAAGTTGCCGCGGGAGACGGGCCGGTTCGTGCGGTGTTCCAGGGGAACGGGCGAAAGGCTCATGGAAGGAGCCTAGCGGTGCGGTCCGCGCCGGTCAATCGACCCCGGCCTCCCGGCAATCTTTTTGCATGGAAATGAGCGAACGTAGTACAATCGAGGGTTGTTGGAGGCTCCCCGCGTGGAGCAGGAGGACGACCATGAAACTCTGTCACCTGATCACGGCCCTGGCGCTGGCGGGCTTCGTCCTGGGGCCGGCGGCGGCCCAGACCCAGGTCATCGTGAACACCTCGACCGCGGGCACCTACGGCAACGACACCGCGGCGACCCTCTATCTGCGTCCCCTCAACAACGCCATGCTGGGCACGGCCTACTTCGGATCGGGCTACCCCCACTCCGGAAACTCGTCCGTCACGGTGATCCAGCCCTCCGCCTCGCCCTCGGGCTCCGTCCGCGCGAACGAGTATCTCGCGGCGACGGGCTGGACGGCCTGGCAGAGAGAGAAGCAGGCGCTTCTCTCCGAGAACGCGGCCCTGAAGACGCGGGTGCAGACGCTCGAGCAGAAGCTGGCGGAGCTCGAGGCGCGCCTGAGGCAGGTGGAAAATGCGAACCGCTAGGGAAGAAAGGATTCTCGCCATGAAGAAGACCCTCGTCACGATCGGCGCGGCGGCGTTCGTCGCGATATCGGCCCTGCCGCTCGGAGCGGCCCCCGGCGAATCACCCTCGTCGCCGACACTGGTCTCCTCCCCGACGAGCGGCCTCCTGCGGATCGCCGTCCTCGACTTCGAGAACAAGGTCCCCAACGGCCAGAGCGACCTCGGCTGGGGCATGGCCGAGATGCTGATACGGGAATTGAAGAAGACCGGGCGGTACCAGGTGCTCGAGCGAGCCGCGTTGGCGGACGTGCTGGCGGAGCAGGACCTGACGCAGAGCGGGCGCGTGCAGCGCGGGCAGCAGCTGACGATCGGCCGCGTCAAGGGCGCGCAGTTGCTCGTCAAGGGCGCGGTCACGGAATTCCAGTACGACGTGCGCGACCGCAACCTGGGTCTCGGTTACCGCGGCGTCGGAATCGGGATCACGGAGGCGCGGGCGCGGCTCGCTTGCGACATCCGCCTGATCGACGCGATGACCGGCGAGATCATCGAGACGATGGACGAGGCGACGGAGGTGAAGTCGACGGGCGCGCAGCTGGCCGGCACCGTCTCCGGCTTCTCCTTCGCGACCGGCGGAACCGAGAACCACCCGATGGGGCAGGCCGTTCGCCAGCTCATCGACCGCATGGTCAACCGCATCTCCAACCGGCTCGACACCCGCACCATCGAGGTGATGATGGCGCAGAACTTCGAGGGCTCCGTCGTGAAGGTGGACGAGGAGAACCGCGTCGTCATCAACCGGGGCCAGGCCGACGGGGTGCGCGTCGGCGAACGCCTCAAGATCCACCGCGTGATGGACACGTTGGTCGATCCCGAGACCAACGAGGTCCTGGGCACGGAGAAGATCGAGATCGGCGTGATCGAGGTGACGGTGGTCAACGAAAGGTGGTCCGCGGGACGCATCGTCTCGGGCACCGGTTTCCAGCGCGGCGACAACGTCACGCGGTAGCGATCGGTGTCAGGCAATCACTTTGCAACTTTCGAACAGCTTACGAGCATCTCGTGTTTTTTCTGTGTTTGACGACTCCGATGACTGTCGGGACGTGAAAGTGATCAAGTAATTGCCTGACACCTTTCTCCCCTCCCTCGGCGACCGCATTGCGGGCCCCCTGGATATCATCTTCGTCACAGGCGACGCCTACATCGACCATCCATCCATGGGCGTGGCGCTCCTCGGCCGGTATCTCGAGCGCCACGGATTCTCGGTCGGCGTCATCGGCCAGCCGGACATCACCTCGGACCGCGACATCGGCTGGTTCGGAGCGCCGCGACTTTTCTGGGCCGTGACCGCGGGCGCCGTGGACTCGATGGTCGCGAACTACACCGCCTCGGGACGGAAGCGACGGAGCGACGACTACACGCCGGGAGGAGAGGGTGGACGGCGACCGGACCGCGCGGTCGTCGTCTACGCGAACCTGATCCGGCGGTACTTCAAGGAACAGCGCATCGTCATCGGCGGTATCGAGGCGAGCCTCAGGCGCCTCGCGCACTACGACTGGTGGCAGGACCGCGTGAAACGCTCGGTGCTTTTGGACGCCAAGGCAGATCTCCTCGTCTTCGGCATGGGCGAGCGCACGCTCCTGGAGATCGCGCGACGCGCCCGCGGCGGCATGAAGGATCCGCCCGAGGACCTTCCCGGCATCTGCTACCGGACTTCCACCCCGGGCGAGGGAGTGATGCTTCCCTCC
Organism: uncultured bacterium; assembly: GCA_964637705.1. Classification (GTDB taxonomy): domain Bacteria; phylum UBA8481; class UBA8481; order UBA8481; family UBA8481; genus CAZWVM01. The sequence continues at coordinate 17,222 of CAZWVM010000020.1, forward strand.
TTCGACGAGGTCGCGGCCGAGAAGGCGGCCTTCCACCGATTCTTCACCGTCTTCTCGGACTCCACGAAGCGGCTGATCCAACCGACCGGGAACACCTTCGTCGTGCAGAATCCGCCCGCGGCGCCCCTGAAGGGTGCCGAGCTGGACGAGGTCTACGCCGCGTCGTTCGCGCGCGACGTCCATCCCCATGATGCGAAAGAGGGTCGCGTGAACGCGATCGAGATGGTCCGGTTCTCGATCACATCCCACCGCGGCTGCTTCGGCGCCTGTCACTTCTGCTCACTGACGGCCCACCACGGAACGGCGGTCACCGGCCGGAGCGAAGCGTCGATCCTCGCGGAGGCGAAGGAGCTGACGCGGCATCCGAAGTTCCGCGGCACGATCTCCGACATCGGGGGGCCGAGCGCCAACATGTATGGAATGACGTGCGAGCGCCCCGGCTGCGACGGCACGCCCGGGAACTGCGGGGTGCGCGACTGCCTCCTGCCGCGCCCCTGTCCCTCGCTCTCCGCCGGCCACGACCGCTACCTCGACCTCCTCGACCGCGTTGCGAAGATCCCGGGCGTCAAGCACGTCTTCGTGACCTCGGGCCTCCGCCACGACCTCCTCGTGCTCGATCCGAACCACGAAGCCTCCCTCGCGCGTTTCCTCGCACGTCACGTCTCGGGGCAGATGAAGATCGCGCCGGAGCACAACGAGCGGGGGGTCCTGACCCTCATGGGCAAGGCCGCCCCGGAGACCTTCGAGAGTTACCGCGCCGCCTTCGACCGGACGAGGGGGAAAAACCAGCACTTCGTCTGCTACTTCCTCGCGGCGCACCCGGGCGCGACCCTGGAGGACGACCGCCGGACCGGCGAGTTCATACGCCGCGAACTGGGTTACGAGCCCGAGCAGGTCCAGATCTTCACCCCGACCCCCTCCACCTGGTCCACGACGATGTATCACACGGGGCTGGATCGGGAGGGCAGGCCGATCTTCGTCGAGAGGAATCTCAAGAAGAGGGTCATGCACAAGGAGGCGATCATGGGAGTAAGGAGTAAGGAGTAAGGAGTAAGGAGCAAGGGGTCATCTGTATGGTCTGTATCCCGCCTCACTTCTTGATCCTCACTCCTCACTCTTCACTCTTCACTCCTCACTCTTCACCTTCACTCCTCACTCTTCACTTTTCCCCTTGCCTCCCCTCCCTTCCCCCTGCTATCGTCCGGCCTTCCGCAGGCGCCTCGATGAGAGGCTGAAAAGGGAAGACGGTGAAAAGCCGTCGCGGACCCGCCGCTGTAACCGGGAACGAGAGCCGCAGGAGCCACTGGCCGGAAGGCCGGTAAGGCGCGGCGCGTAGGATGATCCGGGAGCCAGAAGACCTGCCTGCGAATTCCATATTGGGCGCACGTGCCTCGTGGTGAGGGCACGTTCATCAGCGGGATCGAATACGGGGATCCCCGCGGTCGAAGGGCCGCGGGGATTTTTTCGTGGGCGCCGGGGAGTGACACACCATGGGGAAGATTCGTTCGGGATTCGCGGTCCTGGGACTCGCCTTGATGGCTTCGCAGGCGCCGACGGCGGCTCAGGAACCGCCGGACGACTACGCCGAGTTCGTCGTGACGGCCTGGCGGTCGCCGCAGGAGATCCGAAAGACCGGGCTCTCGGTCACGGTGATCGACGAGGAGACGATCCGGAATTCGGGTGCGACGCGCGTCGTCGACCTCTTGAAGGCCGCGCCGGGCGTGCGCGTGGTCGCTTCGGGCGGCCCGGGCGCCTTGACCGACCTCTACATCCGCGGCGGCGAGTCGAACTTCAACCTCGTCCTCGTCGACGGCGTGAAGGTGAACCAGGCCGGCGGCGGTTATGACTGGACGAACCTGCCGACGGAGAACATCGAGCGGATCGAGATCATCCGGGGGCCCGGTTCGGTGACCTACGGCGGCGACGCCGCGAGCGCCGTCATCCAGGTCTTCACCCGGCGAGGGCGCGGCGCAAACCGCGTGACGGTCTTCGGCGAGGGCGGAAGTTACCGTTCGTGGCGCGAGGGCGTCACGGCCTCGGGTTCCAACACGTCGGCCGACTGGTCCTTCTCCGCCTCGCAATACAACACCGACGGCCACATGGCGGTGAACAACGACTACAACCGGACCTCCTGGAACGGCCGCGTCGGGCTTGCGGCGAGCGAGGACGTGGACCTGACCTTCACGACGAGCGGCTTCGACGCGACCTACCGGTTCCCGACGGACAACGGCGGCGACCGCCTTCCGCCCTTCGACAACGACCCGGACCAGAACCAGCGCGACGTGCAAACCGCGGCCGGTTTCTCCGCGGAGCGCCGCATGACGGAGCGGTGGACCCTGGGCCTGGACCTCGGCCTCTTCCACTCCACCAACTACATGCGTGACCCGGACAACGGCGCGGTCGTCGATCCTTTCGGTCACTTCTACGGCAACACGACCTTCCAGCGCCGGGCGGCGAACCTCTCGAGCGAGCACCGGGTCGACGGGTGGCTGCTCACGTGGGGCGGGGAGATCGAGGGCGAGGAGAGCCGGGGTGCGAACGTCTCGCCGTTCGGTTCCTCGACGTCCCACTTCATGCGCACCAACGGCGCCGGGTATCTTTCCGCGGCCGGTGACATCGTCGAGAACCTACACTTGACCGCCGGAATCCGGATGGACGACAACTCCCGACTCGCTCGCGAGTTCTCCTCGCGCGGCGCGCTCGCCTATACCCTGCCGTCGGGCGCCGTCCTGCGCGCGGCCGGGGGCGACGGCTTCCGCTCTCCTTCGATCTTCCAGCTCGTTTCGACCATCCCCACCTTCCGTCCGAACCCGGATTTGAAGGGCGAGAACGAGACTCAGTGGGAGGCGGGATTCGATCTTCCCATCGCCGCGAACCGGGCGAAGATCGCCGTCACCTATTTCGACGCGAAGACAAAGGGGCTCATCACGACCGTGGCCGTCGGGGTATCGATGATGCCGCAGAACGTGGCGGACGTGGAGCGGCACGGCGTGGAGACGGTCTTCGAGTGGGCGATCACGCCGCGGTGGAAGCTCGCGGGCCAGCACACCTGGATGCGAACCCGCGTGGACCGCGTGGGAGCGCTCGCGTCGACCACCTTCATCCTCGGCAACCCCGTCATCCGCCGGCCCATGCACGCGGGCAGCGCGACTCTTTCCTACGCGGGTTCCCGTTTCAGGGCGAGCTCGACGATCACGGCGATGAGCCACTACTTCGACCAGGACTTTTCCGGTTACGACGTCTGGGACTTCACGATCTACCGCCGGCGGTCACCCGGCTACGCGACCGTGGACCTGAAGGCGGAATACGACGTCATGCCGAGCCTGACGCTGACGGCGACCGGCCAGAACATCCTTGATCGCTCGTACCAGGCGGCATACGGTTTCTCGACGCCGGGCGCGACCTGGCTCGGCGGATTGAGGTGGAGCTTCTGACGACACCAACCCGGAGGACGAGGCGAGGACGTTTCGTCTTCGTGCTGGGCGGCGCGCGCAGCGGGAAGAGTTCCTTCGCGCAGGCGCGCGCCGCCGCGGGTCGGGCACCCGTCCTCTTCGTGGCCACGGCCGAAGGCGGAGACGACGAGATGAAACGGCGGATCGCACGGCACCGGCGCGAGCGCCCTCGCGGCTGGAGAACCCGGGAGGCGCCGCGCGACCTTGCCGCGATCCTGGACAAGAGTCTCCCCTCCTCGGGCACCGTACTCGTCGACTGCCTCACGCTCTACCTCTCGAATCTCCTCTGCGGCGGCCAATCGGAGGCGCGCATCCTGGCGGAGGTCGGCCGTTTGCTGCGCATCCTGCGCCGCGCGTCGTGCGACACGATCCTCGTTGCCAACGAAGTCGGCGAGGGAATCGTGCCCGTGAACGAGCTGGCGCGGAGGTTTCGCGACGTCGCGGGCCGGGCGAACCAGCGCGCGGCGGCGGCGGCCGATGAGGTGTATGTCCTTCACGCCGGCATCGCGATGAGGATCAAGTGAGCGCCGACGCCGGCGGAACGCGCGCCGAGACGATCGCCCGCATCACGGGGCCCGACGAGGCCGCCCGCGCTCGCGCGCGGGCGCGGCTCGACGACCTGACGAAGCCCCCGGGCAGTCTCGGCCGCCTCGAGGATCTCGCGGCCTCGCTCGCCGCGATCACCGGCCGGTTGGATCCTCCCCTGCGGCGCAAGGTCGTCTTCACGCTCGCCGCCGACCACGGCGTCGCGGCGGAGGGCGTCTCGGCCTACCCGCAGGAGGTCACGCGCCAGATGGTGCTGAACTTCCTGCGCGGCGGCGCGGCCATCAACGTCCTGGCGCGTGGCGCGGGCGCCGAGGTGATCGTCGCGGACCTCGGTGTCGCGGGCGCCATCGAGATCCCGCCCGGCGCCACGCCTCGCTTCCGGGACCGGAAGATCCGCCCCGGCACCGCGAACATGGCCCGCGGGCCGGCGATGAGCCGCGGCGAAGCGGAGCGCGCCGTGGAGACGGGGATGCGGCTCGTCGAGGAGGAAAGCCGGGAAGGACTCGACCTCGTCGCGACCGGAGAGATGGGGATCGGCAACACGACCGCCGCCGCCGCGATCGCCGCGGTCCTCGGCGGCATCGAACCGGCCCGGGCGGTCGGCCGCGGCACGGGGATCGACGAAGCCGCTCTCGAGCGCAAGATCGCCGTAATCCGCCGCTCGATCGAAGTCAACCGCCCGGACCCCGCCGATCCCCTCGATACCCTCGCCAAGGTCGGAGGATTGGAGATCGCCGGGCTCTGCGGCGTGATCCTCGGCTGCGCCGCCCGCCGCATTCCCGTCATCGTCGACGGTTTCATCTCCAGCGCGGCCTGCCTCGCGGCCGTCCGCTTCGCGCCGGTTGTGCGCGACCTCGTCATCGCGAGCCACCTCTCGGCGGAGCGCGGTCACGCGCTCATGCTCGAGACGATGGGCCTGAAACCGCTCGTCGATTTCGACCTCCGGCTCGGCGAGGGAACCGGCGCGTGCCTCGTCTTCTCCCTGGTCGAGGCCGCGGCGCGGGTCATGAACGAGATGGCGACCTTCTCCTCCGCGTCCGTCTCCAGAAGGCTAAGGGACGCATGAGGCGCCCCGGGCTCGCGCACGCGAGCGCGCTTCTTCTGCTCGCGGCCGCGTTTCTTCCGCTCGCCGCCTGCTCCTCCGGTACGCCCGCGCCGCCGGCCGCGCGCTCCGTGCTCGACGCGACGGGCGCGACGGTCTCCCTCCCGACCGAGCCGGCGCGGGTCGTCTCCCTCGTCCCGGCCGTGACCGAGTCGGTCTTCGACCTCGGCGCCGACGCGCTCCTCGTCGGAGTGACCGAGTATTGCCTCTTCCCCGAGGGCGCCCGTTCGAAGGAGCGAATCGGCGGGCTGTTGAACCCGAGCGTCGAGCGCATCGTGGCGCTCCGTCCCGACCTCGTGCTCGCCTCGATGGAGAACAACCGCGCGCAGGACGTCGAGGCGTTGAGGCGGCTGGGAATCCCGGTCTACGTCTTCGGCTACGACGAGACGGCCGATGCGATCCGCGAGAACTGCCGGACCCTCGGCCGGGTGCTCGGAATCGAGGATCGCGCGGAGAGCGCGATTGCCGCCTTCGACGGCCGGCGTGCGGCCCTGCGGCGCCTTGCGACCGGCGGAGCGCGGCGGCGCGTCTTCTGCCAGCTCGGCATCGAGCCGCTCGTCTCGATCGGACGCGCCTCCTATCTCAACGACCTCGTGAGCGACGCGGGCGGCGAGAACGTGACGAAGGACCTCGAGGCCTATTATCCGCGTGTGAGCCGCGAGGAGGTGGCGCGGCGGAACCCGGACGTGATCGTCGCCGTGACGATGGGCGAGGCGGCGCGCGAAGTCGAGGCGATGTGGAAGCCATGCGCCTCCGTGGAGGCGGTGCGCCATTCGCGGATCCACGTCGTCGATCCGCACACGCTCTGCACGCCCACGCTCGGGATGTACGTGGCGGCCCTGGAGCGTCTCGCCCCGCTCATCGGAGGGAGCGACACGGTCTCCACAGGGGATCCCGCGAACGGCGCCGGGACCGGGACGGCGACGCGTCCGCGATGAGGACGCGCGCGGCCTTCCTCTTCCTCGTCCCGATCCTTCTTGCCGCGGCGCTCGCGAGCCTCTTCATCGGCGGAAGCGACCTCGCCGCCTCGGACGTGTTCCGGGCGCTCACGCACCCCTCCGAGGCGGGGGCGGCGCGCGACATCGTCTGGAGCCTGCGCATGCCGCGCGTCCTCCTGGCCCTCGTCGTCGGCGCGGGGCTCTCGGTGAGCGGCTGCGTCTTCCAGGGGCTCCTGCGGAACCCACTGGCCGAGCCCTTCACGCTCGGCGTCTCGGGCGGCGCGGCGGTCGGAGTGGCGGCGGCGGTGATCGCGGGATCATCGGCGCCGTGGTCCCTGGGCGCGGGAGCATGCGCGGGCGCCGCGGTCTCGGTCCTGTCCGTTTCCGCGCTCGCCCACCGCCGCGACTTCTCGCGCGCGACGCTCCTCCTCGCCGGAGTCATCCTCAACTTCCTCTGCTCGTCGCTGGTCATGTTCCTCTTTTCGATCGCGACGAGCCGGGAGGTTCACGGGGTGCTCCTGTGGCTGATGGGCGACCTCTCGTCGGCGCGCGCGGGCTCGCTCGTTCCGGTCGCGCTCGTCGCGCTCCTCGGCGGAGGCTGGCTGCTGGCGCGCGCGCGCGCGATCGATCTCCTCTCTCTCGGCGAGGAGCGCGCGGCGCAGCTGGGGCTCGAGGTCGGCCGCGAGCAGCGACGCGCCTTTCTCGCCGCTTCGCTCGTGGCGGGCGCCTGCGTGGCGGCGGCCGGCGTCATCGGCTTCGTGGGGCTCGTGGTGCCGCACGTCCTGAGGCGGAAGACGGGGCCGGTGACCGCGCGGCTGCTGCCCGCCGCGGCCGTGGGAGGAGCGGCCTTTCTCGCCATCTGCGACGCGGCCGCGCGATCCCTGGCCGCGCCCCTGGAGCTGCCGGTCGGGGTCGTCACGGGTCTCGCGGGCGGCGCCTTCGCGCTCTTCATCCTGCTCCGCGACCGCTCGTGGAGGATCTTCTGATGACGCTCTGGGAATGCCGCGATCTGGCCTGCGGCTACGGCCACGGCCTGGTGCTCAAGGGCGTCACGCTGACCGTCGAACGGGGCGAATGCGTGGCCGTCATCGGGCCCAACGGCAGCGGCAAGACGACGCTCTTCCGCGCCGCGACCGGTCTCCTTCCCGCGGCGGCGGGTGAAGTGCGCCTCGACGGCCGCCCGGTCTCCGCGTATGGACGCGCGGAGCTGGCGCGCAAGGCGGCGGTCCTGCCGCAGCGGTTCGCTCCTCACTTTTCCTTCACGGTCGAGGAGTTCGCCGCGCTGGGACGCTATGCGCGCGAGGAGAGCCCGGAGGCCGTTCGGCGGGCGTTGGAGGAGACCGACCTCCTTGCGCTTGCCGCGCGGCCGGTGACGGAGCTCTCCGGGGGCGAGGCCCAGCGCGCGCTCCTCGCGCAGGCGCTCGCGCAGGAGCCGGAGCTTCTTCTCCTGGACGAGCCGACGACGTTTTTGGACGTCGGCCACCAGCGCGACATCCTGGACCGCGTCACGGCCTTGAGGCGCGCCGGCGGGCTCACGGTCGTCATGGTTCTGCACGACCTCAACCTGGCCTCGGATTACTGCGACCGGATCGTGCTCCTCAACGAGGGCCGGGTCGAGAGAGAGGGAGCCCCGGCGGAGGTTCTCGACTACGCGCTGATCGAGCGGGTCTACGGCGCGGTGGTCGTCGTCCAGCCCCACCCCTTCACGGGACGCCCCCACATCTTCCCCGTGCCGCGCCACGAGCTCGACGGGGCGCGGCCGGAACGCGCCCCGTCCTGATCAACGCCTCACCCTCTTCCTCCACTGCACGATCTCGCCCGCCCGGATCTCGATCGGGGAGGCGGGACGGAGGGCGGAGATCTGGGAGCGCGACAGGATCCGGTGGAACCGGACCTCGTTCAGATACTCGGGGATGTACCAGACCGAATCCTCGGCCGTCATCCAGCCGCGCCGGTCGAAGCGCGAGAGATCGACGGGGCGCGAGAAGCTGCGGAGGCTCTTCCGCCCGTCGTCGTTGACATACTCGTGGAAACAGCTCATCACGAGTTCCCGCACCGAGAGGTAGACCGGCTCGCGGTAGCGCAGGACCGCGTGGTTCGTCTTGGAGACCGCGCCCCAGAAACGCCCCTCGCGGAAGACCGCGATGACGTGGTCGACGTCGAAGCCCGAGGAGCGGAGGTAGACGACTCGAGGCTTGCGCCCCTGGAACCGGAAGGCCGCGGCGGCGAGCATCGCTCCCTCGATGCAATGGCACCGGTTCTCGCGAAGGACGCGCCGCGGCGAGAGACAGGTGTCTCCCCCGGGTTCGAAGTTCGAGGGGATCCGGTCGAGGAAATCCTGGACCTTCCAGGGCGACGAGAGCCTGCGGAAGACGGCGCGCTCGGCGGCGGTGAAGACGGAAAGAGGATCCAATCAGATCGATCCCGTGCCGCGGCAACGACGGCATCGGCCGCCGCCGCCGCAAGCCGTGCACGGCAGCCGGCGGTTCGAGTCGAGCGGGTTGATCCCGTCACCGTAGCACATGTTGCAGGTCCCCGAGCCGTCGCAGGAGGGGCAGACCTGGGCCTGTTGCGACGACCCCGACGTGGATGACCCTTCCGATTCGTAGGTCCCCCCGGAGCTGGCACAACTCGACAGGAGAAGAGCGAAGACGAGGAGAGAAATAAGAAGACGCACGAGAAACCTCCAATCCTCCTCACGTTAGCGAGGACCGGGCCGGCAGGCAACGGCATTGTGAGGCGTTGCAGGGTGCGACGAGGAACCTCCCGGTCCGAAAAAAGTTCGTGCCGGACGGCTGGGACGCCGCCTATAATGCGGCTGCGCCCGGAGGTGCTAAGTGAATCGTTTACCCTTGCTGATCGTCGTCCTTCTTGCCGCTTTCGCCGCCTGCGAAGCCGCGCCGCCCGGTGGGGCCCCCGAAACGGTTCCCTCCTTCCCCGCGCTCGTCGCGGATCGCTGGGACGCGCCCGCCTCCTGGCAGTCGAGCGGCGACGACAAGTCGACGATCACGGTCGCCGAGGGCGCGGGGCTCTCGACGCCGGGGCTCGCGATCTCCTACGCGCTGAAATCCGGAGGGGGATGGGTGCAGATGAAGCATCCGCTCCCCGCCTCCTGGACGCCGGCGACGCCGATCAGCTTCATCGCGAAGGCGCAGGGCGGCGGCAATCTCGAGGTGAAGTTCACGGACGCGGACGGATCGACCTTTCTGCGCCACATCCCGCTCGCCGAGTTCCGCGAGTGGAAGCAGGTCGTGGTGTACTTGAGCAGCACCGAATACGGGTGGGGCGGCGATGACCAGTATGGAACCCCCGGCGAGTTCTTCTTCGCCATCTCCGGGGAGGGCTCGGGCACGGTGATCCTGGACGAGATCGGCCTCGCCCCGGCGGGAACGAAGGCGACCTATCCCCCGGCAGGCGCGATCCTGGATCCGGACCGGGAACTGCCGGGCATCGGGTTCCGGCAGCGGCGCGACACGGATCTCGCCCCCGAGGACACGGCGGTCCTGGAATGGCTCAAGGCCGTGCAGGACGCCTCATCGCCCGAGAAGGCCGGGATCCCCTCGATGGAGGACAACCAGCTCCAGACCTTCAACAACGCCCTCTGCGCGATGGCCTTCCTCGTCAAGGGCGAGCGCGAGCGCGCGGAGCGGATCCTGGACATGTATGCCGAGGCGGCCCTGGACCGGGAGAACCGGTGCAAGCGCCTCCAGAGCTTCCATTACCGCGGCGAGCCGCGCGGCTTCTTCCAGTTCGTGAACCTCAAGGACGAGGGCGACCAGATCGCGTTTCACAATCCCGGCCCGAGCGACCGGTGGATGGGAGACCTCGCCTGGCTCCTCATCGCCTACAAGCACCACGAAAGGCTCCACGGCGGAGCGAAGTACGCCCCCATCCGCCGCCAGCTGCTCGACCTCCTGAAGGAATGGTACACCGACGACGAGGCCTCAGGAGGCGGCTACGTCCGTCACGGTTGGCGCAACGGCGACGCGCGCCTCCACGAGAACCACGGCCACCCGGAGGGCAACATCGATGCCTACGCGGCCTTCCGGCTCTGCGGCGAGCGGGCGCTCGCCGAGAAGGTCCGCACCTGGCTCGACACGGTCCTGAAGGGCCGCAACCTGCCTCTCGACCTCTACACCTGGCGCGTCCTGGCCTACGGGCGCGAGGCGGCGCCGCTTCTGGACGTTCCCGAATTCGACCTCCGCTACCGGAAGACGCTCGAGGTGCGCGGCCGCAAGGTGGCGGGCTTCTACCACAGCGCGGAGGCGTCCATCGACAACATCTGGCTGGACGGAACCGGCCACATCGCCTGCGCGTACCTGCTGTATGGCGACCGCGAGCGGGGGAACTTCTACTCCAACCAGCTCGACGCCCTGCTCATCGACCGCGAGGTCGGGGGCGTCAGGACGCGGTCTCTCCCCTACACGCTGAACGCCCAGGGCGGCTTCGAGTGGGTGAAGGCCGACCGCGGCTTCGCCTCCTGCGCGGCCTGGTACATCTTCGCGAAGAACCGGTTCAACCCGTTGAGGCTCGAGAGCGCGGAGTAG
>CAZWVM010000021.1:0-27598 GCA_964637705.1 uncultured bacterium
CGCCGCGCGGGCCCTGCCCGTCTCCCTGGCCGACGAACCCCTGACGATCGAGGTCTGGCAGAGCCCGGAGGACGACCAATACAAGAGCTGGGTGCCGATCATCCACGGCCGCGTCATCGGCGCGACCCGCAACGGGGACGCCGTGAAGATCGTGATCTCCAAGGGCGCGCAGGAAGTGATCACCCTGCGCAAGGGCTTCCGGGGAAACGAGGGGAACGCCTCCGAGGACTTCGCCTTCGAGCTCGACGAGGCGAACGCCGTCTCCGTGCACGGCGACCTGACCTTCACCTTCAAGTTCTACAACGACCAGGACGAGAGCGAACGGGTCATCGGCGTCCGCACGGTCAAGGTCGTCCGTTGCGCCCAGCACGTGGGATCCTTCAAGCACGTCTGGAAATTCGGCATCCTCTCCGACGACCTCGCCGGCAGCTCCTACATCTGGCTCGCGCAGGACGACGAATACTCGATCCCGCGGGTCTGGATCTATGCCTGGGGCAACCGCGCCGATGGGAACCTCAACGACGTCTCGGCCCGGGTCGAGGTGAACGGGACGCGCCTGAACCTCCCGGACGACGCCTTCTCCACCTTCGGGGACATCACGCGACTGGAGCAGCGCGAGGAACTCTACCTCCGTGACGCGCAAGGGAATCTCGTCAACAACGACTACAACTGGTACAAGTTCCGCTGGGCGCCGTACCTGTACTGGGGCCCGAAGCGCACCGACGTCAGCGACAATTTCACGGCGCTCATCGACCATCCCGGCGCCTGGGTCATCAAGCTTCGAAGCGAGGGCAAGCTCATCCGCGAGATCCGCTTCACCGTCACGCCCGACGGGCTGATCGCGCGGCATCCCGAGCAGGACCCGGCGAAGCCGGGCTTCCTCAATTACGGCCCGATGCGCTTCTTCTGCGAGACCTACTACGGGACCCCGAACGCGTTCGACGCACGCTTCAATCCCGACGCGGTCAAGGCCGGGATGATGTGGGGCCGGCCGTGGATCTCCGACGAGGTCAAGAACGGCATGCTCAAGGCCCTGCCGCCGGCGATCCGGGGCGCGCGTCCCTTCCCGACGGCCGCCCTGCCCCGGTAGTACCCGGGTCCTCCGCCGCCCGCGCCTTCAGGGGCGCGGCGGCGGCTATTTCACGCCCTTGGCCCTGAGATACGGCGCGTAGCGCTGGTCGAGCTCGAGGATGTGGTTCATGAGCCACTCCTTGAGCAGGCCCATGACGTCGCGCGTGAGCACCGGGCGACCCATCATCTGGTCGGACTGGTAGCGCGAGAGCCTCTCGACGAAGCGCCGGTGCGTCTCCCGGTGAACCACGAAGTCCGGGTAACCGTTCAGCTCCATCAACTTCTCCTCGGCGGAGAAATGCGTCGAGGTGTAGGTGACGAGATCTCGAAGGAGCCCGGCGAGAAACGCCCGGTCGCGGCCCGACTCCATGGCCTCGTGGAGGTCGTTGATGTGCTGGACGAGCCTTCGATGCTGTCGATCGACGGCGTCGATCCCGGTGTTCATCGCGTCGCTCCACAGGAAGAGTGTCATGTTCGGCGCTCCTTCTCGAAGACCTCGATCGAGGCCTCCAGGATCTCCATCATCGCGGCCAGGTCCCGGTGGGAAGCGGCCAGGGGCGGCATGAAGACGACGACGTCGCCCAGCGGCCTCAGGATCATCCCGCGTTTCCGCGCCTCCAGGATCACCCGGTGCCCTGCGCGCAGGGCCGGGGGGAAGGGCGTCTTCGCGAATCGGTCCGCCACCAGTTCGATCCCGGCCATGAGGCCGCAGGCGCGGATGTCGCCCACGCCGTCGAACCGGCGGAGCGCCTCGAGTTCCCCGGCGACGAGAGCGGTCTTGGCGGGCAGGGATTCCAGGACCTTCTCCTCGCGGAAAACCTCGAGCGAGGCGAGGCCGGCCGAGCAAGCGAGCGCATTGCCGGTATATGTGTGCCCGTGCAGGAAGTGCCTCATCTCCTCGTGCCGCCCCAGGAAATCCTCGTAGATCTCCTCCGTGAAACAGGCCGCGGAGAGCGGGAGGTAGCCGGCGGAGATGCCCTTGCCGAGCACGAGGGCGTCGGGCCGGACCTCCTCGTGCTCCACCGCGAACATCCGCCCGGTCCGCCCGAACCCGGTGGCGACCTCGTCGCAGACGAGCAGGATACCCCGATCGCGCGTCATCCGCCGCACCTCCGCGAGGAACCCGTCGGGATGAACGATCAGGCCCGCCGCCCCCTGGACCTTCGGTTCCATGACCACGGCCGCGATCGTGCGCGCGTTCTCGTCGAGGATCCTCTCGAGGGCTAGGAGCGCCTCCGCGCGGCAGTCCTCGCCGGGCCAACGGTAAGGAAAGGGCGAGGGGGCGAAGAGCGTCTCGAAGAGGAGCGGCCGGAAGGCTTCGTGAAAGAGGTCGATGCCGCCGACGGAGACGGCGCCGAGGGTGTCTCCGTGGTAGGCGTTCCGGAAGGAGACGAAGCGCGTCCTGCGTGGATCGCGGCGCGAGGCGAACTGGAAAGCGACCTTCATCGCGATCTCGACCGCGCCCGCGCCGGAGTCCGCGTAGAAGACACGGGGTAGCCCGGTGAGACCGGCGAGCCGCTCCGCGAGGAGGATCGACGGGCCCGAGCCGAGGCCGAGGAGAGTGGAGTGGGCGATCCGGCCGAGTTGATCCCGGACGGCCGCGTCGATCCGGGGATGCCGGTGCCCGTGAACGTTGCACCAGAGCGATGAGACGCCGTCGTAGTAGCGCCGGCCCTCGGTATCGACGAGAAAAACCCCCTCGCCGCTCTCGATGATCGGAGCCTTCTCCCCGGCATACGCCGCCATCTGGGTGAAGGGATGCCAGACGTGGCGCAGGTCGGCGGCGCGGAGATCGGTCACGGGCGGCGGGATCCGGAACGTGCCCCGGCCGTGCGCTAGCTCAGCGGCAGAATCCGCAGCGTGGCGCGCTTCTCACGGAAAGAGACGTATTCGAGGTTGAAGAAGACCGCCTCCCAGCCGCGCGCCAGGGGCCGCGCCAGCGTGAAGCCCTTGATGATGCCGCTGTAGGACTTCGTCTTCCAACGCTCCACGAGGGTCCCGTTCTCGAGGGCGAGCGCCACGAGACGCCCGTTCTTGTATTGCTGGAGGTTGCCGAGGCGGATGAAGCCCGGGCCCGTGCCGCCCTCCAGCATGTTCTGGACGGCCAGGATCTCCTCGACGCCGTCTCCGTCGATGTCCACGGCGGAAACGCCGATGCGCTCCTCCGCCGAGTTCCTCTTGTCGGCGCTCTCGACGCGGACGTCGGATCCCCCGTACACCTCCGCGCTCGTCCAGACGGTCGAACCCTGGGCGTTGTAGAGCTGAAGCTTGTTCTCGTAGTTGATGGAGGCCAGGAATCCCGTGGAGCCGATGGCCGCGAAATCGAAGACGGTGAAGGAGCCCGGGAGGCCCGCGGCGGCCGCGGTGAGATTGTTCCCGGAGAGCGTGTAGCGCGTGAGGCCGCGCTCGAAGGGTCGGGCCGATCCGTAGCGCTGGCCGCAAAGCCCGAATCCCCGCTCCGAGCGCAGAACGCGGAGGAAGACGTCCGATTCCTTCCAGAAGCGGTCGAGGCGGCCGTTCGCGTAGCGGTACGCGGAGGAGCGGATGTAGTTCCCCGGCTTCTCGGTCACGTAGATCTCGGCCTTGCCGTCGCCGTCGATGTCGCCGGCGAAGACATGCATGATCTTCGCGCTCCAGCCGACCGAGAGGCGCGCCAGTTCCTCGATCGTCCCCCCCATCTTGACGCGGCAGATCCGCAGATGCTTCTCCTCGGCGAAGATCACCTCGTCCGTTCCGTCCCCGTCCACGTCCGCGCAGGTCATGTCGACCGGTATGAAGTCGAGCGGCACCGTGACCTCGGCTCCCTCGCGGTAGGAGACCCTCTCGAGGGATCCGGCCGCGGCGAAAGACGGCGTCGCGCGGATCTTGTCCGCGGCCAGCGCGCGCAGGGACTCGGGAATCGGCACCGTGAAGCTCTTCTCCACCGCGCCCGTCGACATCCGGATGACATTCAGCTCGATGGCGGTCGCGGTCACGCGGCCGGCCACAGCGACGTCGGCCTCCGCGGCCAGGGACGTGACCGTGCCGGCGGCCCCGGCGGCCACGGCCAGCGCCGGGCCGACCTTCGGCGTCGTTCCCTCCAGCGCGCCGCAGACCGCCGCCAGTTCGCCGTCCACGAGTTCCGTCAGGCGGCTGAGCGTCCCGTCCTCATGGCGCAGAGGAAAGCGCATGACGCCGGGAGGCGTCGAGAGCCGAACGAGGTCCTTGACGCGGATGCCGCCCTCGGCCGCGGTCCCCACGAGGCGCGCCTTGCAGAAACCCTCCTGCAACCACGTGATTTCGACCTCGCCCACCCGGTTCCGCGCGAATCCCACGCTTTGCCCGCTCACCGGGTGCCGGATCTCGGCCCCGAGCCTTTCGACCGCATACCGGCGGCCCACGGCCGTGCCCTTCTCGCGCGTCAGGTCGAGGTAGATTTCGTTGTCCTGGGTGTAGATCACAAGACCCTCGGCCGGCACCGCGGCCTTCAGGGCCGCCGCCAGGTCACCTGAAACGGATGAAAGCGCGGCCGGCTCGGCGGAAGCCGAGACGGAAACAAGCAGGCCGAAGGCAAGGAGACGGGCGAAAACGGGCAGAAATCGGTTCATGACGGTATTCTAGGCAAATCTCGTGCCGAGTAAACCCCTCATCGCCTTCGCGTAACTCTCCGCGTCGAAGCCCGTTCCGGCGAGATCGACGAGCGGACCCGCGCCGAGAATCTCACGATCCCTGCCCGGGTGCCGCTCGACGGAGAGCGATCCCTGCACGAGAACCGCGCCGCGGATCTTTCGCGCGGCCAGGCCCAGGATCTTCTCGCCCCGGAAGAGCAGTTCGGGCCCGACGGCGCGCTCGAAGCAGCGGTTCGGCGCCCGTGCCGGTCCCGGTTCCGGGAGCCCGGTGATGATCCCCTGCTCGGCCAGAGCCTCCCGGACCGCCTGCGCCGCCCGGCCGATATCGTCGGAGGCACCGACTCCGGCGCGCGGCCAGGCCGCTCCGAAGCAGATGTCGCCCTCGTGGCGAAGGATCCCTCCGCCCGTCGGCCGTCGCGCGAATTCGTGCCCCCGGGCCCGCCAGTTCTCGACCTCGGACTCCTCGACCCGGGCGAACCGCCCGGCCGTGACGCTCGGCTGGAGGAAACGGTAGAGCTCGATCCGGATGCGTCCGTCCACCGCCGTCCGCTCGAGGTTCGACGCATCGCGCTCCATCAGGAACCGCGCGGAACCGGAATCGATCAGCGGGAATACTCCCAGACCACCCAATCCTCGACGCGGCGCTGGAAAAGCTCCATGTCGCAGAAGGTGACGGAATCGACGGCCTCCTCCGGGGTGCGGCCGGCCGCGACCAGAGAGACGATCTCGGCGAGCGAATGCTCGCCGAAGGTCGTCGCGAGAAATCGCGCCGCGGCTCCGGACAGAGCATAGGCGAGCCGGACATCGGACCCGGCCGGCAAGGTCGCGAAGGTGTTCTTCATGGCGGAGAGGCGGGGCGTGCGCCTCGTGCGAATGGCCTGCAGGAGATAAGCGGTGTCCTGGAGAGAGTCCCAGCGCTCGATCTCCAGGTAGCGGGCCACGCCCTCCTGGACCCATGCCGGCACCCGGCCCGGCGCGATCTCCTCGATGAGGGCATGCGCCATCTCGTGCCGCACGATCCGCGCCAGGTACGCGGGCGACCTCCCGACCTCGCCGGCGCGAAGACGAATCTTGCCGTCGTAGAGGCCCGCGGACCAGTCGGGCGCGTCGGTCGACCGCTGGTATCCGTCACCCGAGTAGATGATAACCGTCACGGGGCGGCGGGACGTCCGCTCCAGGAGCCGTCCGGCCCGCTCGCGGGCCTCCTGCAGGACCGGCAAGGCCTGGTAGAAGATCTCGGGCCGCTCTCCCCCCTCGAAGCGCACGAGGAAATTGTCCATCTCGAGCCCCTGGTAGGGACGCGTCGCCTGCTGCTCGCGATCGATCCGCAGGAGCAATTCGTCCAGCCCCTGGACCCGGTTCGAGGTGATCTCCCGTGCGCGCCGGAGATACTGCCGGGCCAGTTCGAACTCCTCGCGCCTGTAGTAGAGCTGGCCGGCCAGGAGAAGGGCCCCCACGTGGTTCGAGTCGATCTCGAGCGCCCGGCGGTACATCGAGAGGGCCTGGAGGGGACGCTCCGCCGCCTCGTGGCCTTCGCCCGAGCGGACGTGGAGGTCGGCGGCGGTCGCGCGGATGGCGGGATTGGAGGGATCGAGCCTCAAGGCCTTCTCCAGGGCCTCGATCGCGCCGTCCGTGTCGCCGCTGTCGCGCAGGCGCACGCCGGACGCCGCGTGGACGACGGCGAGATCCCGCGTGAAGACGGGATTGGACGGCTCGACCTGCGCGGCGCGCGCGAGGTCGCGGAGAGCGCCGGCGAGATCGCCCGAGGCGTAGGCGCGCCGGGCACGGGCATGAAGCGCGAAGAGCAGGATCTCCTTTCCTTCCTCCGACTCCGGCCGGTCCGCGCGGTAGGCCTCCAACAGGGGAATCGCGGAGTCGAACTCGGAGACGGCCATGTGCCGCCGCGCGGTCTCCAGCGTGGGGGAAGCGGAGAGAACGAGCAGAAGCGCGGCGAGCGAGGCGGTCATCACGTCAGAAGAAGCCCTTCGCCCGGTCGATGAGCGCCTGCGTCTCGGCTTCGGTCGGCGCCTCCGCCATGATCCGGATGATCGGCTCGGTGTTGGAACCGCGCACGTGAATCCAGCGGTCGGACCAGGAGAGCTTCACGCCGTCGCGAAGGTCAACCTCCGCGCCCGCGTCCATCCCGGCGCGCGTCGCCTCGACGATGCCCGCGATGCGCTCCGGCTCGATCTCGGTCTGGAACTTCAACATCGCGTATTTCGGCATGGAATCGACGATCGCGGCCAGGGGCGCCGATCGTTCGGCCATCAGCTCGAGGATCAGCGCGATCCCGGTGAAGGAGTCGCGCCCCTCGTGCACCTCCGGGATCATCACGCCTCCGTTTCCCTCGCCGCCCACCGCGCCCCGTTCGCCGCGCAAACATTTCGAGACGTTGATCTCGCCGATCTCGGTGCGGAAGATCCTCGATCCATGACGCTTCGCGACATCGTCCAGCATGCGGGACCCCGAGAGATTGCCCACCACGGCGCGGCCGGGTTTGTGCGAGAGAACGTGCTCGGCGGCGAGCACCAGGGTGTATTCCTCCGAGAGCGGCACACCTCCGCCGGCGATCAGAGCGAGTCGGTCGGCGTCAGGGTCCTGCGCGAAACCGACATCGGCGCCGCATTCGCCCGCCAGGCGGATGAGATCCCCCAGGTTGTGGGGACGCGGTTCGGGCGGGTGCGGAAACGGCTTATCCGTCGCGCAGTGGATCGCGTGCACCTCGCAGCCCAAGGCCTCCAAGAGGAGTGGCGACATGATCGAAGCCGCACCGTTGACGCAGTCGAGAGCGACCTTGAATCGACGGGAGCGGATGAGATCGACGTTGACGACCTGCAGGATCCGTTCGATGTGGCGGCCGATCGCCGACTCATCGGTGCGACGCCCCCCCATCCTGTCGTAGGAAATCCATTCGACGCCCTTCTCGAGGGCCTGCGCCACCGCTCCGGCCTCGTCCCGGTCGAGAAAATAGCCGCCGGGCCCGATGAGCTTCAAGGCGTTCCACTGGGGCGGATTATGCGACGCGGTGACGCAGATCCCGCCCGGCAGTCCCTCCGTCCGTATGAAATACTCGACGGTCGGTACCGGGCAGATGCCCAGGTCGATGACCTCGCGTCCGGCGGAGCGGAAGGCGGCGGTGACGAGGTCCGTGACGACGGGCCCCGAGAGACGGGTATCGCGCCCGACGGCCACGGGACCGGGCCCCAGGGTCCCCGCGAAGGCGCCGGTCACGCCCGCGACCAGGGGCGGAAGCAGTGTCTCTCCCACCACGCCGCGCAGTCCGGCCTCCGAGAACTTCAGTCGAGGATGCTTCGGGATCTTCATCGTCGTCTCCACCTTCGTCACCAGCAAGATTCGCGCCGCGGACCGCGCGCTCGTCCCGGCGCGCTCGAAGCCGGGGCGGGAAAAGCATAATCCCGCGCACGAGCCCGGCCAAGATCAAACACACCCGGTCCTCCCCGCGCCCTCCTCCCACTTCGAAGCGTGAGTATGGAGGGACAGTGCGAAAAAATACCCGGAAAAACGCTCAATCTACCCTCCGCCTCCGCCGATAGTTTTGTATAGGTTTGAAAGCGAGGGCGGAAGATGGTCGAGTATCTCTACCGGAATGACGACAGGGCGGGCGGCGTGTTGAGGATGGAGGGTTACCCGGAGATCCAGTGGACGGCGATCCAGAGCGACCGCCGCTGGTATGTCCTGATCCACAGCGACGTCGAGGAATCGGCCACCCTTTCCCTCAAGTGCGTGCTCAACATGATCCAGAACTCGCTGAAATACCCCCAGGCGGCCTGACTAAAGGAACTCCCCCGGGTCGATCCCCGGGAGGATCGCGGCCGCCGGGCCCCGGATGAACCTCGTCGCGCGCGAAGAAAGCGGCGTCTCGCCCGGATTGACTTCCACCACTTTCACGCCGGCGGCGAGCGCGTTGAGCGGCAGCGACGCGGCGGGATAGACGAGGTTCGAGGTTCCGACGACGAAGAGGAGATCGACCGATTCGACGATCGCCCGCGCCTCGTCGAAGACTCCCTCCGGCAGGGATTCGCCGAACCACACGACGCTCGGCCTCATCGAACCCCCGCACGCGCAGCGTGGAACGGCCCCGTCCTCCAGTTCCAGCGCTCGATCGTCCTGCGCGCGCCCGCACGCGTGGCAGTGGCGCCGCCAGATGGATCCGTGAAGTTCGAGAACACGGGTGGAACCGGCGGACTGGTGGAGACCGTCCACGTTCTGGGTGATGACCGGCACCTCGCCGAACCGCTCCTGCCACGACGCGATGGCGCGGTGACCTGCGTTGGGCATCACCGAGCCGTAGGACCGCCGCCGGAAGAGATAGAAGTTCCAGACGTCGACCGGGTCCCTCGCGAAGGCCCCCGGCGTCGCCACCTCCTCGGGTCTGCGCCCCTCCCAGAGCCCGCCCGCGTCGCGGAAGGTCGGGAGACCGCTCTCCGCGGAGATCCCGGCGCCGGTCGCGACGGCGATGCGCAACGCGCTCACGCGGTCGCCACGCCCGCCCACGCGCCGATGGACCTCACAGCCTTTTGAGCTGCTCCACCTGCGCCGCGGCGCGGGCATGGGCGGGATTGCGGTCCAGGAGCCGCTTGAACGTATCCAGGGCCGTGATGCGGTGGTGCTTCCCGCTGACCGGGTCGGTGACGTAGAGCATCTTGTGGGTCATGCCGAGATTGTAGAGCGCCTTCTCCATGTTCCGATCGACGTTCAGGGCGAGGTCGAAGAGCTGAAGGGCCTTGGTCAGGAGCTTGGCCTCGACGGCCTGCACCCCCTGGTTGTAGTACCGGATCGCGCGGTTGATCTTGTCGGAGACGATGAACGAGGCGCGGCTGATGGAGATGTCGGAGTAGGCGGGATGCCGCTCGGAGAGGGTCTTGTAGAGATCCGCCGCCTCCTGCCACCGGTGCTGCAATTCCAGCTCGAACCCCTCGTCGAAGGCTCGGGCGAAGGCGGTGAAATCCTCGCGCTCCGCGTCCGTCATCCTCTGCCACAGGGCCTCCATGCCCTGGGTGCGGATCTGGTCGGTCCAGGCGCGGACGCGTTCGGAGGCGGAGAGAGCGATCACGGAGCGGTCAGCCCGGCGGCGCCGTCAGGGCCCGCGAGTCGGCCGTTTCCTCGGACATGCGGCTCCTGACGTCCAGGAGCCTCTTCCGGGCGTCGTCGGTGCGATAGCCGTAATCGAGCTCGATGTAGGGGAAGAGCTCGATCAGGCGAAGGTATTCCCGCTCCGCGTCCTTCCATTCCCCGCGGTTGTAGTGCCACTCGGCGAGATCCCACTGGGCCCGGGCGGCGCGGCGGATCTCGTCCATGTCGACGGCCCCCGTCGGCGCGGAGGGGTCCACGGCGCGACTTTGATCCCACGTGGAGCGGAACCAGGACTCCTCGGGTCTCGTGAGGAGCCCGTCGGCGATCACGACGAGGGCGAAGAGGGCCAGGCCCACGATGATGAACTGCTTTCGGAAATTCATCGTGCGAGCCGGCCTCCCCTACTTCTTGTCCTTCTCTTCGGCGACGTGGAAGATGGACTGGGACACCTCAACGCCCTCGGCCTTGAAGCGCTCGATGAACTTCGGCACGAGCCCGGTGGGCTTGAGCTTCCCGATGATCTTGCCGTCCGGCCCCAGCCCTTCCGCCACGAACGTGAAGATGTCCTGCAGGAGCACCGATTCGCCCTCCATCCCCTGGACCTCGGTGATGTAGGTGACCTTGCGGCTCCCGTCGACGAGGCGGGACTGCTGGACGATGAGGTTGACGGCGGAGGAGATCTGCTTGCGGATGGCCTTCACCGGGAGGTCGAACCCGGCCATCATGACGAGGGTCTCGAGGCGGGAGATGACGTCCTGGGGGGCATTGGCGTGGATGGTCGACATCGAGCCGTCGTGGCCGGTGTTCATGGCCTGGAGCATGTCGAAGGCCTCGGCGCCTCGGCACTCGCCGATGACGATGCGGTCGGGGCGCATGCGCAGGGCGTTCTTCACCATGTCGCGGATGTAGATGGCTCCCTTGCCCTCGAAGTCCGGGGGGCGCGTCTCGAGGCGTATCACGTGTTCCTGCGCGAAGGAGAGCTCGGCCGCGTCCTCGATCGTCACCGTGCGCTCGTCCTCGGGGATGAAATTGGAGAGGACGTTCAACAGCGTCGTCTTGCCGGAGCCGGTTCCGCCGGAGACGATGCAGTTGAGGCGCGCCTCGACGCACGCGCGCAGGAACTCCGCCATCTCGGCCGTGATGGAGCCGAACTTGACGAGGTCCTGCCAGCCGAGGCGGTTCTTGGAGAACTTGCGGATGGTGAGAGCGGTGCCGTCGATCGCCAGGGGCGGAATGACGACGTTGACGCGCGACCCGTCGGGCAGGCGCGCGTCCTGGTAGGGCGTCTGCTCGTCGCATTGCCGTCCGAGGGGCTTCATGATCTTGTCCACGACCTCGCGCAACTGGTTCTCGTCGCGGAACGTGACCTCGGACTTGATCACCTTGCCCTTCTTCTCGACGAAGATGCACTTGGCGCCCTTCGTCATGATCTCGGTGATGTCCTTGTCCCTGAGCAGCCGCTCCAGGGGTCCGAAGCCGAGGATGCCGGCGACGATGTCGCCGATCAACTGCTCGAACTGCTGCTTCGGCAGGTTGACGTTCTCCTCCGTGGTGATCTTGAGCGCCGCCTCCGTGACCTTCTCCAGGATGATGCGGTCCCGGTTCGCGGTATCCGGCGACCTGAGGAGATCGATGTCGAGCTGGGGCTCGACCGCGTTCGTGATCTTCTCGAAGAGATCGACCTTCTTCTCGCCGACTTCCCCGCCTCTCAACTGCGCCATCTTTTCAGCGAGCGACATGGATCATCCTCCCTTTCCTTCCCCCGCGGGGATTCAGAGTCCGAGGGCCTGCAGGTTGTTCAAGGCGACCGCGTTCTCCGGGTCGAGTTCCAGCACGCGCCGCCACGAGCGCGCCGCCGCGTCCGCCCGGCCCATGCGGTAGTGGCAGAAACCGAGGTAGAGGTGCGACTCGACGTCGCGCAGCTCGATGCGCAGGGCTTCCTCGTAAGACCGCCGCGCCCCCTCGTAATCGCGCGCGAGATACTGCGCGGTGGCCAGGTTGTAGACGGCACGGAAGTTCCGGGGGTCCATGGCCGTCGCGCGGCGATAGAAGACGATCGCCTCGTCGTAGCGTCCCAGTTCCACCAGTTCGTTCGCGGTGCGGATGTTCTCTTCGGATGCCTGAGGTCGCTCGGCGACCGGCGCCGCTCCCGCCTCGCGAGGCGCGGTCGTCCGCGCCGCCTCGCGCTCGCGGCCCGCGGGCGCCGCAGGGGGCACGGGCGGCGAAGGAGGAGGCGCCTCGGCCTCCGGCGCGCGCCTCAGCCACGGCCCGCCGAAGGTGTAGACGATGCCGGCGTTGATCGCCGTCGAGGAAATCAGTTCGGCCTCCACCCGGCCCGCGATCCGCTCGGTGAAGGCGTAGTCCACGCCCAGGGCGGCCCCGAAATCGTCATGGGACTCGATCGCTCCGTTCGCCGCGAATCCGAGGCTCGTCGTGCCGTTGTAACGGCCCCACAGAGTCGAGTAGAGGGCCCCGGCATAGATGGTCGCCTTGTCGAATCGCCGTCCGCCCTTCAGGGCCAGTCGGAACTCGTTGACGTCGACGTCGCCCCCGAGAATGTCGGAGGAGAAGCGGCGATACTGGGCGGAGGCGCCCATGGTGAGGTCGGCCCAGGCGTCACGGGCCCCGAGGGTGAAGTCCCCGCCGGCGCCCCAGAGCACCCCGTAGTCGCCCTTCATCGCGAGAACGCCCTGTGAAATGCCCTGGGCCTGGAGGGAGAGATTGCCGAGGTTGATGCGGGAGGCGCCCAGCAACCCGTAGACCGAGACGTTCTCCGAAAGCGCGAAGAGGAACCGTCCCTCGTAACGCGTCAGCGTCGACTCGAGCCTGGCCGGCCTGATCTGCGCCGTGCCCACCATGCCGTCGAGATCGAGATCGCGGCTTCCGGTGCCGACCTCCACGGCGATCTCGCTGTGGTAGGCCGGGTGCATGACGGGCGGTCCCATGCTGGCCCGGGCGGAGAGAGCCGAAACGAGGACCCCCGCGGCGAGGGTCGCGGCGCGACAAACATTCCAACCGTAACGCATGGAATTCATCCCCTTTCCGTTCTTCATGACGCCAGGGCCGTCTCGCGGTCCGGGAAGAAGTCGAGACGGTCCACGATCGCGACGATCATCGTGCGCGTCGCCGCCGCCGGATCCCCGGTGTAATCGCGCGCGCTGCGCCCCTCCTGGATGACGAGCACGACCTCTCCTTCCCCCGCACCGACCGTGTCGAGAGCGATGAATGGGCGCCCCGCGGGCTTGAGGTCGAGTCCCAACGGCTGGCAGAGCATCGCCTTCTGGCGCTTGAATGTCGGGTGCTTGTGGGTGGAAACGGCTTTCCCCGTGATCAGAGCGAGCTTCATGACGCCCCCTTCGGAAGGCGCGCCGCCTCGCCGGGTGCGAGTCTCACCGCCACGTCCAACGCGTCGATCTTGGCGACGATCGAGGAGTCGCTCGGGCCGTATTTCGTCGGCAGGGCGTAGGAGGCCTCCTTGCCGCCCTCGACCCATACGAACTCTCCCTCGGTCAGCCCCAGGGCATCCACCGAGATCTCCGGATCCCCGACGGGTTTCTCGTTCTCGTCGAGCGGCTGGACGATGAGGAGCGGAACCCGCTCGAGATTCTCGTTCTTGCGCGTGGCCCAGACACGGCCCACGACCCGGGCTAGGAACACGGTGTCGCCTCGCGCGCGATCATCGCGCGCCGTTCATCTCGATCGCATCGACAATGGAGACGATCGTGGTGTCGGTGGAGGCCTTCTTCGTGCGGTCATCCTCTCGGGCCGAGGAACCGGTGACGGTGAGCACGGTTTCTCCGGCGCCGGCGCCCACCGCATCCACCGCGATGACGTAGTCCTTGGTGAGGGTTCCGTCGGGTTTCGCCTGGCGCACGATGAGGATCTTGAATCCGTCGAGACGAGGACTCTTCCTCGTCGCGACAACGCTCCCCACGACCTTGCCCAAGAGCATGACGACCCGTCTCCAAAGCGCGAATTCGCCGGGGAAAGCACATCGTTCCCCGGCATCGGGATCACCTTATGTCGTGCAGGTCCAGACGTCAAGGACGCCGTGATCCGCCTCCTCCTCCGCGAGACCATCCATGGCGCGCCTCACGGCCTCGATATCCTGCGTATCCCATCGGCGGCGGACATCCTCGGAAGGGCGCCCCAGGTAGATGCGGCACGAGGGTCCGTCGCCGCCGGCATCGGCGGCCAGGCCCTCGCAGTCGCTCGATTCCATCAGCGCGTTCTCGGATCCCCCGAGCGGCATCGAACGGAGCGGCGCGCCGCCGATCTGGGCGATCACCGGGCCGTTTCCCGTATGGGCCCGCACGCCGTGCGCGTGGAATTCCAAGGCCACCAGGAGCAGCGACTCCTCCTCGGCATCCGTGCTCGCCACGGGCAGCAGGTCGCGCAGGAGCGAGGAGAGGAGCCGGATGAAGTCGGTCAGCGTGCGCGCCTGACCCCGGCGCAGGAAATCAGGATACGCCCCGAGGGCCGCGTAAAGGTGCGTCGCGGCAATCCCGGACCGGACGCCGGGGGCGGAAAACGTGCCGAGAAAGACGACGCCGTCGGTGCGGTCACCCGAGGCCTCGGGCGGATCCACGAAACGCACGAAGAAGGCCCTCGAGGAATGCCCCGCGCGGAACGCGATGCGCCCACGCAAGCCCGTGGAATGAAGCTCCGGGGGAAGGAGCGTCTCGACGAGATCCTGGATGTCATGTCTCGCCCGGCCGGGAACGGCGGCGGAGGGAAGGAAATGTCGACCCAGCGTCCTGAGAAGCGGAAGGTAGCGCCCGAGGGCCGACTCCGCCGGGCGCTCCTCCTCGGTGGTCTCCCGGGCCTCATCGGCCCGCGCCGCCGTGAACGTCCCCTCGAATCCGCAGCGCGCCAGCGCCTCCTTCACGGGTGCCGGGGCTTCGCGGATCTCCATCGTCGCCCCCTTCTTCTTCATCCTCCTCAAGAACTCCAGGAGAATGCGCGTGCCGTGCACGTCTATGAAGTCGAGCTGGGAGAGATCAAGCACGACGCGATCCGAGGGCGGGAAGGGTTCGAGCTCCACGAACGGATCCGGGCGTGTTCGGTCGAGATGGCCGATCAGGCAGACCCTGAGGGCGCGGGGAGAGTCATAGACGGCGACATGAAACGGAAGGTGCGTCGGGCTCCTTCGGAACGACGCGTCCCCGTCGAACATGCGCGAGACGCGCAGGCGGTTGACACCGTCACGCCCGAAGAAGAAGGTCACACCGTCCATGCAGCGCGAGATCAGGAAGAGCCCCAGCCCCCGCTCGCGGTAGTCGTTGAGATCGCGCCATTTCAGGCGGTGGAGCTCGGGATAGCGGCCGGTGTCCTCGAACTCGATCACGATGCGCGACTCGTAGAGCTGGATCCCGAGCCTCATCACCTGGTCCGGCTCGTGCCCGTAACTGTGCTCGATGATGTTGGCGAACGACTCGGTGACCGCGAGGCGGAGATCGAAGAGCATCGCCTCGTCGACCTCCAGGTCGGGAAGCCCCTCCAGCGTGCCCGCGAGAAATCCCGCCGCCGCCTGGATCTCCGACATCTTCGCCTGGAAGACCTGGACGCGCGAGCGCAACAACCTCGACGAACGAACGGCGGCGGGCGGCAGGGCCTGGGTTTCGATCGGCTTCTCGTTCATGGAGAAGTCCCATTGTAAGCCCGGCGCGCGGGCGAAACCACGGAAATCACGCGGGTGAAAACGGGCGCACATCAGAAGTTCCCCCATCCAAGAAAACATGAACCACGAAATACACGAAAGGGATCGAAACACACGAAAATGTGTGACCGACCGAGGTGGAATCCTTCCGTAGACGGGGAGGGTTTCTTTTCTCTCTTCTTCTCTCTTTTCTTTCGTGGCTCGGAACGCGGCAGTTACGACAGTTCCTTCGTTAGCGATTTCGTGTGTTTCGTGGTATTCCTTTTGCCCATTTCGCGGATGGCCGCATCTGAACGGGGAACTTCCGGGTGCGCATCGTCGCCATTGCCGGGAAGGTCCGGAGAGGATAGGATGCCCCATCGAACTTCAGGAGGTTCCCCATGAAGAAGGCTCTTGCCTTGTCAGGAATCGTCGCGCTGTGCGGCCTCAGCGCCTGCACCGCCATGACCAGCACGAAGGACGCGAACAGCATGTCCCAGATCCACGACATCCGCATGCGCATGCGCCACGGCGAGCTCGTCGATGTCGGCCCGACCAACTACGGCACCCGCGCCGTGATGATGGAGGCGCACCCGACGACGTCCGTGCCGGCCAACACCAACACCACGCTGACGAACGCGCACGACCCGTCCACGGTCTCCCCCACCGCCGGCAACGCTCCCGCCGCACAGATGATCGACGCTCCGCCGCGCCGCGGCCCTGCTTCCCCGACCGCCGGCAACATGGCGCCGCCGGTCGCCATCTGGCAGTAATCGAGAATCGGTCGCGCCCGAGAGGCGCCTGAGACGCTCCCCGGGGCCGCGTTGCGACGCGGTCCCGGGCGCGTCGCGATCCGGGTCGAGCGGGGACGGGGCGAATCCATGCCCGGGGGGCGTGCCGCGAAACCCCAGCGAGGATTCTGTGCCACGAACCGCCCGCAAGCTTGCCAGCCTGATCCTTCCCATCCTCCTCGTCTCGGTCTCCTGCGGCTCGGGAGAACCGCCGTCCGCGCCCGCGGCGCCGCCGCCACCGGCCCGCACGGACACCTCCGCCGCTTCGGCGGCCGACACGCCCGCCGCGCGCCCCTCACACGTCGTCATCATCCGTTCCGATTCCGGCTACACTCTGCTCCGTAACGGGCTCCCGTACTACATCCTCGGCGCCGGCGGCCGCGACCGGCTCGACACCCTCGCCGCGCTCGGAGGCAACTCCATCCGCACCTGGGGCGCCGAGAACATTCGTCCCCTCCTCGATGCCGCTCACGCGGCCGGCCTCTCGGTGACCGTCGGCCTCTGGCTCGGCCACAAGGAGCACGGTTTCCGCTACGACCGGGACACGGCGGTCCGGACGCAACTCGCGAAGATGCGCGCGCAGGTGCTCGCCGTCAAGGATCACCCCGCGATCCTCATGTGGAGCGCGGGCAACGAGATGGAGATGGGACTCGACGAACGCGACAGCCGGGTCTGGCTCGCCGTCAACGACGTGGTCAAGATGATCCACGAGGTGGACACTCTCCACCCGGTCATGACGGTGACGGCCGACGTCGGCGAGACCAAGGTCCGGAATCTGCTTGCCCATTGTCCCGACCTCGATCTCCTCGGCGTCAACTCCTACGGCGGCTGTCCCTTCCTCCCCGAACGGCTTCGCTCCTACGGCTGGACGAAACCCTACGTCGTCACCGAATTCGGTCCCATGGGCCCCTGGGAGTCGCGGCAGACGCCCTGGGGCGCGTCCTTCGAGGCGTCGAGCGCCGAGAAGGCCGATCACTACCGGCGGAGCTACGAGGCGGCCGTCTCCGGACAGCCGGGCTGGTGCCTCGGGTCCTACGTCTTCCTCTGGGGGCACAAGCAGGAGTATTCCGCGACCTGGTTCGGGATCTTCCTGCCCACGGGCGAAGCCGTGAACGCCCTCGACGCGATGGTCCGCGCCTGGACGGGTCGCGAACCGGAAAACCGGGCGCCCGTCATCTCCGCGATCGCCTGCGACGCGGCCGGCGAAAGAAAGGCGCGCGGCACGATCTTCCCCATCACGCTGGCGGCGACCGACCCCGACGGCGACCCGGTCACGTTCGACTGGAGCGTCACGACCGACGTCAACCTCGCGCGCGTCCGCGGAAAGAAGGTCCAGGTGGGCCGCGAGCCCGGGCTCGTCGTGCCAGGCGCCATCGCGCAGGAGACTCCCTCGGGGGCCGTTCTCACCGTTCCGAACGACACGGGCGCCTATCGCGTCCACCTCGTCGTGCGCGACGGGCGCGGCAAGGCCGCGACCGCCAGCTTCCCCTTCTTCTCCCAGTAGGGGCCGTCGCTCCTACCAGGCGCTCGCGTCCTCCGCCTCCGGTATGTGCGCGCACGGCGCCGGGTCGCGCATGACCGGGACGAGGGCCGCCGCGACGACGTTCATGAGACCGCCGGCGAGGGCGACAAGCGCCATGCCGTGCGACTCGAAGAGGAGGCTTCCGAAGAGGGATCCGGCCGAGACGCCGAAGAGGATCGCGGTGTGATTGGCCAGGAGCAGGGGGCCACGCTTCTCCGGGGTCACGGATTCCCCCAGCATCGAGATCATCGCCGGGAACCGGCACGACCCCGTGAAATGCATGCCCGCGATGATGAGAACCGCGAGCGGCAGGGACGTCACCTCCGGGATGAGCAGGATGAAGACGGCCATGACGAGGTTCGTCACGACGGCCATGCGCTTCTTGCCGACCTGGTCCGCCAGCTTGCCTCCCGCCGGTCCCCCGTAGAGCGCCGCGAAGCCCCCGACCATGTAGACCAGTCCCACCTGCCCCGGCGTCAGGCCGAAGCCCAGTTCCAGCCACGCTCCGATGTAGGTCGTGACCGCGGAGATGCCGGCGAGCATGATGCCGAAGGCGAGGAGCGCCGGGGGAACGCCGGGAGAGGCGACGAGCGGCAGGTAGTCGCGGTAACGGAAGGGCTCTCCCGCCGGCGAGGCGGGCATCGTCTTCAGGAGAGGGATGACGGGAAGCGTGATCGCCGCCAGGGCCGCGAAGGTCCAGCGCCAGCCCATGGTCTCGGCAAGGAAGGCGCCGACCGGGATTCCGAGGATCGTGGCGGCGAAGAAACCGGAGCCCATCCAGCCCACGGCCCGGCCCCGCTCCTCGTAGGGGACCATCTGAGCGACATACGCGTGGCACATCGTCATGGCGATGCCCCCGCCGATCCCCGCGACGATGCGGCCCGCGAGAAGAAGGGCATAGCCCGGGGCCACGGCGCAGAGCAGGGTCCCCGCGAAGAGGATCCAGGTGCCGATGGATATGAGGCGCAGGGCGCCGATGCGCGCGGAGGCCGGGGCGGCAAAGGGCGCGCAGGCCGCCGACGCGACGGCGTAGCCGGTGACCAGGAGCCCGGCCGTGCCGATCGTGACGCCGAGGTCGCGGGCGATCGTCGCGAGGAGCGGCGCCACGACCTGCGTGTCCACGGCGCCCATGCCGAGGGCGAGAACGAGGGGCAGGAGGGGAATCCGCGGCCGCTCGCCGGTCGCGGTCTCCCCCGCCTCCCCTCCTCCGGCGCCCACCGGCGTTACGGCTTGATCGCGCGGATCGTGCCGCCGGTCGCCTCGCCTTCGAAACCGGCGGGCACGAGGTAGATCGAGACGGCGCCGCGGCGGAACGAAACGCCCCCCGCCGCCGCACCCTCGAGATCCGTCAGCTTTCCTTCGACGCTTCTCAACGCCGTGTTCGATCCGCGCGGCTTCAACTCCGCGCCCACGCCCTCGACGACGACCAGTTTCATCCCGGAGAGCCCGATCTTCTCCATGAGCAGTTGCGCCAGCCGCTCCTCGTTGATCTCCATCGCCGACTGCCAGCCGTATTCCGCGCGGATCAGGTTCTCGACCATCGCGACGGCGGCATACTTCCTCACCAG
Organism: uncultured bacterium; assembly: GCA_964637705.1. Taxonomy (GTDB): domain Bacteria; phylum UBA8481; class UBA8481; order UBA8481; family UBA8481; genus CAZWVM01. The sequence continues at coordinate 19,293 of CAZWVM010000021.1, forward strand.
CTCATCCGGCACGGCATCGTCGAGGGCCCCCTTGAAATACCCCGTCATCTTGCCGGCGCAGTCGGCGATCACCGCCTGGGCCATGCCCGCGAGATCGCCTCGGTTGATATAGGTGAAGTACTCGGTCGGCTTGAGAAGGATTCCGCATTGGCAGAGATCGAGAACAAAGCGGAAGAAGCGGGCCTGGGGCGTGTGCGGCCCGAAGGGGTCTTCGAGGAACCAGATGGCGCCGGCCTCGGCCGGGACTCCGGCCGGGATGTTGAGCGTGCCCTGGTTGTTCGCCGGGTTCGGGTCCGCGACCGCGGTTCCGCGGTTCAGTTCGGCAAGTCCGACCTCGAGCCGGAAGTAGTTGGCGCCGGTGGTGCGCGGTTGGAGCCGCGGGACGCCCGCGGGCGAAAAACCCTCGGGCATCCAGAGGAGCGTCTCCCGCGCGGTTGCGTCGTAGCGCGTCGAGACGAGCTCGTTGAAGGACGGACGGCCGCTCGAGCGGATCGAGAAGCGCTCGAGCATGTAGTCCGGCACGTTGCCGGCGGGCGCGGCCGTGAGGCGCACCCCGAGCGCGAGGTCGGAGCCGGCCCAGTGGGTGAGAACCGGCTCGAGGTTGAGGGCGGTCGGGTGAAAGGCGTCCCGAACCGCGATCTTCACGGGAACCGCCTCGCGCGCGTTGATCGTGCCGCGGCCCTCGTACATGTTGAGGACCTTCGCGAGATGAAGGTCGATGCCGACCGAGACGGTCGCCTTCAACGGGCGCGGCAGGGCGGGCGAGGTGATCTCGATCGCCTCTCGGTAGGCCGAGGCAAGGCGCGTCTCGCCGGTGTAGGCATAGTGAACGCCCGCCAGCCCCCGCTCGTCCGTCACCGCCTCGACCGAGGCGGCCTCGCGCTTGTCCGCGCCGAAGAGGACGCCGCGGGGACGCTCGCCCGCGAGGCGGAACGTGACGCGCGCGCCGCGCTTGTCGCGGCCGTTCTCGTCCACGAGGTGGACCTCGATCCCGGCCGGAAAGCGGCGGTCGGCCGGTACCACGCCGGTTGCGGCCCAGGGCGACGAGCCGTAATGAGGATCGACATTGACCCGCGCCTCGCCGGTGAGGAAGGTGATGTTCGCTTCGTCGACGGCGCCGAACGCCGCGGCGCGCGCACGAATCTGGGCGTTCCTGATGGCGCCGTCCTGGAGCGCGGAGAGCGGCGGCGCCGTGAAGGAGACCTCGGCCGTGCCGTCCGCACCGGTCGTGACCGAGGCCTTCGAGAGAGAGCCCGGGGTGACGCCGCGCTCGGCGAGGATAGATAGGTCGACGACGGCGCCGGCGGTCGGGCGTGGCTCGACGTCCGGCGCCGCGTTCTCCGGAATCGCGGTGAGCCGCGCGCGGATCCTCGATCGGCTCTCTCCGTCCGCCTTCAATTCGGCGGGCGTCGCCTCGAGCGTGAGCCGATGGACAATGCGCTGCGAATAGGCGGGGGCGCTTCCGAGGAAGGCGCGCGCCATCGAGAGAGGTTCCTCGAGGTGATTCGGCGAGGCGGCGTTGATCTCCTCGATGTCGTCCTTCGGCACCGGCGGAGTTTCCTGGCTGGACTGGTTGAAGAACCATTTCAATTTCAGGACGGTGGCGCCGTCACGGGCGGTCACGTAGTAGTGGGCGCTGAAACCGAGTTCCTTGGCGGGATGATCGCGGTCGATGGCCGGCGGGATCGCCTCGTTCCAGGTGAGGTTGCCGCGGTAATGGAGCCGTCCCGTGACCGGCTCGCCGACAGCGGTCATCTCGCGGACGCGCGTTCCCTCGGGGAAGAATCTCTCCTCCAGCGAACCATAGGGCGGCTCGCGCCGCTCGCGGATCCGGTTCACCTCTCCGGGGGGCGAAGGCGGTTGGGCCGCTTCGGCGTATCGCTCGCGCGCCTTCGCCTCGGTCGTATACCGCCGGATCTCGATCTCGACCGGGATTCGGGTCACGGGATGGCGATAGGTCATCCTCCCTTCCTGGTAGTCGGCGCCCGGCATCGTGATCGTTCCGTTCAGGGCGTTCCCGTCGCGGCGATAGCCGAGCCCGGTGATGAAGGCGTCCAGGGGGGCGAAGGACCGCTCGATGCCGGTTCGCAGGGCCTCCTGGGGCGAAGCCGTCGGGGTCGATGAGGCGGCGAGGACGCCGAGAAGAAGCGAACCGAGGATCACGCCCGATCGGCGCGCCATCGCGAAGACAACCCGGGCACCAACTCGAAAACAGCCTGTGGAAATGGGGGTCACTCTACTTGTTCCACGATCCCTCAGTCATCCAGAAGTCCCTCGAACGGGGACGGCCTCGGGTTCACCGGCTCGGGGAGGTCGAGGTCGTCTCCCGATCCGAAGACGCCGTCGGGGCCCTTCGAGCGGACGGCGAAATCGCGACCCTCGGTGCGGGCGTGCAGGCGCGCGAAGTTCTCGATCTCATACATCCCGCCCCAGGGATCCTTCAATTCGTCACGCCTTACGATCGGAGCCCAGTCCCGCCGGCCGCGCGGGCCGGTGACGAGGAGTTCGAGATTCCCCGGCGTGTCGCCGACACGCTCACGGAACTCCTCCACCGCCGCGACGATCCGCTTCAACCTGTGGAATCCGACGATGAGCCTCTCGTAGTCGTCGCTGCTCCCCGGGTCGGCCCAGGCCTTGATCCCGGGCATGAAGAACCAGTCGCGCGGCGTACTCCTCCGGCGCGCATCGAATCCGCCGAGGTACCAGCCCCGGGCCCCTTCCTCCTCCGTGAACGCGACCGCCGCCTGCCCGGCTCCCGACGTGGTCCGGGCCGAGACCTGCTCGTTCTTCACCCAACCCGGGGACTCGGCCGGCTTCCAGCTGTTCTCCGTGCCGCGCACGTATTGAAACTCGCCGATCGGAGTGACGAGATGCCCGACCACGGGATCGATCTCGACGCCGCTCCACCCGAGGTGTCCGATCTCGTATTCGCTCCTCGATCCCTCGTTGTGGACGACGACGCGGTGGCTCCACGAGGGCGCGGAGACCCTCGCGCGCGGCGCGTAGCTGTTCCCGTTCGCGCGGCGGGACGGCAGGAGGCTCCCCTCGGCGAAACAGCACTGCGCCCCGACCGGGATTTGGACGAGGGCGACGAGGAGACCGACGGCGTACAGGATGCGCAACATGGTGAAACCTCCGAAAAGGGATCTGCCCCGCAGTATAGTCTACGCCGCGGCCCCGGGAAGAAAGATACTGAAGGTCGTGCCCTTGCCGGGCCGGGACTCGACCGAGATCTCGCCGTTGTGCGCCGTGATCGCCTTGCGCGCCAGCGCAAGGCCCAGTCCCGTGCCCTCGGTTTTCGTGGTGTAGAAGGCCTCGAAGGCCTGGTTGATCTCCTCCGGGGTCATCCCGCAGCCGTTGTCGCGCACGCGGATCCAGACCCCGCCGCCGGAAATCTCCCCGAGGCAGCGGATCTCACCTCCCTGCTCCACGGCGTCGTAGGCGTTGCCGAGGATGTTGGAGAGGGCCTGGTCGAGGAGAACGCCGTCGGCGTGAACGGGAAAGGAGTCGCGTTCCAGGGCCACGGCGACCTTCTTGCGCCTGAGGTGAGTCTCGTTGCGCGCCTTCCAGTTCCTGACGAGTTCCATCACGTCCACCGTCGAACGGCTGATGTCGCGGCTGGAGGCGAGCTGCAGGACCTCGGTGCAGAGCTTCTCCAGCCGCTCCACCTCGTGCTCGATGATCTCGACGTAGCGGTGCCCGCTGTCCGAGGGCGGCAGACGCTTGCCGAGGCGCCGGGTGAAACCGCCGATCGCGGTCAGGGGATTGCGGATATCGTGCGCGATGCCCGCGGCCATCTCGCCGATCGCCGCGAGCTTCTCGGCCTCGATGAGGCGCCCCGTCATCACCTCCAGCCGCTTCATCGCGGTCGAGAGCTCCTCGACCATCCGCGCGCCGTCGAGGGCCAGGCCGCACTGGTTCGCGATGGTCTGCAGGAGAACGAGATCCTCGTCCATGATCGGCTTCTGGTTGAAGATGTTGTCGACGGCGATGAGCCCGATCACGAGATCCTTGGTGCAGACCGGAACCATCGCGTAGGAGGAGCTGCGAAGGGAGGAGGCGAAGACACGGTCGGAACCGAGGAGACCGGCGGTGGAGCGGATGTTGAAGCCGCGGCGCTCGGAGATGACGCGCGCGATGAGGGACGGCTCGCCCGTGATGGGAACGCGCAACTTCCTCACCGCCTGGTGGAAGCTCGACCGCTCGATCTCGGCAGAGTCGGCGGAGAGGAGGTAGTCCTCGAGGGTGTGGAACCGCTCCGGCGCCTCGGTCCAGACCCGGTTCACCTCCTCCACCCCCGGGCCGATGCCCATGGCGCCGCGCAATTCCTGTTTCTGCTCGTCCATCAGGAGAACGAGCGCGCGATTATAGGCGAGACCGTGGCCGGACGTGATGCCTGTCAGGATGACCGCGAGGATCTCGTTCTCCGCCGTCGACCCCTGGATCTCGCGCGAGAGGCGGTTGAGGATCATGAGCTCGTGGTTCTTGCGCTTGTATGTCAGCGCGATCGCCTCCATCTCGGCGTAGATCTCGGCCTTGGAGTAGGATTCCGCCGCGATCTGGGCGAGGACGGCGAGCAGGCGCTCGTCGGCGACGGTGAAGGGCTGGGGGCGTCCGCTCTCCTTGGAGTGCTTGTCCAGGAGTTCCAGGGTGCCGACGACCTGGTTCTGGTGGATGAGGGGCACCGCCAGGAGACTCGTCATGCCGAGGTAGCCGCCGCCGCGGGGATCGCGGGCGAGGTCGTGGACGACGACCGGCTGGTAGGAGCGCGCGGCCTCCCCGGCGACGCTCTCACCCAGCGTCTGCGGTTCCATCGACTTCATCGAGCGGTCGTAGTCTCCGGCCGCCGCCTCCACCATCAGGCGGTTCGTCGTGATGTCGAAGATGCGCAGGATCGCCGCGCGCGAATGGATGATCCGGCGCGCCCGTTCCGCGATCTCCTGGAAGACGCTGCGGGGATCGAGAAGCCCCGTGATGGCGCGCGACATCTCGTAGAGGTGCGTCCTCGCTCCCATGCGCTCCTGCAACTCGGTGTAAAGCCGGGCGTTCTCCAGCGCGAACCCGAGTTGCTCGGCGAGAGCCGCGATGAGCCGGATCTCGTCGGTCGAGGCCGCGCGCGCCTCGAGGAAATGCAGCACGAGGATCCCGAGCACCTCCTCGCCGCGGATGATCGGGGCGGCGAGGAATCCCTTGTAACGCTCCTCGCCCGTCTCCTTCTTGTAGACGTAGCGCGCATCGGCCGGGCCGTCGGCGACGCTGATGATGCGGCCCTCCCGGATCGAATGGCCGGCGAGTCCCTCGCCCGGGCGGATCCGCGTCGCGCCCACGGCCGCCCCGTCGAGTCCCCTCGTCGCGCGCACGATGAAGCTCGTCTCGGGCCCGGCGCTCATCGAGTCGTCCCGGAGGAAGATCGTGGCCGCGTCGGCCTCCATCGCCCGCGCCACCTCGTCCACGAGCCGGTCGAGGACCTGGGAAGGCTCGGGCATCTCGAGCGAGATGCGGGCCTGCTCGGCGAGGAAGAGCGAGGAGATCCGGCGGAGAAGATTCAGCTCCTTCTCGATGCGGTCCACGTTCGGCCTCCCCTACCCGGCGTTCACGCCGGGCGCGCGTTCCCTCATTCCTTCTTGCCTATGCCGAAGAGGCTCTCCAGGTCCGTCACGGTCAGGTCGAAGCGGGGTCCTTCGTCCGATTCGGAAGGAGACGGCGTGGCCCGGGCGGCGGGGGCGGCGGTCGCCGCGGGCGCGAAGTCCGTGACCACGGGCGAACCCGCGCGCGACAACGGTTCCGCCGGGAGCGACTCGGCGGGCATCGACGCCGGGACCGGAAACGGATCGGGTTCCCTCGCGGGCGACGGGAGCGGCATCGCGGCCGGCAGGGGTGCGCCCGTCGTTTCCGAGGCCAGGCCGGCCAGGAGGACGAGCTTCTCCTCCACATCCTTGAGAACCTGCCTCAAGGCCCTCACGTCCTCGCTCAATCCCGTCAGAAGTTCGGCCTTCCGTTCCGCCTCGCTCATCGTCTCCCTTGCCTCCTACCGCGCATCCCGGATGCGCACGCCGATCTTGCCGGCCAGCCCCGCGATCCGGTACTGCTCGGCGATCTCCCCGGTCGCCAGCCGCAATCTCAACGCGCCCGCGGGATTCTCCCCGAAGGTCGCGTCAACCGGCCGCCATGCCCGGTCGAGGAGCACCTCGTTCCAGGCATGGTAGTAGAAGCGGCCGTTCATGTACGCCACGCCGGTCGCGATGCGGCAAGGCAGTCCCGCGGCGCGCGCCAGGGCGCAGTAGAGCACCGCGTGTTCATTGCAGTCGCCCCGGCGCGTCTCCAGCACATCGACGGCGGAGGGCAGCGTGAAGGCCGGCTCGCGCTTCAGGTTGTCGTGGACCCATCGGAAGATCGCGTCCGCCTTCGCCTCGGGCGTCGCCGCGCCGCGCACGATCTCCCGCGCCCGTTCCCGGATGCGCTCGTCCTTCGACTGCACGTAGGTCGTCGCCTCGAGATGGGGCTCGATCCGGCCCTCGAACGGGACCGGCGCGCCGAGATCCACGACCGCGATCCGGAGGCCGGCCGAATCCGGATCTCCGACCGTCTGGACGCCGCCCGGCTCGAGATCCCCCTCGAATCCGGTCAGATCGAGCTCCGCCCGGCGCACCGCCGCGGCGTTCTCGACGACGCGCCCCGCGTCGATGGAAAAGGCGAGGATGAGGTCGGTCAGGCTGCCGGCCCGCGAGAGATCCTTCGCGGCCTCCTCCGACTCCCGCTTCATCTCGATCCCCATCGGCCCGGTCGAACGGATCATCTCGCCGCTGCGGGTCACGAGCATCTCGGCTTCGACCGAGGCCATGACCGTCTTCACGCGGTAGAGCGTCTCCTCGACCCCGCCGATCTTCACGATTTCCGTCTCCCGGACCTCCATGCGGTACGGCACCACGCCGAAGACCGAGGGTTCGAAGAGTTCCCCCTCGATCACGTCGCCGACCTGGAACCCGGCGGAGGCGCGGCGCAACTGGGCGAGGCCGAGGAGGTCGGTCTTCCCGTCCAGGGGGATCCGGTCCTCCTTCTCCGTCGCACCGGTCCGGACGCGCGTGACGAGGACCCCGTCCTTCACCTCGCCGTCGGCCGTCGTCTCCATCGCGGGCGTGACGAGCGAGAAGGCGTAGGCGAGCGGCTCGTAGCGGGCATTGAAATCGACGTGGAAGGTGAAGGTGCTCTCCTGCACCAGCCCCATCGCCTTGATCCGCATGAAGGTCTCCTCCTCCATGCGGTACCGGTCCTCGCCGAGCCTCCGGATGCCGGTCCGGGACCAGCCGATCTTGGCGCCGCGCAGGTAGAGACCGAGCCAGGTGGTGCGCTCGGCCAGGACAGGATCGGTGGAGAAGGCGGGCGGCGGCGGAGCCACCTCCGCGCCGCACGCGACGACGGCGAGAAGGCAGAGCGCGAGGCCGATGCGCCGCAGGGGCATGGTCAGGCTTCGATGTCCATCAGGCGGAGGAAGTCGGAGGCCTTGGCGTATTCCTGGTCCATCTCCACGCCGACGATCTGGGCCACGGCGTCCTCGGTGAGACCGAGGTTGAAAACGACGTTCTCGTTGAGGTTGGAGATGTCCTGATCGCCGCCGGATCCGAAGCTCTTCGTCTTCGCCAGGATGTTGGCGAAGTGCGTCGCGCCGATGATCGCCGTGTGCTCGCTGCGGTTCTCGGGCGTGTGGTGGAATCGGATCGCGGCCACGAGTTCCTCCGGCAGCTGCCATTGGCCGGCCAGCATCCCGCCGATCTCCGCGTGCGAAAGCCCGTTCACCTCGATCTCCGCCTTGTAGAAGGAGAGCCGCGTCGCCCGCATGTGCTGCAACACCCTCACGAAGTCCTCGTGGTAGTACTGGTCGAGGATGATCTTGCCGATGTCGTGGAGGAGACCGGCCATGAAGTAATTCTCCTCCATCTCGCGCTGCCCCGCGACGCGCCGCCCGATGATCTTGGCCGTGATCGCGACGGCGAGGGAATGCTTCCAGAAGGCGCCCCGCGAAAAACCCTCGATCTCCCCCGACGTCGCGAACTTGTCCATGATGGCCGTGGAGAGCGCGAGGGACTTGATCGTGTTGAAACCGAGGATCACGATGGCCTGCTTCACGTTGGCGACCTTGTTGCGGATCCCGTAGTAGGCGGAGTTCACCATCTTCAGGACCTTGGCGGAGAGAGAAACGTCGGAGAGGATGATGCGGGAGAGGTCGTCCGCCGCGGACTTGGGATTGTTCGCGGTCTGGATGATCTTCATGGCGATGCCCGGCAGCGTCGGAAGCTTCTCGACCTTCT
>CAZWVM010000022.1:0-27492 GCA_964637705.1 uncultured bacterium
GCGGCTAGCCACTAAGGTGTTCTCCGCGGCCGTTTTTATGTGGGGTGTCGCGCCGGGAGCGGCGGCGGCCGATGCCGGGGCCGCGCGACTGCAGCGCGTCACTCCGCTCGAGGCGTATCGACTCGGGGTCGAGACCGCGGCACGCGAGCTGCGCGCCGCTCCGGTCGACGGCGCGGCCGCGACGGAGCGCGGGTTCGCGGCCGCGGCCGAGATGGCCGTGCGCCTGATCCGCGAGGAGGAGAAGGGCGGGATCCTGGTCGCGACCGACAAGGGGATGCGGCGGCTCGGGGAGATCGAGGACGGCGGCGCGGGCGCGGCCGCGCTCGACGGCGAAGAGGTCGACACGACGAAGGCGGTCAGCCTGTGAGCGAGCTCTGGCGCAAGTCGCTCGGCGACAGCGAGACGTTCGAGACGGCGCTCCGGAAGGCGGAGGCGATCGCGGACGCGCGCGAGCGCGAAAAGGCGATCGCGGCCTGGGCCTGGGATGTTTTCGGCGAGCTCGAGGCCGCGAAGACCGAGATCGCGGGCGAGGGGCACGCGTACTGGAACCGCCTCATGGACCAGTGCGACGGCGCGCAGGTGCCGAACAAGGGCGACGGGCGGCCGCGGCCGAAGCGGAACATCACGCGGCAGTTCATCGAGGAGCAGAAACCGGTCTTCGCCGACGTCGGCATCAACATCGAGGTGCACCCGCGGCAGCCGGACGACGCGGCCGCGGCCGCGGTCGTCCAGGACCACATCGACTACGCGATGGAGTTCGTCGACGCGGCCGCGGTCGACCGGCGCGGCACGAACTGGATGCTGAAGCTCGGCACCTTCGCGCTGAAGACCGACTGGGACGCCGAGGCGGGCGGCGGCATCGGCGGGCCGCGGACGATCGCGGTCGATCCGCGCAAGGTCTACGTGCCGCGCGGCGCGACCTCGGTCGCGGGCTCCTGGGCGATCGCGTTCCTCGACCAGTTCGAGACGGACCAGCTGGTGCGGCGGTGGCCGGAGCGGAAGGACGAGATCCTCGCGGCCGCGCGCGAGACGCTCGGCGAGAACCGGCGCGGCGTGGACCAGGCGTTCGGAACCGGCGGCGCGGCCGCGGCATACCGGACGCAGAAGGTCGCGCTCGAGCTCTGGTACCGCGACGGCGCGGTCGAAGAGGAGAAGGCCGTCGATCCGAAGGCGGCGCCGGCCGCGGGCGCGGCCGCGGCAGCGCGGCCGGCGCGCGGTCCGAAATACCCGGACGGCCGCGTCTTCCTCGTCGTCGGCGACCTGGTGCTGCGCGACCGCGCGAACCCGTTCGGGCGCGGCGGCCCGGAGCCGGGGCACGGCGAGTTCCCGCTCGTGACGGCGCAGAACATCGACCGGCACGACACGATCTTCGGGCGCGGCGACGCCGAGGTTCTCGATCCCTACCAGGTCGAGCTCGACGCGCTGACGACGATGATCGCGAACTGGGCGCGGGTCGCGAGCGCCAACATCTTCACGATGACGAAGAAGACGGCGCTGGTCTTGTCGAAGATCAACAACCTGCCGTTCATCGTCATCAAGACGCCGACGCCGGACGCGGCGCGCGCCTTCGAGTTCAAGCAGCCGCCGCCACTGCCGGAGCACGTCTACGCGCGCGAGGCGCAGATCGTCGAGGCCGCGCGGCAGGAGCTCGGTGGCGGCGAGATCGACGTGACCGCGACGCTGAAGAGCAAGCAGCCGGTCGGGACGATGCAGATCGCGCAGGAGACGGTCGAGAAGCGGCCGCGCGCCAAGATCGACAACAAGAACCGGGCGTGGGCCGCCTGGGCGCGGCAGGTGATCGGCCTGATGCGGCAGAACCTGCCGTATGCGCGCGTGGCGCGGCTCTCGGGCGGCCGCTCAGTTCGCGTGGATCCGGCCGCGCTGAAGAAAGTCGACGTCGAGCGGTTCGACATCCGGATCGTGCCGACCGGGCGCACGGTCTACAGCCGCGCGATCGCGTACCAGATCATGGCGGACCTCGATGCGCGCGGCGTACTCGGCGCCGCGGAGTCGATGCGGCGGCGGCGCCTGATCGCCGAGAACTCGGGCATCAAGGGTGCGGTCGACCTGGTCGCCCAGGACGAGGCGGACGAGCAGCAGGCCGCCGCGGCCGCGTCCGCGGCGCCGCCGGTCGCGCCGGGCGACGAGGAGATGGCCGCGGTCGCGGCCGCGATGGGAGGCGCCGGCCGCGCGGCCGTGCCGCCGCCCGAACTCATGGCGCCGACGGCGCTCACAACGGGAGGAAACAATGTCCTTTGACAAGCTGCCGCTCGAAGAGCGGAAGAGGGCCGTGAAGGCCGCGATGACGGGTCCGAGCCTGATGATCGCGATCGGGCGCGGCGCGGAGCGCGGCCGCGCCGCGGCCGCGGCCGCAGGAGCGGGCGAGGTCGTCGACCGGAAGCGCGGCCGCGTCACGCGGATCAGCGTCGACGGCGAGGACAAATACGCCTCGATCTCCGTCGAGCACCCGGAGCTGCGGCGCGAGGAGAAGAAGGACGCGGGCGCGAATGGAGAAGCCGTGGCGTCGCCGAGCTATACCCCGTCGTCGACGCTCTGCGTGCCGCGCGAGGATGCGCGGCAGTTCTCCGTCGGCGACGAGGTCGAGATCGTGCTGCGGCGCGCCGGCGGCGCGAGCGCGGCCACGGACGACGACGCGGGCGACGACGGCGCGGGCGACGAGGAATAACGAAGGATTCATGGCGATGACGCCAATCTGCAGCGCATGCGGCAGCGGGACCGACCGCTCTAAAAAGGTCAGCCGCGGGAGGTATCGATGTCCACAGAAGTGACGGGTACGGGAACGGCGGCGCCTGGCGCGCCGGCAGGGGCAACGACGGCAACGGCAGCTGCTACGACGACGGCGGCACCAGCCGCGGCGGCACCGGCCGCCGGCGGCGCGGCGACCATGGCGGCGACTCCGGCAGCGGCGGCCGCGGGGAAACCCGCGGACGGCGGCGCGGCGGCACCGAAGGACGGAACACCTGGCCCGGGTGAAAAGGGCGAACCGTCCGAGCGGCGACCGCCGGAGCATGTGCCGTACAAGGAGTTCGCGGATACGCGGCACAGGATGCGCGCGGCCGAGACGACGATCACGCGGATGGACGAGTTCCTGGCCGCGAATCCGGATCTCGCCGCGGCAATCCAGGCGCGGATGAGCGGGGCGGCTGCGGCCGCGCCGCCGGCCGCGGCCGCGGCGGAAGGCGGGAAGCACGACGCCGACCCGGACGACGCGATGCGGCGCGCCGTCGCGAAGGAGCTCTTGGGCGACGACCGCGAGCTCGAGGACCTCGACCGCATCGAGCGCCTGTACATCGAGGACAAGGTCAAGGAGAAGAAGGCACACGAGACGGAGAAGCGGCGCGCGGTCGCGCAATCGGTCGCGAAGCTGCAGGCGGACGTCGAGGCCGTGATCGCGGACCCGTTCTTCAAGGAGTTCGAGATCGATGCCGACGAGCTCGTCGCGTACATGAACAAGGAGAACCTATTTCATCCCCGCAAGGCCGCGTTCGACATGCACCAGGAGAAGATCCTGGACCGCGAGCGACGCGCGGCCGCGGAGGAGGCGCTGCGCCGCAAGGGCGCGGCCGCCGAACGGACAACGGAAATCGTTTCGGGAGCGCCGCCGGCCACGCCGCCGCGCGACTGGAAGGAAGAGACGCTCGCCGCCTGGCGGGCGCGACAATCGAGCTAAGGAGCGTTACAAATGGCTGACCAGACAACGGATCTTCTCAACGCATCGCGCGAGAAGTACCTCACGAAGAACCCGATGGACACCGTCGTCAAGAGCGACCCCGTCATGGAGAAGCTCTGGGCGAACAAGATGGAGGTCGACGGCGGCGACTCGATCGAGTTCCCGATCGAGATCGGGCGGCCCGGCGCCCTGAAGCACTACGCCGGCGAGAACATCCCGAACCCCGACCGCAACCCGATCCTCCTGATGGGCACGCTGCCCTGGCGGAAGGCGATCTACGAGGCGCGGATCCCCGGCGACATCACGATCGAGAACAAGGGCGAGGCGCGCGTCATCGACTACATGGGCTTCGCGGCCGATTCGGCGCTCAAGGGCGTCGTGGAGGGCATGGCCTACGCGCTCTTCAACTACGACGGCACGAGCCCGAACAGCCACGGACTGGTCGGATCGATCCTCGCCGACGCGAACTACGCCGGCATCAACAGCCACGGGCTGCCGGGTCCGATCGCGGCCGAGGCGCCCGGTCACAAGGCCGTCATCCTGGACCTGACGGCCACGGCGCCGACGGCGCCGTCGCGCGATCACTTCGACGACGTGATCTCGCAGGTCGTCGCGAACAAGGGCAAGACCGAGATGATCCTCTGCAACCGGGTCGCCTACAACAAGCTGCAGAAGCTCGACGACGGCCGCACGGTCGTGCAGTCGGTCGGCGGCGAGTCGAAGACCGACATCGGCCGCGCGGGGCGTCTCTACTACTCCGACATCGAGGTGCGGATCCACGACCAGATCCCCGCGAACTGCTACATCGGCGTCGAGTTCTCGACGCTGAAGCTCGCGGTCTCGAAGGACCCGCAGCGCAAGCTGACGATGAGCGAGTGGAAGTTCCTGAAGGACACGCTGCGGCTCGACGCGTACGGCGCCGACATGCTGCTCGCCTACAACTTCATCTGCAACGCGCGGCAGCACGACTGGATCATCAAGGGCTACAACTTCGCATGATCGCGGCCGCTATGGCATAGGCAACGGACGCCCGGGCGGCGCGAGCCGCCCGGGCCTGGAGGGCAACGTGACACCGAACCAACTGATCGCCGAGGCGCGGACGCGGATCGTGGACCAGGGCGGCGACGCCGAGGATCCGCGCATCGGCGCCGACTTCATGCTGTCCGAATTGAACCGCGGCGCGCGCACCTACGAGCGGCGCGCGGGCGCCGCGCAGCGCACGGCCGCGGTCGTGATCGCGGCCGACGGCACGGCCGCGCTGCCGGCCGACTACGTCGCGCCGAAGGCGCTGTACCACGAAGGCGACGAGGTGGCTCCGTCGTCGCGCACGACGATCATGAAGGCGCGGAAGCAGACCGCGGCCGCGCCGATCTACTGGTGCGTATACGCGCGCTCGATCCACGTCGGGCCGCTGCTCACGGCCGCGGTCGCGGCCGTGTTCGACTACTTCGGGCGCACGGCCGAGGCGGTCGACGCGGACGCGCCGACGGGCTGGCCGGCCGAGACCGAGGATGCCGCGCTCGAGCACCTCGTCTACAAGTCTTGGCTCGCGCTCGAGAACGAGACGCGGGCCGCGGCCGCGAAGACCCTATTTGACGAGCTTGTCGGCGAGGCCGACAACGATCACGAGACGCTATCGCTCTCCGACCTGTTCGACGAGGAGAGCCAGGACTGGAGGCCTTCATGAACAACCCGACACTGGCGCTTGACGCCAACGGCAAGCCGATCGCGGCGCAGAACCGTGGATTCAAGAGGACGCGCGCGGTCGTCATCCCGGCGGCGGCGGACGCGGCCGGGATCAAATTGAACACGGCGCCCCTGGACGAGACGACGATGCTCGTCGTCTGGATCCCCAAGACGGTCGCCGACGACCTCACCGTCTACGGCGACGCGGGCGACGGCGGCGACAAGACACTCCCCGCGTGGGTCCAGGACCACGGGACGCGCGACGTCTGGGACGCGGTGAAGCTCGCGCAGGGCACCTGGCGCGGGATCTCGACGGGCGCCTCCTTCACGGCCTACGTCACGGAGATCGCGTAACGTGGCGGCGCCGGGCTACGAGAGCGCGATCACGCTGATCCGCGCCGAGGGCGACGCGACGCACCAGGAGACGACGAAGCAGGTGACGCACGCCTCGCTGCCGCAGCCGGTGACCCTGGACGACCAGGTCATCGACGAGAGCGCGACGGCCGCGCTGCGCGCCACCCGCACCTACACCTACGCAAACATCGACCCGGCCGGACCGCCGATCTACAGCACCGGCTACGCTGACAACGTCGAGGAGATCTGAGCATGGCCGTCAAGAGAGTCTGGCATCCGAACGACCCCAGGAACCCCGCCGGGACCGGCGGGAACGTCGACCCGAACTTCACCTCGTTCTCGGCCGCCCAGACGGCCGCGACCTCGGGCGACACGATCCTCTGGTATGGCTCGACCGACGCATCGGGCGCGCCGCGCATCTTCTACGAGTCGCCGACCGTATCGAAGACCCTGACCATCGACATCCGCGGCGCGGTGATCCGGCCGCTCGGGACGAACCGCATGATCTCCTTCACGGCCGACAACACGATCATGAAGGGGCGCGGGACCTGGGATGGCGGATCCGGAACGCTCACGGGCGAGGCCGTATCATACGGTTCCAAGGTCCTCGAGATCATCGGCCAGGCCTTCATCGGCGGCCTCGCGACGAGCGGCTACGGCCACTACAACGCGGGCAACACGATCTTCCGGCGCTGCATCTTCGACGGACTCAGCTACCCGTCGGCCGCGCTCTTCATCGGCGCGATGGGTCACAAGCTCATCAACTGCTACATCCGGAACTGCTCCTCGATCGGCGGCATCAACGCCGCGACGATCTTCTGCGACACGCTCATGAAGAGCGTGACGTCCTGGGGCACGGCGGCCGGGACGATGATCCGGGTCCTGAAGCAGGGCGTTCCCGCCTTCCCGGGCGGCATGACGGTCACGGACTCGGGCGACGGCACGATCACATTTGTGAACGAAGCCGCCATGAACTTCTACCCGGCGGCCGGATCGACGATGATGACCTCGACCGGCCAGATGGGCGCGGACTCGACCGGCACGAACGGGCGCGGCATGGGCGCCGCGAACACGGGACTCCGGGGGCCGTATGCCCTCTACGTCGCGTCGACGCGCAAGTACCGGATCGTGAACGCGGCCGACCTCTCAGACACGGCCGGGTTCGCGGGATCCACCGCGACCTGGGACGGATCGCTCTTCCGCTGGACGAAGGACGCAGCCGGGAACGGGACCGTGACCGACGGGTCGAACGCCGGAAAGGGCCAGGACCTCGGCGCGAACGCGATCACGCACTACGTCGAGGCGTTCGGCGACGAGACGAACAACGCGACCGCGAACCAGTCGGCGGTCGTCGACAAGGTCGAGACCGACTTCGAGAAGCAGTTCGACTTCGACGCGCATGACACGGCTCCGACGCCCGCCCAGGTCACGATGGGCGCCGCGCTCTCCAACGCCGGGCGCTACGCCAAGAGCGTCTTCACCCTGCGCGGGGACGTCATCTAATGCCGAACCCGACGCTCGACGGACTGATCCTCGACTGCGCGCCGTCACACGCGACCATCGACGCGGTCATCATCGACGCGTATATCCCGTTCGCCTCAATCAACGGGATCCTCGTGGACTTCGAGACGAACGCACCGCCGGTCGTCAACCCGCCGGACCCGTTGATGAGGAACATCTACGAGGGCGACGGGATCAACCAACCCTTCATGGTCACGGACGACTCGGCCTCGGTCACGATCACGCGCGTCGGGGCGATCCCGGCCTGGCTCGGGGAGCTTCTCAACTCGGCGCCGGTCGACCTTTCCGGCGGCGCGGTCACGACGCCGCCCTGCACCTTCGAGTTTTTCGGCCTCGCCCCCCAGGGATCGGGGCCAGGGCAATGGATCTTCCGGTATGACGTATCGGACGGAGTCTCGACGACGAGCGTCAACGTCACGCTGAACGTTTTGAACGTGAACCCGACGATCGTTCCGGACGAACTGGACTTCGCACTCCAGGAAGGCGCGAGCGACGCGCAGTCGGCGGTCTTCGACGATCCTGGCGGCGACCCGCTGACGCTCTCGATCATCGGGACCAAACCGGCCTGGGTCACCCTCGACCAGGCGCTCGGCGTTCCAATCGCGGTACCGTTCACCATGCACGTGGACGTCGCGCCGCCGGTGGGATCCGCGGGCGCGCATGACTTCCTCGTCCGCGCGAACGACGGGCAGCTGACCTGGGACCTGGCGGTCGCGATCGTCGTCACGGCGCCGCCGACACCGGGCGGAGGCGGAGGCGGCGGCCTCGGGCGTCACCTGGGATCGACGCTCTCGAGGCGGATCCGGACGGGCCGTGTCTGATGCCCGTCTCGATCCTGCCGCGCTGGACGCTCTTCGCGCGGCGGCTCCTGGGGCATTGGGCGCCGATCCCGTGGGAGGCATTCTGGGCGCTCCTGCCGACGAACAACCTGGTCGTCTGGCGCGATACGGTCACGACGTCGGGGACGACGATCGCGATCGAGCCCGCGGCGCGCGACCTCCTGGTCAAGAACCTGGGGAACGGCCGCCTCATGGCGAACGTGAACGGCAGCGGCTGGATGGAACTCGAAGGCCAGTCCGAGAAGGGAGGCAGTCTCAGGCTCTCGAATCATGAAGTGACCGAATTGAAACTCAAGACCGCGACAGCGGTCACGACCACGGCGCAGGCCGTATACCTGAGGAGGGTATGAAGATGATCGAAATGAACTCTGTAGCAACGATCGAGCCGGGCTCGATCACGGCGGAACTCCTGGCGGAGAGCGCCGTCGTCCTGGAAAGCTCGAAGGTCACCGGCAAACTCCCGAACGCCAAGCTCGGCGACGACGCGGTCGACACCGTGAACCTGGTCGACGGGGCTGTGACCCTGGACAAGGCCGAGGAGCTCATCCGCTCGACGCCCCTCATCACGAACGCGAACGAGGCGTCCGTCACCGGGACGACCGAGGCGGCCGTGAAGTCGGGCTCGTTCCAGAAGAACAGCGGCAATTCGCCGTATGTCTCCTTCGCCGTGAACGCCCAGCTCAAGGTCGACAACCCGGCCTCGATCGGGTCCCTCAAGGTCTACATCGACTCCGAGGCATCGCCGCGCGCGACCTTGACGACCCAGGCCACGAGCTACGACGCCCTCGCGTCGGGCTACATCGATATCTCCGACCTATCGAACGGGCAGCACACGGTCACGGTCAAGCTCGTGAATGACACGGCGGGCGCGAAGGTGACCAACAAGCTCTTCGAGTTCTTCGCGGTCAAGTAACCGTGCCGCCAGTCATTGACATGCTGGCGGCTCCGGACGAGTCCGGGCCCGTCATCGAGAGTGAAACCGCTCCCGATGACGGTGACCCGGGCACTCCGATCGTCATGAACGAGGCGCCGGTCGAATGAACGTCGTCGTCGCGATCAAGGGCTGGGTCAAGGACCTCGTGGCCGATGCCGTGCACCTCATGGCTGGCGTCGACGAGGACGGGTTCGCCCGCCTCATGGTCCACGACCCGTCCGCGACCGTGGCACGCGAGATCGCGCGGCGGGCGCCCCTGGGCGCGCCGTCGTCGATCATGCCGTTCGAGGTCGTGGCGACGCCGACGCGCACGGACGTGCCGCTCGGGCGCACAGTCGACGACGTGACGACGTACCCGGAGTCGATCCGCGTCCGCGTCGGCGACGGCGGCGACGGCAACCGCCTGAAGCTCTGGCTCACGGCGAGCGACCTGGTCGAGGTCGGGCCGTGGCGCTTCGAGGGCTACGCGACCGAGACGTTCCGGATCGAGGGCGGGATCATCGCGGCCGCGGTCGCGGCCGAGACGGCGCCCGCGATCGAGGCGCAGATCGAGGCGCATTATGACTGATACGCTATCGACGCGCGGGTGGGCGCGCGGCGTCATGAACAACGGCGACCCGGCCGACCTGCCGCGGACGAGCCTGCGCGACGGCGAGAACCTGCGGCTCGACGCATCCGGCGGCGCGGCCGCGCGGCCGGGCACGGGCGTCGTCGCGGTGCCGGCGCTGCCGGCGACGTGCGTCGGACCCTGGGAGTACCGCGACGGCACCTACACCGCAGTCATCGTCGCGGACGCGACCGGCGGCATCTGGGAGGTGAAGAACGGCGCGACGAAGATCGCCCAGTTCCCGTACCTGCTGGCGCAGACCGTCGTCGGCGACGACAGCGCGTTCAACCGGATCGAATTCGTCAACGGCCACGATCGGCCGCACCTGCTGCGCCGCACGACGGACCTCGTCAACTGGCCGAACGGGTGGGAATTCCGCGCGGCCGGGCACGTCGCGGGCCCGACGACGCCCGCGGCCGCGTACGTCGCGGGCAACACATTCACGGCGCCGGGCGACCGGCGACTCGGGCTTGCGTACCGGCCGGGCACCGGCCGCGACCTCTTGCTGCGCGAACCGGCCGCGGCCGCGCCGGAGCACGAGATCGACAAGCGCTACATCGCGGGCGCGTGGGCCTCGGTCACGAACACGGCCGCGCACGGCAGCTCGACGCTCGGCGGCCCGATGGCCTACTCGATCCTGGCGCCGGAGGGGTTCCACGTCTCGGGCGGCATCCTCACGGTCGCGCCGGGCGCGACGGCGCCGCCCGTCGGGCACCACGCGCGCACGCTCTACGCCTACCGCTGGGATATCGACCAGTTCACGGACTCGCTCGCGCTCTATAACGACAGCGCGGACGCGGCATACCGCGAGGCGCTCGTCTGGGACGCGGCCGCGGCCGCGGCCGTGCCGCGCACCTGGGGACAGAACCGCTTCTTCTTCACCTGCATGGTAGACCATCACGACGAGTATTCGGGGCAGCCCGTGCTCGTGAACCGTTACGTCGGGCGCGCGCTCATGGAACTGACCGAGCTCGATACCGTCAATTTCCGCGCAAAGTGCCGCTGGCTCCACTTCGATAAGACGTTTCTGGGGACGGCGCCGCCGTCGCCGCCGACGGACGCCGAGTTCCGCGCCGAGTACTACCGCCTCTACTCCTCGTTCATGACGGCCGTCGACGTGACCGGGTCGCCGTCGTCGCAGGTCTGGATCCTCGAGCAGCCGGGCGCGGTCGGCGCCTCATTCGCTCCGAGCGGCAACGCGCGGCTCGTCCGCTACGACATCGCAGGTACGACCGCGACGCGGTCGACGCCGATCGACGCCGGGTTCTCGTGCGGCGCGAGCCGCGCCTCGGCGCTCGTCTACAATCACGGCTCGGGCGACGGCAAGCTGCACTTCTACCAGGACGGCACGAACGTCGTGCGCACCTACGACATCGTCTCGAACCAGTGGTCGTCGACGACGACGCTCGCCGACGGCAGCGGGATGGCGACGCACCACGGGCCGATCGATACGTCGGCGCCGGACGCGCCGTATGTCTGGTTCTTCGACAAGACCGGGACCGACGTGGCCGGGAAGCTGCGGCGCGAGCTCTTGCCGAACGCCGTCGTGCCCGAGGGGACGGCCGCGTGGCGCTTTGGCGTGACGCTCGTCGACAATGCGGGCGCCGAGAGCCCGGTCTCAGAGGCCGCGATCGTGACGGCGCCGTATAACGCGAGCGTGACCTTGTCGTCGATCGCGGTCGGCGGCGCCGCGATCGTCGCGCGCCGCATCTACGGGTCGCTCGGCGACGGCGAGACGCTCTACTACATCACCGAGATCGCGGACAACACGACGACGCAGATCGACGTCTCGACCGACGAGAGCGCGCGGACGCAGGGGATCGCGGCGCCGACGGCCCTGACGCACGTGGCGCCGCCCGAGGGCGTCGCGCTCGTGGCCGCGGTCGGCGACCAGTACATCTTCGCCGCGACCGCGGCCGCGCCGAACCGGTACTGGTGGACGCCGACGAACGCGCCGGACCGCGTGCCGGACGTAAACGTCGGGGACCTCGGCGGAGACCGCCGCGCGATCGTCCAGGTGAACGGGCTCGGCACCGCGGTCGTGATGCGCAAGGAGAGCGACCTCTTCGTCCTGGACGCGATCGACGGCGCCGCGCGGCGCGTCGGCGGCGCGGGCACGCGGCACCGCGCGTCGGTGCTCTTCGACGAGCGGCTCGGCGACGTCTGGGTCGCGCCCGACGGCGTCTACGCCTTCGACGGCTACACGGCACGGCGCGTCACGGATGACGAGCGCGGCGAGCCGATCTTCGCGGCCGCCTACCTGGCCGCGCTGACGGGCGCGGCCGCGGTGTACGGCTTCGCGTGGCACGGCCGCCTCTACTGGCTCACGGCCGACGGCCGCGCCTGGATCTACGAGCCGGCGGCGCGGCGGTGGCTGCCGCCCGACCGGTACCCGTTCGCGCCGCGCGGCGCGCGGCACATCCGGAACGCGGTCGACCTGGCCGGCGGCGCGGCCGCGCTCGAGGGCATCTGGGCGATCGCGGGCGACGGCCGCATGTGGCGGCTCGAGAACGACGCGGCCGCGTTCGACGGCGCGCGCTGGAACGGCGTCGTGTACGCGACCTGGAGCGACACGGCGCCCGCGTCCGCGCGCATCCGATGGTTCCTCGAGACGCAGTCGCCGCTCATGGCCGAGGGCGCGGACGCGGTCGCGGCCGATCTCTACGTGGACTGCGAGGTCTCCTGATGCTCATCCTGCCGACGATACTCGAGCCGCTCGACGGCGCGGCCGTGACGACGCCCGCGACGCTGAAGATCCGAAAGAACACGCCGCTCCAGAAGACGTATCTATTTCAGGTCGCGCTCGACGCCGCGTTCGCGGCCGTAGCCTGGAGCGCGACGCACACGAACAACGCGCTCTGGAACGAGATCGCGATCGCGGCGCCGTTGTCGATCGGCACCTACTGGTTCCGGGTCGGCGTGCTCGACGGCGCCGTCTACGTCTACGTCGGGCCGAATGCCTTTGAGGTCGTGGCGCCGCCGCGCGCGACCGACCTCCGCATCGTCGGCGAAAGGGTCAACTGATGCCGCCCGTCCCGCTCGCATTCCTCGAGGCTCGCTACAACTATTTCGACGCGGCCGGGCGCCCCGAGGTCACGGCCTCGCGCGTGATCCGGTGGGAGCGCGACCAGGGCGCGGGTTGGGTGCATCAGGCGATGTATGACAACCTGGTCGGCATCGTGCTCTTCGACGGCGCGGACCACGCCGTCGGCGACCGCTGGCGCTATGCGCTCCAGACGTCGAACGGGGCTGCGCTCTCGGCCGCGCGCGTGTCGCCGGTCTTCTACCTCGGCGACCGCTGGAACGTGACGCTCGTCGTCGATCGCGGCCGCGAGACGAAGTCGTGGACGGGCCTCAACGGCACGTCGCGCGGCGCGCGCCGCGACGTGCGGCTGCCGCTGCCGCAGCGGTGCCGCGGCCGCATGGCGGCGGTGCGCTTCGAGGCGGGCGCGGAGACGCGGCTGCACGGCCTCACGTTCGCGGTCGCGCGCGGGGCACGGATCCGATGAACCCGATACCGGAGCCGGCGGCGCCGCGGCCGACAGGAAAGAACACGGTCGACGCGGCCGCGGCCGCGGCGCACGCGAACCTGGCGGAGCTGGTCAAGAATCTGAATGCGCGGCTCGAGCGGATCGAGGCGCGGCTGCGGGAACTCGAAAGGAGCAACTGATCATGGCTGCATGGGTCTTACCGGCACTCCAGGGCGTGGCCTCGGTCGCGTCGATGTTCGGCGCGAACGCGGCGCGGAAGAAGGCGACGCGCGCGGCCGAGGCCGCGGAGCGCGAGGCGGAGTCGCGGCGCGTCGGGTACGCGAGCGAGTCGCCGAACGAGATGGCGCAGCGCGCCATGTGGACGCGCGTCGCGCAGCAGTATGCGGGCGGCGCGGCGCCGGCCGCCGAGCAGGCCGCGAGCGACCGCACATATCAGGTCGCGGCCGCGCGGCGCGGTCGCGCGGGCGCGGCGGCGACGCAGTCGCTCTCCGACTACCTGGCGCGGCGCGGCGAGAGCGGCAGCGCGGCCGGGCTGGCGCGGCTCGCGGCCGTCGGCGCGGACCAGCGGCGCGACGAGGACGAGGCCGCGATGCTCGAGCGCGCGGCGCAGCACCGCGAGATGGTCGAGCGCGTCGCGCGCGGCTACTCGATGATCGGCGAGGACCTCGACCGCGGCTACCGGAACCGCGCGCTCCTGGCGTCCGGCGCGCCGGGGCCGTCGATGGCGCGTTCGCGCTACTACGACGAGCAGGCGGCCGGGTACGAGGATCTCGGCGGCGAGCTGCTCGGGCGCAGCCTCTACGGCCTCGAGGACTGGTGGAACAAGAAGGGCAAGGTGAACTGAGATGGCGGGATTCGGCGGCGCGATCGCGCGCGGGTTGCGGCGGCGTGACGAGATCGAGGACCGGGCGCGGCGGCAACTGTACGAGGACGTGGCGACGAAGATGGCGCGGCTGAACGCGGAGAAGGCCGAGCTCGAGAACGCCTGGGCGGTCGAGGACCGGCCGGACGCGGTCGCGCGGCGCGGCCTCGCGCTCGACGCGGCGCGCGAGGGCCTGACGCAGACGCGCGACGAGACGACGTTCAACAGGAACCGCGACGCGCGCGGCGCGACCGCGACCGCGCTCGCGACCGACGAGGCGGCACGGGCCGCGCGCGAGGCCGAAGAGCGGCGAGCGGCCGCGCGGCGCGCTGAGGTCGACAACGCCTTCGACGCCGCGCGGCGGGACGCGGCGGCGGCGCCGGCCGCGGCCGGGGATGCGATCGCGGCGGCGCGACGGCGCGCCGAGGCGGCGGGCGGCACGCTCACGGCCGAGCAGGAGGCCGTGATACGCGCGGCGGCCGAGCGCGCGGCGGACGAGGAGATCGAGCGGCGCGCGACCGCGGCATACGGCGCGGCGCGGCAGCAACCGGAGCTAGTCGGGTCGCTGATCGCCGGGCTCGAGCAGGACGCGCGACGGCTCGGGCGCACGCTCGCGGCGCGGCCGGATATCGTCGAGCGGCTGCGCGCAGAGGCCGCGGCACGCGAGCCGGGCGCCATCGCGGCGCGCGATGTCGACGAGGCCGCGGCGCGCGCGAACGCGGTCGCGGTGCTGCGCGAGCGCGCGATCAACCAGGCGCGTGAGCGGTTCCGCGGCGGCGACGCCCAGGAGCGCGCGCGGATCCGCGAGGTCGTACGGCAGCGCTATGGCATTGACTTCGAGGAGCCGGAGCCCGGCGTCGTCGCGGCCGAGCCGCTGCCGCAGCCGCGCGGAGCGGCCGCGCGCGCCGTTGACCCGGTCTCGGCGCTCTTTGGTGCCGCGGCGCCGTCGCGCGTCGCGGCTGCGGACCGAAACACGGTGATGATCGACGGTGAGCCGTATCAGATCCGCGGCAGCGGCCGCAACATGATCTACGTCGGGCCGGGCGGCGAGGTCGTGAGGCCGCGCGTGCCGGGCGGCGGCGCGGGCCGCGGCAGCGGCAGCGGTGGAGCGGCCGCGGAGGGCGGCGCCACGACCGGTCGCCTGACGGATACGCAGAGGCGGGCGGCGGTAGGGGAGCGCGCAAATCTGATGACGGAAGCAAGACAATTACAGAACGACGCGAATCATCTCATCAATGCCTATGGGAGCGTAAACAGCGGTTCACTCAGTCCGGAACAGAGAAAAGAAGTAGATCAGTTCATCAGGACCGCAAGAGGTCTTCAAAGAAGGTGGAGCGAGCATAACGCGAAGTTTACGGGCGAGATTGCGCTGCCCGATTTCCCGTTCACTGGAGGCTTTTTCCGCTAATGGCTAAGACCGGGGCAAAGCGGCGTGTCGGGATCGATGCTCTGCGCGCGATCGCGGGCGCGGACCTGACCGCGCTCGGCGCCGCACCACCGGATCCGGTCGATACGCTGCGCGCGGTCGTGGACGCGGACCTGACGACGCTCGGCGGCCGTGCGGCCGCGGCCGTGCCGCCGCGATACAGCGAGGCCGATATGCGCGCGCGGCGGCGCTTCGGGCGCGCCGCGTTCGAGCCTGAACCGACGACGAGCACGGTCGCGCGGCTCTTCGCGCAGCCGACAGCGGTTGCGGCTGCTCCGGGCCGAGTGCCGCGCCTCGAGACGCCGCGACCGCGCGCGCCGGAGATCGACGAGGCGGCGCCGCGGCCGCTGCGCGGCGGCGTCGCCGAGATGCTCGCCGCGCGGTATGGCATCGAGGAGCGCGGCGGCGCCGGGCTCCTGGGCGCGGAGCGCGACTGGCGCAGCCGCGCCGAGGCGCCCGCGATCACGGTCGAGGATTTCAGGCCGGCCGTGGACGCGGCGCCGGCGACGCTCGCGGCCCTCGAGGCTCCGCACGACGCGACGACCGCGCGGCCGCGCAGCGAGGCGGCGCGCGAACGGAATCTCATGGGCGCGATTGAGGACCTGGTCGCGGAGGCGAACGAGCGGCGCGCGACCGAGGCGCCGACGCTCGAGGGCTCGGTGCGGCGCGTCTCGAGAGACTGGGCCGCGGCCGTGCCGGCCGCGGCGCGCGGCGTCGCGGACCTGGCCGCCCTGCCGTTCGAGGTCGCGACGGCGCCGCTCGCGCCGGGAGAGTCGCGCGTCGAACACGTCGCGGGCGCGGCTGGCGACGCCGCGCGGGCGTCGCTCGCCGGGCTCGGCGCCTTCGGGTTCTCGACCGCGGCCGGCCTGGGCGGACTCACCGAGGCCGCGGCCGAGCTCTCCGGGTTCGATGACTCGCGCGTCGCGCGCGTCGGGCGGAGGCTGCGCGACGAGGCGGCGCGGATCCATGAGGGCATCTACCACGACCCGGCGCTGCAGTCGGATGTCGCGCGGCTCTTCGCGGGCGGCGCGGAGTCGATCGCGGCGATGGCGATCGCGATGCTGCCGGCGGCGCGCGGCACGCGCGCGCTCACGGCCGCTGCCGACAGGAGCATCCTGGGTGCGCTCGCGCGCGGCGGCAGCGCGCGCGCCGCCGTGCGCGCGGCCGCGTTCGTGCCGAACGAGGCGAATGCGTCGCTGGCGCTCATGGCGCTCCCGATCTGGGGCCAGAAGTACGGCGAGATGCGCTCGGCGGGCGCGCGGCCTGGCGTCGCGGCCACGTTCGCGACCGGGTATGCGCTCGCCGAGACGCTGCCCGAGAAGCTGCCGATGGACATGATCTTCCGGCGCGGCCGCCGCGGCCTGCGCGCCTATGTCGGCGCCGCACTCTCCGAGGTCCCGAGCGAGCAGCTGACCGAGCTCACGAACATTGCGCTCGACCGCGGCTACCTGCGGCCGGATATGCGGATCGACGAGGTGCGCACGCGGCTGCGCGACGCGGCGAAGATGGCGGTCCTCATCGGCGGCGGCATGGCCGCGACCGGCGCGCTGGTGAACCGCGGTGAGGAGGACGGGGATGCGGCGCCAGGTTCGGAGCTTCCGGCGCCCGGCGGCACGGCCGCGCCACGTTTCTCGATCGCGCCGACGCAGCGGTTCACGAACCAGGAGCGGGTCATAGTTCCACAGGGCGGCGCGCGCATCAATACGGAGCATCCGGATTGGATCGCGGGCAAGTCGCGGCGCGACCTGGGTGCCGCGCTGCGCAGTGCGGACCGGATCTGGTCGGACGAGGATACGATACGGCTCGGCCGGCAGCTCGAAGGCACGCCGCGCGAGCGCCTGGTTTTCATCTCGCAACCGACGACGACCGGGCAGAACGTGCATCCGTTAGCTCTGGCGACAAAGCTGGCGCGGATGTTCGGCGTAGAAGCCGTTGACGGAAACAACTTGGCGGATCCCTCGATTGAACAACCCGCTAAAGAAGTCCCGAAAAACGAGCGTGTATTTGTGAATCGATCTTATCGAGTGAGTCGCGACAGTGGATCATCGTGGGAACAGTTGCGCGGCGCGCGCGTCGTAGTGACGGAGGACATACTAACGACCGGAGGGTCGGTCGGCGCGTTCATTCGCCTTCTGCGCAGCCACGGCGCCGATGTGGTCACGGTAGCGGCGCTGCGAGGCGACCCGAAGATCAACATTACGACGCCGACGCGGCATCGCCTGGCGTCGGCGCTGCGGCAGATCGGAGCCGGAATCAAGGTGGATTCGCTCGCGCAGGTCTTGACTAATGGCGAGGCTGAGTCGATAATCAGCTTGATAGGAGAGACACATGGACGACTTCGACGTCAGCAACTTGCCGAAAGAATACGAGGGATTCCCGGTCGAAGAACTGTTGGCATCGCTTCGACGCCGGATGACGGGCAAGGGTCTTCTATCGACGCCGCCGGACCTGGTAGCGGCGGCAGAGGGGATGAGTCGCAAGTACAAGCTCCTGCCGATTCATCGAATCGAAATCGATTACCCGAATCTGTTCAATCCCAACGCACATCCCACGTCGAGGCCGTAGATCGGCATAATGTAGACTCGCTGCGCGCTGAGCTCGATGCCGCGCTCGGTCGGCGCACGGTTGCGCGGCTCGAGCGCGGCAACCGCCTCGTCATCCATGAATCCGAAGCCACGCTGCCGCCCGGGCGCCCGATCGGTGACGGCGTCGTCTACGGCGTCTGGGACGGTCGCGCGGCGCACCTGGTGGCGTCGAATATCGAGCGCGGCGGCGCGGCCGCGATCCTGAAGCATGAAGGCGTGCACGCGGCGCTCGACGCATTCCGCGGCACGCCGACGCACGCCGCGCTGATGCGGCGCCTCGAGTCGCTGCGCGGCGATGCCACAGCCGGCCGCGGCTCGCAGTGGTTCGCGGCCGCGCTCGAGCGCGTGCCGGGCGCGACGCCGGAAGCGCTGACGACCGAGGAGTTCGGCGCATACGCGGTCGAGGCATACGAGCGCGATCGCGCGGCGCTGCCGGGGCGCGTCCGCCGCTGGGTGCGCGACATGCTGGCCGCGATGCGCGCCTGGGCGATCGATCGCCTCGGATGGGTGCCGCATAACATCACCGAGGCGGACCTGGCCGCGGTCGCGATGCGTGCGCTGCGACGCGGCGGCGGCGGCGCGGCCGCGGCCGCGCGTTATTCGATGGGCGGCGCCGGGGAGTTCCGGACGCCGGAGGCGATCGAGCGGGAATACCGGGCGCGACTGAACACGGCGCGCTATTCCGACGATCCGGCGCGCTGGTCGTATGAGATCGGCGCGGCGAACGCGTGGCGCCGCGAGCGGCTGCGCGAGATCGGGATCGACGAGGATGCGGCCGCTGCACCGATGAAGCCGTCCGAGGAGCGCGCGGCGCGCGCTGCCGCGCCGACGAGCACCGGGCCGTCGAGCGTTGTCCGCGATATGACGACTGAGCCGCCGCGCGTCGTGAGCGGCGCGGACCTGAACGCGGCCGCTACCGGCCGCTTCGATCGCGAGTTCATCGCGGCCGCGACCGATCAGTCGGCGCCGGGCGCCGCGCCGACCGTGATTGCGCCCGCGGCCGGTCGCGGCGGGCTGCGGCCGCCGGTCATCGACTTCACGAGATGGCGCGATCGCCCCGCGTTCCTCTTGGCGCGCGAGACGATGGAGCGGAACATCCAGGACGTGGCGCCGCGCGGCGACGCCGCGCGCATCGATGCTTTCCTGACGCGGCCGGTGGAAGAGAACGAGACGGCGCGCGTTCGGTTCGTAAACGAGCTGCGCGCCGAGATCCGCGACGAGATGAGGCGCCTCGGGATCCGCGCCGGGTCGCGCGAGGATGCGCTCGTCATGGAATACGGCGAGGGGAACCTCGACGACACCGCGCTGGCCGCGGCGACGCGGCGCGCGGACGCGGTCCGTGCCGCGGCCGCGTACTTCCGCGCGAAGTACGACGAGCTGCTCGACCGCGTGAACGCGGCGCGCGCCGCGTTCAATTACGCGCCGATCCCGAAGCTCGAGAACTACTTCCGCCACTTCCAGTTCATCGGCAGCGCGATCCAGCAGTTCGGCGTCTTCCTCAACATGGAGGACCTGCCGACGTCGATCTCGGGCATGACCGAGTTCTTCCGGCCGGGGAAGCCGTTCTCGTCGGCCGAGCTGAAGCGTCTCGGGATCGACACGACGATGTCCGCGATCCGCGGCATGGACAACTACCTCGACGCGATCAGCCGCCAGATGTTCCATATCGACAGCTTGCAGCGCGCGCGCGCGCTCGAGGCCTACATCCGAGACAGCGCGGAGGCGGCCGACGCGGCGCGGCGCGAGGGGCGCGGCGGAGTCGAGGCGCTGCTCGAGGGCGCGCCGCGCGAGGTGAAGCTCGCGAACTTTGTCTCGAACCTGCGCGAGTACGGCAACCTGCTATCGGGCAAGAAACACACGATCGACCGCGGCATCGAGTCGACGTTCGGGCGCAAGCCCTACATGATCTTCAATTTCCTGCGGGCGCGGACGGCTGCGAACATGGTCGGTGGGAACGTCGCGAGCGCGGTCATGAACTTCCTGCCGTTCGCGCAGTCGCTCGCGACGACGAACAAGATCGCGGCCGCGCGCGGCCTGTACGAGGCGCTCGCGGCGCCGCTCGTCGCGGATCCGGCGCGCGTCGACGGCGTCGAGAGCGGATTCCTGGTGCGGCGGTTCCCGGATGCGGCGATCGATCCGACGCCGCTCGCGCGCGCCGAGGGCGCGGCCGGCTGGCTCTTCGCCGCGATCGACCGGTTCGTATCGCGCGCCGTCGTCGCCGGAAAGTACTACGAGGGCGTCGCGGCCGGGCTCGCGCCCGATCGCGCGATGCGCGTCGCGGACCGGTATGCGAAGCGCGTGATCACGGACCGCAGCATCGGGCAGCTGCCGAACCTCTTCGGATCGCGCGCGCTCGCTCCGATCACACAGTTCCAGATCGAGGTGAACAACCTCGTCTCGTTCATCACGAAGGACGTGCCGCGGATGAACCGCGGCGCGCGGCGCGCAGCGCTCCGGACCGCGGCCGCGTACGCGCAGCTCTTCCTGTACTCGTTCCTGGCAAACGAGGGGTATGAGCGGCTGCTCGGGCGGCGCCCGACGATCGACCCGGTCTACGCGGTGCTAACGGCGCTCGGGCTTGCGGGCGACGACGATGACGAGCGAGAGCTCGGCGAACGCGTGCGCGCGGCCGCGGTCGACCTGGCCGACAACCTGCCGTTCACGGGGCTCGCCGGCGGCCGGTTCCCGGTCACGGCCGGGCTGCCGTCGAACCTGCCGGGCGACGCCGGCTGGGAGCGCGAGTGGCTGATCGACCCGGCCGCGTTCTACCTGGCGCCGCTCGCCGGGCTCCAGGCGAAAAAGGCGGTCGAGGGCGCGGTCGACTACGGGCGCGGCTACGCCGAGACGCGCGGCGGCCGCGTCATGTACCCGATCGAGCAGGACGCCCCGAACCTGGTGCGCGCGCTCTTCCTGGGACGCTACGCGCTGCCGGAGGCGCGCGCATACCGCGGCCGCGGCGCGCGGCCGCTCGGCGAGCGGCAGGGCGAGGAGCTGAAGGCGCTGCCGCCGGACGAGCGCGCCGCGCGCTACGAGGAGATCATGGCCGCGCGGCGCGAACGGCGCGAGGGCGGCGCGGCCGCGCCGCGTTGGTGATGCAGCGATGAACGGAGGAACAAGATGACGGAGGCGGAGCGAATGCTCGCGGCGCAGGTCGAGGACCTGACGGAACTGGTCGGGCAGCTGCGGGAGGAGCTCGGCGCGGCCGCGCGGCCGGAACCCTGCGTCGTGCAGTGCCCATACATGGACGCGGACGCGGCCGCTCAGCACGCGCGGCACCACGAGTTCGCGGAGCGCGTGATGCGGTTCCTGGACGACACGGGCGACGAGCTGCGCAAGAGCGTGATCCGCGCGATCCCGCGCATGCTGCTCGCGGTCCTGTATCTCGCCGCGATCGGTGCGGCCGCGGTCATCGTCGCCTACAAGTGGAAGGGAGGCTGATATGCCCAAGTTCGGAGAACAGTCGCGGGCGCGGCTCGCGACGTGCCACGAGGACCTGCAGCGGCTCTTCGGCCGCGTCGTCGAGATCGTCGACTGCACGGTGATCTGCGGGCACCGCGGAGAGGCGGAGCAGGCCGCGGCGGTCGCGGCCGGGAAGTCGAAGAAGACGTTCCCGTCGTCGCTGCACAACCGCGCGCCCGCGCTCGCGGTCGACGTCGCACCGTATCCCGTGAACTGGAGCGACACGAAGGGATTCATCCACTTTGCCGGCATCGTGCGCGGCGTCGCGGCCGCGCTCGGGATCGCCGTGCGCTGGGGCGGAGACTGGGACGGAGACTTCGACCTGAAGGACAACACGTTCAATGACCTGCCTCACTTCGAGCTGGTCGGAAAGGACAAGTAACATGGATACGACGAAGCTCGCGGCCGCGGCCGCGCGACTCGAGGCAGCAAAGGCGGAATACGACCAGGTGAAGGCCGCGCTCGACGCGGCCGCGCCGACGGACGTCACGGCGCGCGACGCGGCCGCGAACGCGCTCTCGATTGCGCGCACCGGCGTCGACCTCGAGCCGGGCGCGACGACGTCGGAGATGAAGCTCGCGAAGGCGACGATCGCCGGCATGATCGCGCTCGTATCGGTCTTCGGGGTCGCGATGCCGCCGGAGAAGATCGAGGCGCTCGTCAAGCTCGTCGAGCCGCTTTCGCTGCTTCTCGCGGTCGTGCTGCCCGCGATCTACGGGTTCCGCGTCGCGCGCAAGAACGCGGTCGACCGGATCAACACGGCCGCGCGGCCGCGGCCGTGAGTCTATTGATCGCGATCGCGGGCGCCCTGGGCGCGCTCGCACCGATCATCATGGAGGTGTTAGGCGGCCGCGCCGAGCGCGCGGCCGCGCGGAAGGAGGAGGCGCGTGAGGCGATCGCGATCAACGAGCGGGGCGTGGCGAGCCACGATCCGAGCGAGCTGGCTGCTGCTGCTAGTCGCATCAACGGCCTGTAGCGGGCCGCGCGGCAGCGCGGCCGTCGTCGGGCGACCGATGGCCGCGGGCGTCGACCTGGTGGGAGTCGAGCGCGGCCAGGTCTTCGCGGCGCCGGTCGCCGGCGACCTATTCTCCGACACGCTCTACGCGCGGATCATGGCCGCGCGCGCGGCCGCGGGCGGCGAGGTCTACCCGATCCGCGGCATCGACTACGTCGCACTCGCGGCCGGCGAGACGGTCGCTGCGCCATGCCGCGGGATCTTCGCGAGCGAACGATGGAAGCGCTACGGGATGCGGTTCCGGGTGGCAGAGTAGCGCTCAACTGAATCATCCACAGCCTAGTAACTGCAATAAAATGAAACGATCTAATATAGTCTGAAATCGCATCTCAAACAAAATGAAGTCAACTCCCTTGACAGGCCGATAAGGAAAGCGGACTAATTGTGTCTACAAATACAAACGATCCACGGATGGATCACGGCTCGCGGCCAGCGATTACACAAAAATAAGGCCGTTGGCTACGGAAGAAGGCGGGCGCGATGTGTCGTGCGCGCCCAGGAGAGAGGGAGACAGGCAAGTTATGACGATGCCGCGCGAAGAGGCGATCGGCCGCGTAAACGTAGACGAATACATGCGAGCGAACGAGTTGATCGTGACCGACGAGGAGATTCTTTCGCTTGCTGGTATTCACGACGCGACAAATGATCCCGATTGTTCGAGCTTCGACGAGCTCTATGACACGAGGGCGCGGAATGCCGCCGAATTCAGGGCGAGCGCGCTCGCTGATGAACTGGTCGCAAAACTCGCCTAACTCATGCCCGAAAAGCCAATGGAATTGAAGTATACACCGGAGCAGTTTCGTCGCGTCTGGAAAGACATCATCGAGGCCGAGTTGAATTGGGCGGAAAAGGTCGGCATCGGGAGCAGTTGCTGTGAGACGGACAAGCGTGCTCTAGCGGATTGCGTGCACAGAGTTCTGACCGATAAGAAGCGACTCGAGGATCATCACGGCGACCTGCATTCGCTCAAGGTGTTCTCTCTCACGTCGCACTGGATCGCCAAAATCAAGCCGTTCAGGGTTAGGGATACGGTGCTGACAAGAAAATGCACCAGTCAATTCTGGGTACGCTGGTTCAATGAGAGTCTGGCGATCGCATATGCCATAGAGAGCAGCGGCAAGAGCGTCAAGTGCCTGAACGGGCAGTTCCTGCGTGATCTACGCTATTCGCTGCGAAACAGGGATCTCTCGAGTTCGGCGCTGATCCTGCTTTTTGAAGGCATATCGCTGCATCTGAACTAGACGCGATCGCGCCCGCCGGGGCCGCGGCTACTGGATCGTCTCGATCGAGCCGCTGACGTCGGCGCGGACGTCGCCTTCGATGTAGGCGCTAATACCCCCCCTGGTTTCGGTGGAGACGTAGACGGGCGTGCCGGGCGTCGTGACGACGTGGACGCGCGGCCGCGAGACGATGAGCGCCGCGATGACGATGCAGGCGCCGAGGAAGAGCGCGGCGAGCAGCTGGTCCGACGCGCGGACGCGATTCACGAAATTCTTCATGACTACCTCCCTTGATGTTGCCAGCAGAAGCTGGAGCCGGGTTCCGATTTGCGCGAGCACTGCGAGCCGCGGCGAGTCGTGGCCGCGCAGCGGCGGGCGGCGGGTTCCGTGGTTGGCGCGGCCGCGGCGGCAGCGGCAGACGCGGCAGGATCCGCCGGTGCGACCGCGGCCGGTGGCGCGCCCGGCGTTGCGGCGGGGATCGTGCCGGCGCCGAGGCGGAGACCGATATCCAGGACGAGGAGCGCGGCGAGGGCGTGGTGGATCGTGAGGCTGGCGCGGCCGCGCGTGTCGTCCATGGGATGAGCATAGCGCGCGGCATGGTCAGAGTTCAATCCCCATGCCGTCGACGGGCGAGAGCGCGGACTGCGCGGCCGCGGCCTGGTTCGAGTAGAGACGCGCGTAGTGGAGGCTCATCGTCGGCGTCGCGTGGCCGAGCGCGGCCTGGATAAGCCCGGCTGAGGCGCCGCGCGCGCAGGCCTGTTGCGCCCAGGAGTGGCGCCAGCGGTGCGGCAGGATCGAGAAGCCGCAGAGGCGGGACGCTCGCTTCAGACGCGTTCGGACACCCTCGACCGTCAGCGGGAAGAGCAGATCGTCGGCGCCGAGTTCGGCCAGGCGCGCCCGCGTCGCGGCCGCGAGATCGTGGCCCAGGCCGACGCGGCGGATCCGGCCGCCCTTGCCGATGACGACGACCGAGAGAACGCCGTCGACCTCGGAAAAGTCGCGCGCACGGCAGCCGACGAGTTCGGAGACGCGAAGACCTGAATCGAGTAGAAATGCGATCATAAAGCGGGTGCCGCGCGGCGTGGCCTTGAAGGCCTTGAAGATCTGCGCAACCGTCAGCGCTTTGATGCCGCCGGCCGCGCGGCGGGCACGCAGCCGCGAGACGTCGATCGCGGCGCCGCGCCTGGCGCACCAACGCGCCCAGGTATAGACGTGGCCCAGGTAGGTTCCGATCGAGGCCCTGGCGAGGCCGCGGCGCGCGTACAGGGCCTCGGCGTACTCGAGGAGGAGATCGGTCGAGAGCGGGCGCGCGGCCGCGAAGCGCGCGAAGAGATCGAGGCAGACGGTATACGCGCGGATTGTGTAGGGGGAGACACAGCGCGCGTGCAGTTCGCGCAGGTAGATGGCAATGTACCGGGGGATATCGGAATCCGATTTTTCCACAATCGCGGCATCGGCCGCCGATCCGACAGCTTTTTCTGGCTGAAATCTATTGACATTATCTGAAACGGCCCGTATAACCCTGTCTAGCCATGACGGTTTTATCGTCATTCCGCACCTCCTTGTGGGTGCAGAATTTTAAATGGCTTGTCAAGAGCAGTCGCGAAAACGCACTCAGCGCATTTTCGTGAACCGTTAGCTCTTAACCAGCGGGCCGCAGGTTCGAGTCCTGCTCGGTCCACTTCTCTTTTCAGGTTGCCCCCGTCCTCCTTTCATTCGTTCATCGTGAGTTCAGGATTCTCTGTCGAGAGGGACCTCTCTTCCGGTGCGAACCTCCGAAAAACTGGCGCGCTTCGCGCAGGTTTGTCGCAATCCTAAATCTGGAAAATCCGCCCCCCCTCGACGATAATTAACTACCCATGAAATTGGTCCGGAACTCCAAGACGCGTCGGCCTCCGCCCCCCGTTCCCTCGCGCCCGTCCGCGCCCCTCCCGGCGCGCACCCGTCGGCTTCCGCGCCCGGCGCTCCTCGTCGCCCTCGTCCTCGGCGCGCTCGCCGCGCTTCTGACCGGGCACCGCTTCGCCGAACCGGCCGAGGCCGGAGCCTCCTCGCCCGTCCCGGCGCGGCTTCTCCTCACGCGCGACTACGACCGCCTCTGCCAGGGCGCCGGCTGGCGTGAGCCGATGGATCTCTCGATCGGCGCGCCCGAGTTCCCCTCGACGCCCTCGCAACCCATCGACTGGGACCGTGCCGAACGGCGGATCCGGGAGGTCATTGCGCGGAGCGCGAACGTCAGGATCGGGCTCGTCGTGCGCGACCTCTCCTCCGACCGCCGCATCGCGATCCGCGCGAACGAGAAGTTCGCCTCGGCCTCGCTCGTCAAGATCCCGCTGCTCATCACTCTGTACCGCGATCTCGCCGACGGAAAGATCTCCGCCAACCGCGGCGCGGATTTCATGGAGCGCCACCGCGCGGGCGGGTCGGGGCAGCTGAAGGCCGAACCCGCCGGGGTCAAGGTCAACCTCCGCGACCTCGTCTACCTCATGCTCCAGCACAGCGACAACACCGCCACGAACATCCTCGCCGACCTCGTCGGCTACGACCACGTCACGCGCCTCTGCGCCTCCATGGGATGGACGAAGACGGACTTCGTCAGGCCGGTGATGGCCCTGGAGTTGCGGGGTAGGGGCATCGAGAATTGGACGACGCCGGCGGAGATGGCGGACATGGTGGAGAAGATGTACAAGGGGTCGCTCGTCTCCCGCCCGGCCTCGGCGGAGATGATCCGCTTCATGCTGAACCCGCCCATCAACGACCGGCTGCCCCGGCACCTGCCCGCGCGCATCGACGTCGTTCACAAGACGGGACTCATCTTCGACAACGCCCACGACGTCGGCATCCTCTACCTGCCGGGGCGGCAACCCGTTCTCGTCTCCGCCTTCGCCGATCGCATCGGTACGCGCTACATGGACGCCAAGCAGGCGCTCGCTTCGATCGCGCGTGTCCTCTACGAGGAAGCCACGCCCCGCTCCGCCCGCGAAACCGGCCGCCGCCGGTAGATCCCGCCGAACCGCCTTTCACCCGGTCGACGAATCCGGCCCGGTAACCTGCTGAAAAGTACAAAATCGCTACAGAAGTACGTGCCTGTACTTGCGATGGGTAATGACCGACCTGAAAATACATCAGTTGGATATTGGCACGCTTCCTGCTCTAAAGAGGCTCACGAAATCCTATCCGCCGGAATCGAGGCGGAAGAAACGGAGCGAAGGAACCATGGTGGCGAAGAACGAGGCGACGAACGTGTCGGAAGCGAAGGCCGATGAGCGCCGGGGCAAGGCGCTGGCGGCGGCGATGGAGCAGATCACGCGCGATTTCGGAAAGGGCGCGGTCATGAGGCTGGGTGACCGGGACAACTCGATCGAGGTCGAGGCGGCGTCGACCGGCATTCTCGGCCTGGACATGGCCCTGGGCGTCGGAGGACTCCCCAAGGGCCGCATCATCGAAGTTTTCGGGCCGGAGTCGGGAGGCAAGACGACGCTTTGCCTGCATGCGGTCGCGGCGGTCCAGCGCGCCGGCGGCACGGCCGCCTTCATCGACGCCGAGCACGCGCTCGATCCCGTCTACGCCTCCAAACTCGGTGTTCAGCTCGATTCGCTCCTCGTCTCCCAGCCCGGTACGGGCGAGGAGGCACTGGAGATCACGGACTCGCTCGTGCGCTCCGGCGCCATCGACATCCTCGTCATCGACTCCGTCGCCGCCCTGGTCCCGAAGGCCGAGATCGAGGGCGAGATGGGTGACCAGCACATGGGGTTGCAGGCGCGGCTCATGAGCCAGGCCCTGCGCAAGCTCACCGCCAGCGTCT
>CAZWVM010000023.1:0-27445 GCA_964637705.1 uncultured bacterium
CGATCACGCACACGCCCTGCATCGGCATGAGCGACCAGGCGCCCGCCGCGCTCGTCAACGACGTCGTCATCACCAACCTCTCGCCGGAACGCGGCCGTCAGTTGATCCGTGACCTCCGCAGGCATCTCGACCCGGCCCAACTCGTGCCTCTCGTCGGCGACGGCCACAACGCCGATCCGCTCGTCCGCTCGATGGTCCGCAACAACATC
Source organism: uncultured bacterium (assembly GCA_964637705.1). Classification (GTDB taxonomy): domain Bacteria; phylum UBA8481; class UBA8481; order UBA8481; family UBA8481; genus CAZWVM01. The sequence continues at coordinate 210 of CAZWVM010000023.1, forward strand.
CGCCGTCGCGGACCGGTCCTCTTCGCCGACTTCGATCCCGGCACCGCACTCAGAAAGGCCCTGGAACTCCCCCCCTCCGACGTCATCGCCCAGATCAAGGAATCGCGTTTGCGCGGCCGCGGCGGGGCGGGCTTCCCCGCCGGCCTCAAGTGGGAGTTTGCGGCGAAGGCCCCGGGCGAACAGCGCTACGTCCTCTGCAACGCCGACGAGGGCGAGCCGGGCACCTTCAAGGACCGCGTGCTCCTGACCGAGTGCGCGGACCTGATGTTCGAGGGCATGACAATCGCGGGCTACGCGGTCGGCTCCGACACCGGCATCGTCTACCTCCGCGGCGAATACGCCTACCTCCTCCCCTTCCTCCAGAGCATTCTCGACCGGCGCCGCCGCCAGGGGCTCCTGGGCGAATGCGTCCTCGGCAAGACCGAGTTCGCCTTCGACATCCGGATCCAGTTGGGCGCGGGGGCGTATGTCTGCGGCGAGGAGACGGCGCTCATCAGTTCCTGCGAAGGACGGCGCGGCGACCCGAAGAACCGCCCTCCCTTTCCGCCGCAGGAGGGCTACCTGTCCAAACCCACGATCGTCAACAATGTGGAGACCTTCTGCTGCGCCTCCCGCATCATGCTCGAAGGCGCGGCCTGGTTCGCCGCGATGGGTTCGGCGCGCACCACCGGCACCAAGGTTCTCTCCATCTCCGGCGACTGCCGCAAGCCGGGCGTCTACGAGGTGCCCTTCGGCATCACGGCGCGCGAGCTCATCGAGATGGCCGAGGCCGACAACCCGGGCGGGCTCCTCATCGGCGGCCCCTGCCGCCAGATGATCGGGCCGGACCGTTTCGACGGAAAAATCTGCTACGACGACCTCGCGACGGGCGGCTCCATCATCATCTTCAACCGCGCGCGGAACAAGCTGGAGGTCGCGGAGCATTACCTCGACTTCTTCATCGAGGAGAGCTGCGGCCACTGCACGCCCTGCCGCGTCGGGCTGGTCCTCCTGAAGAAACTCGTCCACAAGGTCGTGACCGGCGCCGGCGAGCCGGCCGACCTGGAGCGGATGAAACGCCTCGCGAACATGATCATCCAGACGAGCCGCTGCGGGCTGGGGCAAGCCGCTCCGAACCCCGTGATGGGAGCGCTCAACAACTTCCGGGAACTGTACGAGAACATGGTGTCGGAACGGCCCCACGGGCTCCAGCCGACCTTCGACCTCGCGTCGGCGGTCGTGGACTCGGAGTTGAAGGTCGGCCGCCAGTCGCTGTACGTCTGAGGAGAAAGCCATGAGCGAGACCACGAAGACCCCCAAGGCGACAGTGACGGTGACGATCGACGGGCGCACGATCGAAGCGCCGGCCGGCTCCACGATCCTCAAGGCCGCCGAGGCCGTTGGCATCTACATCCCGCGCCTCTGCGCCTACAAGGACCTCATCCCGCACGGCAGTTGCCGCGTCTGCTCCGTCCGCGTCAACGGCAGGATCCAGGCGGCCTGCGTGCAGACGGTGGCCGAGGGCATGGTCGTCGAGAACGAGACCGCGGAGATCAAGGAATACCGCCGGAACATCATCGACATGCTCTTCGTGGAGGGAAACCACTTCTGCATGTTCTGCGAGAAGAGCGGCCACTGCGAACTGCAGGCGCTCGCCTACCGCTTCGGCATCACCGCCCCGGAGTATCCCTTCCTCTACCCCGAACGCGACATCGACCTCTCGCACCCCGACGTCTTCCTCGACCACAACCGCTGCATCCTCTGCGGCCGCTGTGTCCGCGTCTCGCAGGAACTCGACCACAAGAACGTCTTCCAGTTCGTCAACCGAGGTCACAACAAGCAACTGCAGGTCAACGCGTCGGAGCTCGAGGACACGGATCTCGCCGTGACCGACAAGGTCGTGGAGGCCTGCCCGGTCGGAGCCCTGATGAGGAAGCGCGTCGGGTACGCGGTGCCGGTCGGCGAGCGCGCCTTCGATGCCGAGCCGATCGGGTCGGACGTCGAGAAGGGAGGGCGCTGAGATGGCCAAGCCCCGCGTCGCCACCTGTTCCCTCGCCGGATGCTTCGGCTGCCACATGTCGATCCTCGACATCGACGAGCGGATCCTGAAGCTCGCCGAGCTCGTCGACTTCGACCGCTCGCCCATCGACGACTTCAAGGAATTCACCGGCCGATGCGCGGTGGGCCTGATCGAGGGCGGGTGCTGCAACGAGGAGAATGTCCACGTGCTCGAGGATTTCCGCAAGCACTGCGACGTGCTGATCTCGCTCGGCGACTGCGCCATCAACGGCGGTGTGCCCGCGATGCGCAACACGGTGCCCCTGGCCGAGTGCCTCGACGTCGCTTACCGCCAGTCTCCCGGCATCTACAATCCCGGAGGCATCATCCCGAACGATCCCGAGATCCCGCTCCTGTTGAAGAAGGTCTACCCCTGCCACGAGGTCGTGAAGATCGACCTCCACCTGCCCGGCTGTCCGCCCCCGGCGGACGCCATCTGGGACACGCTCGTGGCCCTTTTGTCGGGCAAGTCGCCGGAACTGGCCTACGACCGTCTGAAGTACGATTGAGGTGATGACCATGGGTTCAGCACGCAAGTACACGATCCTTCCGGTGACCCGCGTCGAGGGGCACGGCAAGGTGACGATCCACATGAACGAGCGGAACGAGGTGGAGGAGGCTCGACTGCACATCGTCGAGTTCCGCGGCTTCGAGCGCTTCATCCTGGGGCGGCCGTACTGGGAGGTGCCGGTCATCGTCCAGCGCCTCTGCGGCATCTGCCCGGTCAGCCACCACCTGGCCGCGGCCAAGGCCATGGACCGGATCGTGGGCGGCGAGAACCTGACGCCGGTCGCGGAGAAGATGCGCCGGCTCATGCACTACGGCCAGATGTTCCAGTCGCATGCCCTGCACTTCTTCCACCTCTCCGCCCCCGACTTCCTCTTCGGCACCGACGGCACCGCCTCCTCCGCCTTCGGCGCGCCCGCCGAGAAGCGCAACGTGATCGCGCTCGCCGGGAAATACCCGGAGCTCGCCGTCCAGGGCGTCATGATGAGGAAATACGGGCAGGAGGTCATCAAGGCGACGGCCGGGAAGAAGATCCACGGCACGGGCGCCGTGCCCGGCGGCATCAACAAGAACCTTTCGATCGCCGAGCGCGACGCCCTGCTCTCCGACGTTCCGCAGATGATCGAGTGGGCGAAATCCGCGGTGAAGATCGCGCGCGACTTCACCGCCGACCACCTCGTGGAACTCATGCCCTTCGGCTCCTTCGACTCCAACCACCTCTCGCTTGTTCGCGAGGGTGACGGCGCCCTGGACCTGTATCACGGGGTCCTGCGCGCGGTGGACAAGGACGGCAACCGCATCGTCAACGACGTGGACTACCAGCGCTACCTCGAGGTGGTGAACGAGGAGGTCCGGTCGTGGTCGTACATGAAGTTCCCGTTCATGAAGGTCCTGGGGCCCGAGAAGGGATGGTACCGCGTGGGACCGCTGGCGCGCCTGAATACCGCCTCCTTCATCCCGACGCCGGAGGCGGAGGCGGCGCGGAAGGAGTATGCCGCGCTCACCAAGGGCAAGCCGAACAACATCACGATGTGCTACCACTGGGCCCGCATGATCGAGCTGTTGCACTCGATCGAGGTCATCCGCGACCTCTTGAACGACCCCGACCTGCAGGGCACGGACCTCGTCATGAAGGGCCCGCGCCGCGAGGAGACCGTGGGCCTCATCGAGGCGCCGCGCGGCACGCTCTTCCACCACTACCGCGTGGACAAGCACGATGCCGTCACGATGTGCAATCTCATCGTCTCGACCACCAACAACAACGAGCCGATGAACCGGGCGGTCGGAAAGGTCGCGCGGGACCATTTCACCGGGAAGAGCGAGATTTCCGAGGGGCTCCTGAACCACATCGAGGTCGCGATCCGCGCCTACGATCCGTGCCTCTCCTGCGCCACGCACGCGATCGGGCGGATGCCCCTCGAGGTCACCCTGCTTTCGGCCTCGGGCGAGGTTCTCGATCGGCGCGTTCGAGGGTGACGGAAAAGGGGACATTCTGCATTTTCCGCGAGCGGAAAATGTAGAATGTCCCCATTTCTTGCCGGCGCCCGCATCCTCGTTCTCGGCTACGGCAACCCGGCGCGCGGCGATGACGGACTGGGCCCGGCGCTCATTGAACGCCTGCGCGGGCGCGTGCCGAAGAACGTGACGCTCGATTCCGACTACCAGCTGAACATCGAGAACGCCGAGGCGGCGGCGCGGCATGACGTCGTCATCTTCTGCGACGCGGCGGCCGAGGGACCCGATCCCTTCTCCTTCACCGAGCTGGAGCCTCGCGAGGGGACGCGTTTCACGTCACATAGCGTTTCGCCGGAGGGCGTCCTTCACCTCGCGCGCTCCTGCTTCGGCGCATCGCCCCGGGGCTTTCTCCTCGGAATCCGCGGCCGGGATTACGAGGCCTTCGAGGAGCACCTCACGGCAGAGGCCGCGGCGAACCTCGAGGCGGCCGCCGCCTTTCTCGAGGAACGGCTCGGCGGTCATGGCTGAGAGGTCGCGCCCTACCGCGCCCGGTAGTACGTCATCGACTCCGGCAGGAACTTCCTGAGATTTTCGATCCTTGTCCGGTCCGACGGGTGCGTGCTCAGGAACTCCAGGGGCGCGTTTCCGCCCGACTGTGCCGACATCCGCTCCCAGAAGGGAATCGCGGCGTTCGGATCATAGCCCGCCATGGCCATGAAGATGAGTCCGAGCCGGTCGGCCTCCGTCTCGTGCGTCCGGCTGTAGGGCAGGAGATAGCCCACCTGCGTGCCAACGCCATACGCCAGGCTCCAGATCTCGCGCGTCCGCTCGGACTTCTTCGAGAGCGCCTCGTCCAGAGCCATTCCGCCGAGCGAGACGAGAAGTTGTTCCGACAGGCGCTCGTTGCCGTGCTTCGCCACCGCGTGCGCGATCTCGTGCCCCATCACCACGGCCAGTCCGTTCTCGTCCTTCGCCACCGGCAGGATCCCGGTGTAGACGACGACCTTGCCGCCCGGCATGCACCAGGCGTTCACCTGCGTGTCCTCGACGAGGTTGAAGGTCCACTCGTATCCCTCGAGAACACCGAGCTGGTTCTGTTCTGTGAAGTACCGCGTCACGGCCTCCTGGATGCGCGCGCCCACGGCCTTCACCTCCCGCGTCGCGCCCGAATTCTCGCTCAACGCGTTCTCGGCGAGGAACTGGTCGTACTGCTGGAAACTTGTCGAGAGAACAAGCGCGTCCGGCACGAGGTTCATCTGCTGGCGTCCCGTGATGGGAACGGTGGAGCAGGCCGCGAGAAAAAGGGCGAGCGCAACGAGTGTGCCGGTGCGGGCCGATCGAAGAATCCTCATGTTCAGTTCCTTTCCGCGGGTCCCGGACGGGGCTCCGCATGTGCCGGATTACGTCCGTTGTATTCCGGCCCGCGTCATTGTCAAGATCCGAACGTCGATGGAATCGTTCGTGAGCCTGCGACCGCGGATGCGCCCACCTCGAGCCCAGGGCGGTGACACGTCCCGGGCGGTCCTCCTGTGCGAAACGGCTTCGCTCGTGTAATCTGGAGTCATGGCATCGAGTGAACTCCATTCCTCCGCGGCGCCCGCGCTTCTCGCCGGGGGCGTCCACAAGACCTTCCGCGACACCGCCGCCCTGAAAGGTCTCTCCTTCGAGGTCAGGGAGGGCGCCTGCTTCGCGCTTCTCGGTCCGAACGGCGCGGGCAAGACGACGATGATGAAGATCGTGAACGGGCGTTGTCTCCGCGACACCGCGCCGGCCTCGCGGGTCGAGGTCTTCGGGCTCGACCCCGCGCGCGACGAACTGGCGGTCAAGAACCTCTGCGGCGTGGCGCCGCAGGAGGAGAACTTCGACGAGGAGTTGAACGTGCGTCAGAACCTGGACGTCTACGCCCGCTACTACGGCCTCCCGCGAAAGTTCGTCGCGTCGCGCATCGCGGAGCTGTTGGAGTTCATGGAGCTTTCGGAGAAGCGCGAATCCCGCTTCCGCGAACTCTCGGGCGGCATGAAGCGCCGCCTTCTCATCGCGCGCGCTCTCCTCAATGAGCCCCGTCTCCTCATCCTCGACGAGCCCACCACCGGGCTCGATCCCCAGGTGCGCCACGTGATCTGGAACAAGGTGCGGAGCCTGAAGCGCGAGGGCACCACGATCCTCCTGACGACGCACTACATGGAGGAGGCCTTCCAGATCGCGGACCGCGTGCTCATCATGCACGAGGGGAAGGCGATCCTGGAGGGCGCCCCGAAGACGCTGCTCGACGAGCACATGGAGAAGTTCGTGCTCGAGGTGCCTCACCCCGAGTTCGCCGCGCGCGTCTCCTTCGAGGGTTCTTCGGTGAGGCGAGACGGCGCGGGCGAGTCCGCGCTCTTCTACTCGAACGAACGCGCCTGCCTCGACCGGGCGGCGGCGGAACTGCCGCCGGGTGAATGCTGGCTGAGGCAGACCAATCTCGAGGACGTCTTCCTCCGGTTCACCGGCCGGAAACTGCAGGAGGGGCAGTGATGACGAGGCGCTATCCTCCCCTGCGCGTCCGCCTGGCGAGCGTCTGGTACCGTCACATGCGCGTCTACACCAGGAGCCTCCTCGCGAACGGCCTGCCGCCGTTCCTGGAGCCGCTCATCTTTCTCGCCGGGATCGGCCTGGGCCTGGGCGTGGTAATCGAGACAATGGAGGGAAAGCCGTATCTCTCCTGGCTCGCCGCCGGGCTCGCCGCGACCTCAGCGATGTTCACCGCGGCCTTCGAGTGCTCCTTCGGGACATACATACGGCTCGAGTTCGAGCGCATCTACGACGGGATGCTGGCGGCGCCGATGACGCACGTGGACCTCATGGTCGGGGAGATCCTCTGGGCGGGCACCAAGGGCTTCTTCTTCTCCTTCTGCGTGACCTCGGTCATGGCGGTCTTCGGGATCCTCGCCCCGTGGGCGATCCTCCTCACCCCGCTCCTAGGCTTCTTCACCGGGATGATGTTCGCGACGCTGTCTCTTCTGATGACATCCTTCGTCAAGGACATCAACCAGTTCAACTTCTACTTCACGGGACTGCTCTCGCCCATGTTCTTCTTCGGCGGCGTGGTCTTCTCCCTGGAGCAGTTGCCGGGGTACCTCCGGCCGGTCATCGAGGCCCTGCCGCTGACGCACAGCGTGCGGATTGCACGCGCTCTCTGCTTTCTGGAGTGGCGCCCCGTCCTCGCCGCGGACGCGCTTTACATCGCTCTCTTCACGGTGCTCGTCGGCGCGCTGGCGGTGAAGCGGCTGAAGAAGAAGCTGGTGAGCTGAGGCTCACACCGTCTCGAACGGCCAGGCCTCGAGGCCTCCTTCGAGCACCTCGACCTTCCGAAACCCTTGGGACTCCAGGACGCGCTGGGCCTCGTACGAGTTGAGCCCGGTGGAACAGCAGAAGACGATTGCGCGGCCGCGCGGCAGTTCATGCAGACGGCCGCGCAGGGAGCGCAGGGGGATCGAGAGCGCGCCCGGGATCGCTCCGGAGGCGTAGTCGGAAGGGTTGCGGACGTCGACGAGCGCGAGGTCCTCTCCCGCGCGGCGCCGGCGCTCCAGTTCCAGCGCGCTGATGCCGTTCAGGCGGCGGTAGAGCTTGTTCTTGTAGACGTTGGCGGCGGTGCAGAGGATGTCCATGGGCGTGGAGAAGGGCGGGGCGTAGCCGAGATCGAGCTTCGAGAGCGTATCGACGGTCTCGCGCGCCGCCAGAAGTGCCGCGGCCACGTCGATGCGCTTGGAGACGTCGCCGCGCCCGACGGCCTGCACGCCGAGGAGCCGGCCCGACGTCTCGTCGCCGACGATCTTCACGACGATCGTCTCCGCGCCCGGGTAGTAGTGCTCGCGGTCGGCGCCGGCCACGACGACGGTCAGAGGCTTGAAACCGGCCGCGCGTGCCTCGCGCTCGGAGAGGCCGGCGGCGCCGATGTTCAGGCCGAAGCCGCGCAGGACCATCGTGCCGACGACCCCGGGAAAGGACTCGGCATGCGTGATCACGTTCGTGCCCGCGACGCGGCCGTGGCGGTTGGCGACGGAACCGAGGGGCACGTAGACCTTGCGTCCCGAGATCATCTCCGTGTTCTCGACGCAGTCCCCGATCGCGTAGATGTCCGGGTCGCTCGTCTGGAGCCACTCGTTGACGACGAGGCCGCCGGTCGTTCCGATCTCGAGTCCGGCGGAGCGTGCCAGCGTTGTCTCGGGCGCGACCCCCGTCCCGAAGATGACGATCGAGGCCGGCCAGACCCCGCGGTCCGTCCTCACCGCGACGACCTTCCCGTCCCGGCCCTCCAACAGCATCGCCTTCTCGCCCGTCATGATCCTCACGCCGCGCCGCGCGTAATGGCGCTCGACGAGGAGCGCCAGCTCGGGATCGAGCATCGGGAGAACGCGCTCGCGCGCCTCCAATACCGTCACGCGCAGGCCGCAGGTCGAGAGCGCCTCGGCCGATTCCATGCCGATCAATCCGCCGCCCACGATGACGGCCTCGCCGCCGGCGAGTCGATTCAGCGCCGTGCGCAGGCCGCGCGCGTCATCGATGCGCGTGAGCGTGAAGACGTTGCCGAGCGCGAGGCCCTCGACGGACGGCAGGATCGGGCGGCCGCCGGTCGCGAGGATCAGCTTGTCATACGGCAGGCGACGCACGTCGCCGGTCTTCTGAAACCGGATCTCGACCTCCCTCGTCTTTCGGTCGATCACGACGCACTCGGCGCGGTTGTACACGGCGATGCCCTTCACGCGCCGGAAGAAGTCCGGATCCCGGATGTCCCCGTCCGGCGTCGTCATCAGTTCGCGAGGATCGTCGACCTGGCCGGAGAGGTAGAGCGGCAGGCCGCAGCCGGCGTAGGAGAGGAAGCGTTCCTTTTCGACGACGGTGATCTCCGCGTCCGGATCGAGGCGAAGGGCCTTGGCCGCGGCCTTGGGCCCCGCCGCGCGACCGCCGATGACGACGATGCGCCGGCGCGGCTTCTCCCGCGCCGCGGCCAGCTTCTCCTTGTCGAGATCCGAAACGCGGTTGAGGGGGATTCGGAAGGAGACGGTCGTGCCTTTCCCGACGTCGCTCTCGACCTCGATCCCGCCCTTGTACGCGTCGATGATCCGTTTCACGATGGCCAGCCCCAGCCCGGTTCCCATCTCCTGAGCCTCGCGCGCGTTCGGCGCACGGAAGAACTCGGTGAAGAGCTGGGGCCGGCTCTCGGCCGGGATCCCGATGCCGGTGTCGGCGACGCGCCCCTCCAAGGCCCCCGATTCCTTCGCGTAGTGCAGACGGATCGTCACCTGTCCCCCGGACGGCGTGTACTTCACGGCGTTCTCGGCGAGGTTGAAGAGGACATGGCGGATCGTGCCCGGCTTGACCCAGACGGTCGGCAGGGTCGAGGGAATCTCGACGTTGAACGCCACCCCCTTCGCGCGCGCCTTCATCTCGACGGCGTCGCGGACGGCCACGACGAGTTCCTCGAGGTTCTGGGGCTCGTAGGCCGTCTCCCCTTCCGCGTCCGCGAGTCGCGCCAGTTCCAGCATCTCGTTGACGGTCCCGAGCAGGTCGCGGGTCTTGCGCTCCACGCCCTCGAGTACCTGGCGCACCGAAGAGGGAACGGGTTCGTAGAAGCCGCCCAGGATCGACTTCATCTGCATATTGATGGTGGCGACGGGGGAATGGAGCTGGTGGGCGCTGACGCGGAGGAATCGCCACTTGTCGTCCGACGGCTTGCCGGGAGGCGAACCGTTCTTCTCCCGAGGATCCGTCACGCCGGGAGCTCGCGCTTCACTCGACCCTGGAGAATCCTCGAGGACACTACCTCAACGATACCGCACTCGCTTCGAGCACCGCAACGAAGAAGGAGATAATCCGCAGTCGCCTTGAGAAGTCCGTCACGATGGGGACGGGGTTCCCGCCCGGACGTATTTCGCGGCGGTGCGACGATCCACCTTCATCCGACGAGCGACCTCCTCGTACGTTCCATAGGTCCGGAAGAGTCGCGCGGCATAACCGGCGAGGAGCGTTTCCGCATCGAGCGCGCCGGACCCGACCTGCGCCAGGAACCCGTCACCGCTCCCCTCGTCGCTCATCCGGTCGCCGCCGTAGGCGCCGGTGAGAAGAATTCGGCGGAGGCATTGCGACAGCTCGCGGACGTTCCCGGGCCAGGCATAGCCGGCGCCCACGCCGGCCGTGATCGCGTCCATCAGGCAGGCCTCCCGCTCCGCGTCACACCCGCCGGTCAGTTCCGAGGCAAGCGTCTCGACGAGCACGCGCAGTTCCTCGGGCGATTCCGCGATGCGGTCGCGCAAGGGTGGAAAGTGGATGATGTCGGAACAGACACGATAGAAGAGCTCGTCGCGGAACTCGCCGCGGCGGCGCAGTTCGTTGAGGGGCCGGTTCGTCGCGACGATGACGCGCCCCTCGAAGCGGTGAACCTCGTGGCTTCCGAGCGGCGTGAAGACCCGCTCCTCGAGAACCTTCAGGAGCTTGATCTGGATCGGGACGGAGACCTCCGCGATCTCGTCGAGAAAGATCGCGCCGTGGGGGCTGCACCGGGAGAAGACGCCCTGGTGCGTCTCGACGGCGCCCGTGAAGGCTCCCTTCCGGTGGCCGAAGAGTTCGCTCTCGATGATCGTCTCGGCGAACTGCGAGAGGTTGATGGCGACGAAGGCGTGCGTGAAGCTCTCGGCGAACCGGCCCCGGCGGGGATCGAAGGGGATGAGACCCGAGCGCCCGATCGCCGCCGCGGCCGCGCCCTTGCCGGTACCGGTCTCTCCCAACAGCATCGTGGAGAAATCCTCCATGCGGGGATGGAGGACGCGGTCGTAGCCGTCGAGGTCGTGGGTGAAGACGTTGTTCCACAAGTTCATGCGGAGGCGGCGCATGGAGGGCGAGATGCCCGCGATGCGGCGCTGGATGAAGTGGAAGGCGCGGCGGAGCTGGAAGAAGATCTCGAAGTACCGGATCGCGGAGGTCTCGGTGAAGTCGCGGGCCGCGAGGAGGGTGAGGGCGTCCGAGGCGAAGGGCACGGGCAGGGGATCTCCTCCGCTCCGCTCCTGCTCGACGATGTGAGAGTCGAATTCCTCCATGAAGAGATGGAAGGCGTCGAAGAGAAAGACCTTCTCCATGAGCGCGCGGTCCTCGCCCTCGAAGGCGTCGAGCCGCGCGCGTCCCTCCTCGGCCAGCTTCGTCACGATCCCGCTGACGGCCGCGAGCACGCGGCGAAGCGAGACGTCGGTCGGGGCGGACTCGCCGATGATACGGGCGTCGAGGTCGTCCCGCTCGGAGCCGAACGGATTGGCGTAGGCGGCGCGGGCGATCAGGGTAAAGCGTTCGCGCTCGGACGGTGAGAGTCCCCTCTTCTTCGGCATGCAAATAATGTACATCACTTATACACAATTTGTAAACAGTTGTGGATATCTCGATAGTTCATACATCATAACTCGCATATTTACAGTTTAAATTCATCGGCACGCTTCTCGCATTATCGTCTCCCGACGCGCCTCGGCGCGATCATTATCAACGGGAGGAACCCCATGTTTCTCACTCTGCTCGGAGCCACCTTCGTCGTGGCCCTCATCGTCTCAACCGCCTCGGCGCTCATCTTCCGCGCCCCCATCTCGGGCATCTTGCGCCGCCTCATCCAGGAGGACGTCTATCGCTCTTGGGAACGCTACCTCTACTTCGCACTCTACGTCGTGGGCATCTCCTCGGGGGTGCGCATCTGGCAGTTGGAGCGATACATCAACCCGAACTACTACAACAATGCCAACAACGCGGCGATCGCCTTGACCCTGGAGCGCTGGGTGCTGGAGATCTACTCCACCGTGATCTCCACTCTGCAGGGCATCGCCTGGATGCTGCTCGTCTTCTTCATGGCCGCTCTCGCCGCCTTCGTGCTCGTCAAAATCACCGAGATCATCCGCTCCGCGCGCACCGCGGTGCAGGGAGCGGCGAAGTGAAGATCCTCCTCGTCGCCCCCGCGGTCGCCAAGTACCGCGTCACCGGCGCAATCGACCGGCCCGCGCCCCGCAAGATCCTCCGCTTCTCCCTCCTCTCCTTGCTCTCAGTCGCCGCGGCGACGCCGGATCGGCACGAGATCGAGCTCTGCGACGAGAACGTGGAGCCGATGAAGTGGGAGACCGACGCCGACGTCATCGGCATCTCCTTCATGACCTCCCTCGCCCCGCGCGCCTACGAGCTGGCGGACTTCTTCCGCGCCCGCGGCCGGGTCGTCGTCGCCGGCGGCTACCACCCGACCTTCATGCCGCAGGAGGCGCTCGAGCACTTCGACGCGGTCGTTGCGGGCGAGGCGGAAGAGGCCTGGCCGCGGCTCCTTGAGGACCTCGGGCGGGACCGCCTCCAGCGCATCTACCGAGGTCCCGGCTGTCGCCCCGAGGCGCGGCGGCGTCCGCGGCGCGAGCTCCAGGGGCGCCTCGCGCGCCACTACGGCACGATGCATTCCGTCCAGGCCGGGCGCGGCTGCAGTCACGGCTGCGAGTTCTGCTCCATCACCGCCTTCCACGGAGGCCGCTACTCGATGCGGCCGGTGGAGGACGTGCTCGACGAGATCCGGGACCTGCCGCGCAACTTCATGTTCGTGGACGACAACATCATCGCGGATCCCGAGGCGTCGATCCGGCTCCTCCAGGGACTCGTGCCCTTGAAGAAGCACTGGATCGCGCAGTGCCCGATCGAGGCCGCGGAGGACGAGGCGCTCCTGGACCTCATGGCCAGCGCCGGCTGCATCGGCGTCTTCTGCGGCCTCGAGTCGCTTTCCGCCGAGACCCTCGCCGAGATGAAGAAGACCTTCAATCCCTCGGAGCGCTACCGCGAGCTGATCGCGCGGTTCCACGCGCGGGGGATCGGCGTCCAGGCCGCAATCATCGCCGGGTTCGACCGCGATGACGTGACGGTCTTCCGCCGGACGCTCGCGTTCCTCGACGAGGCGAAGGTCGATGCGCTTCAGCTCGCGATCCTGACGCCACTGCCCGGCACTCCTCTCTTCGCCCGCTACGAGAAGAGCGGCCGGATCGCGGACCGTGACTGGGAGAAGTACGACTACCGGCACTGCGTCATCCGGCCCCTGCGCATGACGTCCGAGGAACTGCAGGCCGGGGCCGACTGGCTCTACAGCGAGTTCTACTCCCTGCCCCGGATCGCCCGCCGTTTCCTCCGCGCGCTCGTGACCCTCCACCCCGTCGCGGCCTGGCTCCAATGGCGGCTCGGTCTCACCTACCGCCGCGACAACCTCCGCGAGGGCATCCGCGGATGGGATCCTGCGCGATCCGCGGGCCGAGCACGCGCCACCGTCACGGCGCCCGGCAGCACCGCCCCAGGAGGGCGAGCGGCCGCATGATGAGACCGACCGTAACATTCGGAGCCGGCGGTGGTCGCGCACTCGCCGTCGTCCTGGCCGGATTCCTCGGCGCCGCCTCCTTCGCTCCGCTCGATCTCTTTCCCTCGCTCCTCGTCTCCTCGTCGCTCTTCCTGTGGATTCTGCGCGACCGCGACACGCGAGAGGCCCGCAACCTCGGCCTCCTCTACGGCCTCGCGCTCGGCCTCAGCTCGATGCACTGGCTCGCCTCCATCTTCGGGTTGCCGTTCCTCTCCCTCGTCGCCGTCTTCGCCGTCTACTTCGGCCTGGCGGGTCATCTCGTCGGATTGACCCGGCGTTTCCCGCCCGGCGTTCGCGCCGTCGCGGCGGCCGTCTTCATCATGGGCATCGAGTGGTTCCGCGGCGAGGGACCCGTCCTTCCCTTCCCGTGGTACACGCCCGCTCACGCCCTCGCCCCATCTCCCGACTGGATCGCGGCCGCGCGCTGGACCGGCTCCTACGGCCTCTCACTCATCATCTGGTGGATCGCCGCGCTCGGGGCCTTCTCGCGCCCCGCGGCCTGGCTCCTCTTCGCCCTCCTGCCCTTGTCGTCCTTCGTTCTCCCGGAGATCCCCGCGCCCGACCGCCGCGCGCTCCTCGTCCAGGCCGAAGGCTTCGAGGCGCCGAGGCACGTCATCGAGAGACTCGACACCACGCCCGTCGATCTCGCCGTCCTGCCGGAACTGGCCTACACCGTCTCTCCGGAGATCTCCCTGATGCTTCCCGGCGGGCCGCGCGTTCTCGCCGCGAAGGTCTCGGCGCCGGTCGTCTTCGGCTGTGTCGAGGGCGTCTACACGTCGGACAGCTTCCAGAACGTCGCCGCCGTCATCGATTCGTCGTGCCGCATCCTGGGAACCTTCCCGAAGCAGAGACCGGTGCCGCTCTTCGTCGATGGTCAGCCCGGCCGACGCCTTCCCGTCTTCGCCGTCGGCGGCGAGACCCTGGGCGTCGCGATCTGCTACGACTTCGACGTTCCCTCGATCGCGGCGCGTCTCGTCGAGCGAGGCGCCACGGTGCTCGTCATGCCGACGACCGACCGGATCCGCTGGACGGAGAAACAGCACCGGGACCATGAGCTCCTGGCGCGGCTCCGCTCCGTCGAGAACGGCCGCTGGCTCCTGCGCGCGGCATCCTCCGGGCGATCGGAAGTCATCGATCCGCTCGGCCGTCCCTCGAGTTCAGGCCTGGACTTCGCGGAATCGGGCGCGATCATCCTGCCCTACGGCAACCGGACCGACCGGACTCCGGGCAGTCGGCTCTGGATCCTCGGCCCGGCCGCCGCCGCCATCACGCTCCTCTTTATCCTCGGCGAGACGGCGCGTAGTCTCCGGAGGCGCCCGTGAAGAGATCCGTGCTCTCTCGCATCACCATCGCCCTCGCGCCGCTCGTCCTGGCCGCGCTGGGACCTCTGGTCGGCCATGCCTGGCTCGGGCACGGCCTGTACAAGCTCGCGCTCGTCGGCCTCCCCTTTCTTTGCGGCCGGCGTTTCGTCCGGCCGGCGGCGCCGTCGTTCCGCGCACTCCTCGAGTCGGCCGCGGTCGGCGCGGCCCTGGGCGGAGTCGCGTATCTTCTCTGCGCGACGCTTCTTCCGTCGCTCGTCGATCTTACGGCCCTTCGCAAGGCCTTTGATGCGCGATACGGCTACACGCCGGCCACCGCGATCCTCGCTTCCCTTCTCATCATCGCGGTGAACTCGCTCATCGAGGAGTGGTTCTACCGCGGCCTCCTCGACGACCTCGTCCCGTCGCCCCTCGCCTCGCTCGTCTTTTCCCTCCAGCACGTGATCGTCCTCGGCGGATTGGCCGGGTGGGCGCCCGCCGCGCTGGCCGGCGTAGCCGTCTATCCGGCCGGGCTCGCCTGGACGTGGATCTACCGCCGCCACGGGCTCGGGGCGGCCTGGCTCAGCCACGCGCTCGCGGATCTGGCGCTTCTCGGGGGCGGCCTGTATCTTCTGGGGTATCTCTCATGAAACGAAACTACCCGTTGCTGCTCGTCAGCCAGTTCATCACGGCCTTCGGCGACAACGCGATCCTCGCGGTGATCCTGGGGCAGTTCCTCTTCCGCCGCCAGCAGGGGCTCATCACGGAGACCGACTTCGGCGCTGCGAACGCCTTCTACACCTCGGTCCTCTTCGTCCCCTACGTGCTCCTCGCGCCCTTCGCCGGGCATTTCGGCGACCGCTATCCCAAGACCACCATCCTCTGGCTCGGGAACGGCATGAAGCTTGTCGGGACCCTGCTGGCGGCCGCTTCCCTCGTCGGCGGCGACACCTTCCAGGCCGCAGGTTACTTCCTCGTCGGCGCCGGCGCCTGCATCTACTCGCCGGCGAAGTACGGGATCCTCTCGGAGATTCTCCCACGGGAGGCGCTGGTGAAGGCAAACGGGACGGTGGAGATGTTGACGCTCGTCGCGATCCTCACCGGCACGATCGCGGGCGCGAAGGCGATCGACCACCTGAGCGTCCCGGCCTGCTACGCGCTCCTCGTGGCGCAATACGGGCTCTCGCTCCTCCTGAACCTCGCGATGAAGCCGACGCCTCCGCAGTCGCGGATCCTGCTGGCCGATTCTCTCGGCGAGTTCCGGCGGCACTTCGGCCGTCTTTTCGGAAGCCGGCGGCTGGCGCTCGTCATGGGCGGCACGGCGATCTTCTGGATCTGCGGCGCGACGATGAAGATGAACTTCTCGCCGTGGGGCGAAGGCGTATTGGGACTCGAGACGAACACGCAGATCGCGATGCTGGGGCTCTGGCTCTCGGTCGGCATCATGCTGGGTAGCGTCGCCGCGGGGAGAGTGCACAAGGTGAGCGACCTCTCGGGCGCGCGCCGCTACGGCCTCGTCATGGCCGGATTCATCCTCCTCCTCTCCGCGGTCTCCTCGTATGCCCCGGCGGTCACGCTTCTCGTCCTGGCCGGGGCCGCGGGCGGTCTCTTCCTCATTCCCCTGAACGCGGCCCTGCAGGCGGAGACCGACATCGACAAGGTGGGCAAGTCGATCGCCCTGCAGAACTTCGTCGAGAACGTGGCGATGCTCGGGGGCGGCGCTCTCGTTTTCTCGGCGGTTCACCTCGGCGCGGGTCCGAAACAGGTCTTTCTCCTCCTCGCGATCCTCGTCGCCGCCGCCGCCTCCTTCCTCGTCTTTCCTCCGCCCGAGCCGCGGGCCGAACAGGAGGTCCCGTCATGTTGAAGTTCTTCGCCAGGATGATCCTCAGGATCCTCTTCCGGTTCCGCATGTACAACGCGGCGGTGCTGGACACGCCCGGGCCGGTCATCCTCATCCCGAACCACGTCTCCTGGCTCGACTGGCTCTTCGTCGGCTCCTGCCTCGACGACGACTGGAAGTTCGTGACCTCGAGCGTCACGGCGGAGCGGAATTTTCTCTTCCGGCTCGTGATGAAGAACCGCCGCACCTTCCCGGTCGATCCGGCCTCGCCCTACGCGGTGCGGCGGATGGCGGACCACCTGCGCACCGGCGGCCGGCTCGTGCTCTTCGCGGAGGGTCGGCTCTCGACAACCGGGACGCTCATGAAGCTCTTCGACGGCACCGGTTTCCTGCTGGCGAACACGCAGGCGAAGGTCATCACGGCGTATTTGCGCGGCGCGGAGCGGTCGAAGCTGGCGGAGCACGACGGATGGAAGATCTGGCGGCCGGAGGTGACGATCCACTTCAACGGGCCGATGACGCCGCCGGACCTGGGAAAGATGCCGGCCACGCACGCACGCCGGAAGCTCACGGACTGGGTCTACCGCGCGATGATCGAGCAGCAGTTCCAGGTGGAGATGCTCTTCGGGGAGAAGACGATTCCCGAGGCGATCGAGGGAATGGCGCGGATGCTCCCGGGGCGCGTCATCCTCGAGGACGCCCTGCGCACGGAGCTGACGGCGCGGCGGTTCGTGACGGCGGCGGAGGTCTTCTCCGGGGTCCTCGAGCGCGCGATTCCGCGCGGCGAGGAACGGATCGGGGTCCTGATGCCCAACGTCGGGGGGCTCCCCGTCCTGCTACTCGCGCTCTGGAAGACGGGCCGTGTGCCGGCGATCCTCAACTACACCTCCGGCCCCGCGGTCATGCTCTCCTGCATCAAGGTCGCCTCGCTCCGGCGCCTCGTCACGTCGAAGGCTTTCATCGAGAACGCGAAGCTCGACCTGGCGCCGATCCGCGAGGCGGGCGTTGAGATACACTTCATGGAGGATCTGCGGGCGCGGGTCACGGGGCCGGCGAAGCTCGCGGCGGCCCTGCGGGTGCGGCTGGGCTGGACCCGGCGCGCCGCTCTCGACACGAACGACCCGGCGGTGGTGCTCTTCACGAGCGGCTCGGAGAACCTGCCGAAAGGCGTGGTGCTGACGCACCGCAACATCCTGGCGAACATCCGCCAGATGCTCTCGGTCATCGACATCATGGACTCGGACCGGATCTTCAATGCGCTTCCCTTGTTCCACAGCTTCGGCCTGACCGTGGGACTGCTCCTGCCGCTCGTCCGCGGGCTCTACTCCTTCCTCTACGTCTCGCCCTTGCACTACCGGCTCGTCCCGACGATCGTCTACGACCGCGAGTGCACGATCATGCTGGGGACCAACACCTTCCTGAACGGGTATGCGCAGAAGGCCCATCCGTACGACTTCCGGAGGCTGAGGTGCCTCTTCGCCGGCGCGGAGAAGCTGCAGGACGCGACGATCGACACGTGGTCGCGGCGGTACGGCGTGCGGGTGCTGGAGGGATACGGCGCGACGGAGTGCAGTCCGTGCCTGAGCGTGAACACGCCGATCGCGCCGCGCACGGGATCGGCCGGGCGGCTCCTGCCCGGGATCGAGCACCGGCTCGACCCGGTGGAGGGGATCAGCGCGGGTGGACGGCTGCTGGTGCGGGGACCGAACGTCATGAAGGGCTACCTGAACCCGGACGCGGACGCGAAGTTCCAGGCGCTGGGGGGCTGGTACGACACGGGCGACATCGTGACGGTGGACGAGGACGGTTTCATCCACATCTCGGGGCGACTGAAGCGCTTCGCGAAGATCTCGGGCGAGATGGTGAGCCTCTCGGCGGTGGAGGACGCGCTGGACAAGGCCTTCCCGAAGTACCTGCCGCGGTGCCTCGTGGCGGTCTTGGCGGTGAAGGACGCGCGGCGAGGAGAGAGCCTGCTCGCGGTCACGAACGAGGCGCGGCTGACCTTGGACGAGATCCGGCAGGTGATCCGCGACAAGGGCTTCTCGAACCTTTCGGTGCCGCGCGAACTCAAGGTGGTGAAGGAGATTCCTCGGCTGGGGTCCGGCAAGATCGACTTCCGGAAGCTGGAGCTGATGCTGGGCGGCGCGACAAGCGCGGCCCGCGAAGCGGAGAGCGGCGCCCGGCACTAACAACTCGGCAACCGTGGAGCGGTGTCAGGCTCCTGACACTCCGGATCCTGACGCGGGCTCCCGGGATGAGGTCTTGTCAATCTCCGACTCTTTTGCGACGCTATGGGCAGGATGCCGTCCATGAATGACGGTAGGGAGGGAAACCAATGAGAATCAGGACGGTCGTCGCGCTGGTCATGGTCACCATCGCCGTGGGCGGGTGCGCGGAGTGCCATGGCTATGGAGATGGTGAAGACATGTCGAAGCCGCGCCAGCCGCCGCCGGGGTTCGCGATCGAGACGCTCTCGTACGTGACCCTGAAAGGGCACCTCGTCATCGAGAAGCCCGACAACGGGAACAACCCGATGATCGGGCACAAGATCCCCATCGATCTCGTCTTCGGCGCGAACGAGGGCGCCGCCTTCCCGATCACCCTGGTCCTCGAACATGGCATCGGCTGGGACGAGAATCGAGAGGTGATTCTCACCCCGAGGGCCGAACTGAAGGGACGGGCGACGGTCTCGGGGAGCGGCGAACCGGCCATCATCGAGGTCAAAACCGAGAACGATGCCGTGAATCTCAAGGGAGAGGGGCGCGTCATGGGCGCGGGTTTCGGCGACGGCAAGGCCTTCTTCGAGTTCAAGGGGCAATTCCTCTCGCTCATCATGAGCGGCAGTTTCGAGTGCCGGGGAAGGCACGAGCTCCGTTGACCATGACACGACGAAAAACAGAACCGGCGCAGGTCATGATATGATCACGACACGCTGCGCATCTCCCGGGTTCCGACATCACGACTCATATCCAGGGAGCCCTTGAGATGCCCGGCGAGGTGAATCGATCATGAGGAAAGTCTTCCTCTTCTCGTTTCTTCTCGTTCTCGGGCTGGCCGGGTCGCAATTCCGTTCCGGTTTCGAAGGTCCCGTGGCCCGGATCGCCGAGTTCATCATCCGGCACGGGACATACTGGTGCCTGGCCTTCATCATGATCGGAGTCGGGCTCGAGTTCGATATCGACAAGCGCAACCTTCGCGGTCTCGGGTGGGATTACGTGGTCGCGGCCACGGCCGCGGCGTTCCCCTGGATCTTCGTCTCGGTCTACTTTGTCGCCTTCTTCGAGCCGGCCGGCGCCTGGCGGACCTTCACGGCCTGGAAGGAGGTGCTCCTCGCGTCGCGCTTCGCGGCCCCAACCTCCGCCGGGATTCTCTTCTCGATGCTGGCCGCCGCCGGTCTGGCGGGCACGTGGGCCTTCCGCAAAGTCCGGATCCTCGCCATCTTCGACGACCTCGACACCGTGCTCCTCATGATTCCCCTCAAGATCATGATCGTGGGAATGAAGTGGCAACTCGGGGTTGTCGTCGTCGTCATGGTCGTTCTCCTGGTCTCCGCCTGGAGGTATCTCCGACGTCTCGACATCCCCTCCACCACGGGCTGGCTCATGGCATACGCGGCGGGGATGGTCGCCGTGACCGAGTCCGTCTACGCGATGAGCAAGTATCTCGATGATGTCGTCCCGATCCACATCGAGATCCTCCTGCCGGCCTTCGTGCTCGGCTGCATGCTGAGAAGAGGTCAAGCGCCGATCGGGGCCGACGGGGCGGGAGCGGACACGGCGGAGCACCACGGAGACGACCCGGTCGCGACCGGCGTCTCGGCGGTCTTCATGCTTTTAGCCGGGCTCTCCATGCCGCTCATTGATTCCGGGGGCATGAGCGGCGCGGCGGTCGTTCTCCACGTGATCGCAGTCACTCTGATCGCCAATCTCGGCAAGATGTTTCCGGTTTTTTGCTATCGCCGCGAGGCGACGATCCGCGAACGCCTGGCCGTCTGCATCGGGATGTGGCCGCGGGGCGAGGTCGGGGCCGGGATTCTCATCCTCTCGACGGGTTATGGCATTGGCGGCCCCATGATCGCTGTCGCCGGCCTCTCGCTCGCCTTGAACCTCGTCCTCACCGGCCCCTTCATCCTGGTGGTCAGGGCCTTGCTGAAGCCCCGACAGGCGGAGGCGTAGTCGGCCTTCATTCGTTCCGTCGGCCGCGGCGGTTCGATCCGGGCGGTTCGGTCTGGAGTTCTTTCGCACGACGGCAAGCCGCTGTACAATACCTTGGCCTCTTTCAGGGACCGATCTCGAAAGCCGGAGACTGTCGGATTCTCCCGGCGGGGAAGAGATGCGCGACAAGCGGACCGGTCCGGAAGCGGGCCCGGAGGGCATGAGAAATGACCGTCATCAAGTGGGGCCTTGTACTGGCTTGCGTCCTGGTTGCGGTTGTCCTGATCGCTCGCAAGGTCTCCTCGGATCGCGAGACGGTTCACGGACGCGCGGTTCTCGCGAGGCACGGCGGTGGAGACCTGTATGCCTTCTCGTTTCGAACCCTCTCCGGGGAAGATCGATCCATGGCCGATTACAAGGACCGCGTCCTCCTGCTCGTCAACACCGCCAGCCGTTGCGGCTTGACCCCGCAATACGAGGCGCTCCAGCGTCTTCACGAGCGCTATCTCGACTCCGGGCTCGTCGTCATCGGCTTCCCCTGCAACCAGTTTCTCGGGCAGGAACCGGGCGACTCGACGGCGATCGAGAGTTTCTGCCGCATCAACTACGGCGTCACCTTCCCGATGGCCGATAAGATCGAGGTGAACGGCGCGGGGAAGCACCCGATCTACGCCTGGCTGACCGGAGATTCTTCGCCCTTCCCCGGAAAAATCGGTTGGAACTTCACCAAGTTCCTCATCGCCCGCGACGGCCGGATCGCGGCCCGCTTCGAGCCGCGCGTCGCGCCCGAATCTCCCGAGGTGATCGCGGCGATCGAGGCCGCTCTCGGGGAGCAGGCGCTCGACGAACGGGATTCGGCGCCCGTCTCCGCCTTCCCCTGACCATGCAACCGCAGGAATCGCGGCCCGGACTCCTTCTCCGCTGGTTGGATTCCGAGGCCGGCGGAGAGGCGCTGCCGGCCGATCCGGATCGCATCGACCCGAAAGCGATCTTTCCTTTCATCGCCATGCATCTCGCCGCGCTTCTTGCCTTCTTCGTCGGCTGGAGTCCGGTCGCGCTCGGCGTCGCCCTGGCGCTCTACGTCGCGAGAATGTTCGCCATAACCGGCTTCTACCATCGCTACTTTTCGCATCGTTCCTTCAAGACCGGCCGTGTCGTCCAGTTCGTCTTCGCCTTCCTCGCCGCCACCTCGGCCCAGCGCGGCCCGCTCTGGTGGGCTTCTCATCATCGCGATCATCACGTCAACACCGACAAGCCCGAGGATCCCCACTCGCCGATGCATCACGGCTTCTGGTGGAGCCATATGCTCTGGTTCCTCACTCCGCGCAACTACCGGACGAAGCGCGAGCGGGTGAAGGACTGGGCTGTCTTTCCCGAGCTCGTCTTCCTCGATCGCTTCGACGTGGTGGCTCCGACGATTCTCGCCCTCTTCACGCTTGGGCTCGGGCATCTCCTCGGTCACTTTGCCCCGCAACTCGGCACGAACGGCCTCCAGATGCTCGTCTGGGGCTTCTTCGTCTCGACCGTGGTGCTCTACCACGCGACCTTCTGCATCAACTCTCTCGCCCATGTCTTCGGCGCGCGGCGCTACGAGACGAAGGACACAAGTCGCAACAGCGCTTGGCTCGCCCTCGCGGCCCTGGGCGAGGGTTGGCACAACAATCACCACTATTACGCCGTGTCCGCCCGGCAGGGCTTCTTCTGGTGGGAACTCGACGTCACCTACTATCTCCTGAAAATGATGGCGGTCCTCGGCCTGGTGCGCGACCTGCGGCCGGTTCCTGCCGAGGTGCTGGCCGCGGCGCGTCGTCCGTCGGCGTGACCGGATGAGCGTCATCGATACGGCTCTCACCGCGCCCCCGGCCTTTCCCCTCGCGCCCGGCCGCCGCGTCGCCGTGATCGGCGCCGGCGTCGCGGGACTCGGCGCCGCGCACCTTCTCTCGCGCCGCCACGAGGTAACCCTCTTCGAGGGCGAAGCCGCCTGCGGCGGCCACGCCCGCACCGTCGTCGTGAATCGCCCGGACGGCGCGCATGCCGTCGATACCGGCTTCATCGTCTTCAACACCGAGACCTACCCGCACTTCACGCGCCTCCTCGATCGGCTCGGCGTGGCGAGCCTCGAATCGGAGATGTCCTTCGCGGTCCGCGACGAACGGAGCGGGCTCGAATACCGCGCCACCGACCTCGACACCTTCTTCGCCCAGCGCCGCAATCTCCTCGTCCCGCGCTTCTGGCGGATGATCATCGATATCCTCCGCTTCCGCCGTTCGATGCGCGCCCTTCTCGCGCGCCCCGAGCCCGGACTCTCGCTCGGCGAGTTCCTCCGTCGCGGCGGATACTCGCCCCTCTTCGAGTCGCACTTCCTCGTCCCGATGGCCGCGGCGATCTGGTCGACAAGTCCATCGGTGATGCGCGACTTCCCCGCGCTCTTCCTCGCCCGCTTCTTCGAGAACCACCGCTTCCTCGAGATCGAACAGCCGCGCTGGCGGACCGTGGCCGGCGGCTCGCGCTCCTACGTCGAGCGGATCGTCGCGCCGCTCCGGGAACGTCTCGTCTCGGGCGATCCGGTCTGTGCCGTGCGCCGCGTCGAGGATGGCGTCGTGGTCCGGACCGGGAGCGGCGCCGAGGCGAGCTATGACGCCGCGGTCGTCGCGACGCACGCCGACGACGCGCTCGCTCTGCTTGCCGACCCGACGCCCTGCGAGCGTGAGATCCTCGGCGCCTTCCCATACCAGCCCAACGACGCGACGCTCCATACCGATGCCTCTCTCCTGCCGCGCGCGGCCAAGGCCCGCGCCGCCTGGAACAGCATCCTCGGCGGCGACGCCGACGCGCCGGTCGCGCTCTCATACGATATGCGGGTCCTTCAATCGATCCCCGCCCGGGAGAACCTCGTCGTCACGCTCAATCGCCGCCCGGCCGGCCCGGTCCTCGACGAGAAGACCTGGCGCCACCCGCTCTTCACCCGCGAGGGCGAGGCGGCCAAGGCGCGCTGGAGCGAAGTGAACCGCGGTCCGCTCGTCTTCGCCGGCGCGTACTGGCGGAACGGCTTCCACGAGGACGGCCTCGTCAGCGGCTATGCCGCGGCGCGGGTGCTCGGCGAGGAGATCCCTTGACCCGGCGGAGCGCGGTCTACTCCGGCACGGTCCGTCATCGCCGCTTCCAGCCGAAGCCGCACCGCTTCATCTACCGCGTCTTCTACCTCGCCCTCGACCTCGACGAACTTCCCGAGACTCTCGACGGATCGCTCATCTTCTCGGCGCGGCGCGCCGCGCCCGCGCGCTTCCGCCGCGCCGACTACCTCGGCGACCCGGCGGTCCCGTTGCGCGAGGCGGTCCGCCGAGCTTGCGCCGAGGGTGGGGCGCCGGAACCCGCCGGCCCGATCACGCTCCTCACCATGCTTCGCACCTGGGGCTTTCTCTTCAATCCGGTCTCCTTCTACTACTGCTGGGATCGAGCGAGCGAAAAGGTCGAGACGATCGTCGCCGAGATCACGAACACGCCCTGGGGCGAGCGCCGCGCTCTCGTCCTTCCGGCCGCGCGCGCCGGCCGCGACAGCGGTGACGGCTCGCGCCTTCGCTTTACCTTTCCCAAGGACTTCCACGTCTCGCCCTTCCTGCCGATGGAAGTTCAATACGACTGGATCTTCACGACGCCCGGCCGGTCGCTCGTCGTCCAGATGGAGGATCGCCGCGAGGGGGAACTCCTCTTCGACGCCACGATGACGCTCACGCGCGAGGAACTCACCCCCGCCACCCTGCGCCGCGCCTTTCTCCGCAACCCTTTGATGCCGCAGAAGGCGACCGCCGCGATCTACCTGCACGCGCTCCTTCTCTGGCTCCGCCGCACGCCCATCTTCACCCATCCTGCGAAGCGCGGCGCAACGCACCGCACCGGCGCCGGCGCGCCGGATCTTCGCCGCCCCGAGGAGGCCCGCTCATGACCCGACCGATCCGATGGCTCGACCGGAAGGCGCGCGCCCTGCTCCACGATCGCCTCGCCAAGCTCGAGGCCGGCCGCCTGACCCTCGTCGATCCCGACGGCACCCTCTCCTTCGGCGCGGTCCGGCCCGACTTTCCCTTTGATGTCGAGCTCCGCGTCGCCAACCCCTCCTTCTACGGCGAGACCGCCTTCGGCGGCTCGGTCGGCGCGGCCGAGAGCTTCATGCGCGGCGACTGGACCGCCTCGGACATCGTCGGGCTCTTCCGCATCTTCTCCCGCAACATCACCCTCTTCGAGGAACTCGAGAGCGGCGCCGGCGCGGTGAAGCTCCCGATCCGGCGCCTCCTCCACTTCCTCGCCCGCAACACGCGCGAAGGCAGCCGCCGCAACATCGCCGCGCACTACGACCTCGGCAACGACTTCTTCCGCCTCTTCCTCGATCCGACGATGACCTACTCCTGCGCGATCTTCGAGCGCGCCGAGTCGACGCTCGAGGAGGCCTCGATCGCCAAGCTCGACCGTCTCTGCCGGAAGCTCGACCTCCGGCCCGAGGACCATCTCCTCGAGATCGGCACCGGCTGGGGCTCGAACGCGATCCACGCCGCCAAGCACTACGGCTGCCGGGTGACGACGACGACGATCTCGAAGGAGCAACACAAGCTCGCGAGCGAGCGGATCGCTGCGGCCGGGCTGTCGGATCGCATCACCGTTCTCCTCGAGGACTATCGCGATCTCAAGGGAACGTACGACAAGGCGGTCTCTATCGAGATGATCGAGGCGGTCGGCGCCGAGTACCTGCCCGCGTACTTCGGCGCGGTGAGCCGGCTCCTGAAACCTGACGGCCTCTTCGCGCTCCAGGCGATCATGATCGACGAGCGGCTCTGGGACGAGCACACCCGGAGCGTCGACTTCATCAAGAAATACATCTTCCCCGGGTGCTGTCTCCTCGCGGTCCGGCCGATCATGGAGGCCGTGACCCGCGCCTCCGATCTCCAGCTCTTCCACCAGGAGGACATCACCGCGCACTACGTCACGACGCTCCACGAATGGCGGCGCGCCTTTCTCGCCTCGCTCGAGGAGGTCCGGCGCCAGGGCTACTCGGAGGAGTTCATCCGGATGTGGGACTACTACCTCGCCTACTGCGAGGGGGGCTTCGCCGAGCGGATCATCACCGACGCGCAGTTCGTCTTCTCGAAGCCCCTCTGCCGCCGCCCGCCGATCCTCGGCGCGCTCGGAAGCGGCGCATGACCGCGAGCGCCACGCTCAGCGCGATCGGCGCCGGCGCCGCGCTCTTCATGGTCGCGCTCTGGCTCTACCAGTGGGCGCGGCGCGACGCGACGATCGTCGATGTCGGCTGGTCCTTCGGCCTCCTCGGCGCCGTGATCTTCCTCGCCGCCGCGGCGAATGGCTCGCCCGGCCGCCGCGCGCTTCTTGCCGCGATGACCGGCGCCTGGGCGCTCCGGCTTGGCCTCTATCTCTACCTTGACCGCGTCCGCGGTCGCGCCGCCGAGGACGGCCGCTATGCGCGGATGCGCGCCGCGATGGGGCGCTGGCATCAACCCGGCTTCTTCGCCTTCTTCCAGGCCCAGGCGCTCTTCGTCGTCATCTTCACCCTGCCGCTTCTCGGCGCGGCCTTCAACGCCGCGCCGTTCTCGATGTGGGACGCGGCCGGGGGAATCGTCTGGCTCATCGCGGTGAGCGGCGAGATCACGGCCGACCGCCAGCTCGCCCGCTTCCGCCGCGATCTCGCGACGAAGGGAAAGACCTGCCGCGAAGGACTCTGGCGCTTCTCGCGCCACCCGAACTACTTCTTCGAGTGGCTCCACTGGTTCGCCTATCCGCTCCTCGCGGTCGGCGCGCCGCACTTCTGGCTCGCCGCCTCCGGTCCGGTCATCATGGGGCTCTTCCTCTTCTTCGTGACCGGCATCCCGCACACCGAGAAGCAGGCGCTCTCGAGCCGGGCCGACTACGCCGAGTATATGCGGACGACGAGCGCCTTCATCCCCTGGTTCCCTCGAAAGGAGACAACTTCATGAGCATCGCCCTCGACCTTCTCGACCGCGGCCTCCTCCCGGACGCCGTCATCCGCCGCGGCATCCGTCAACTCCTCGCCGATCGTCTCCGCACCGAATACGCGGGCGGGGCCGAGGCGCGGCAGGAGCGCCTCTCGCGGCTCCTTGCCGCGATGCGCGAGAGCCCGATCGCGGTCGAGACGCGCGCCGCGAACGAACAGCACTACGAACTGCCGCCCGGCTTCTTCCTCCACGCGCTCGGCCCGCGCCTCAAGTACAGCTCCTGCCTCTACGAGTCGGACGCCGCGACGCTCGGTGAGGCCGAGGAGGCGATGCTCGCGCTCACCTGCGAGCGGGCGCAACTCGCCGACGGCCAGCGCGTGCTCGAGCTCGGATGCGGCTGGGGTTCGCTCACCCTCTGGATGGCCGAGCATTACCCGAAGAGCCGGATCACCGCGGTCTCCAACTCCGCGCCCCAGCGGGAGTTCATCATGGGTCGGGCGCGGGAACGGGGACTCGAAAATCTCGAGGTGATCACCGCGAACATGACCGACTTCGCGGCGCCGGGGCGGTACGACCGCGTCGTCTCGGTCGAGATGTTCGAGCACA
>CAZWVM010000024.1:0-27406 GCA_964637705.1 uncultured bacterium
CATGAAGTGGAATTCCTACGATTTCGTACTCTCCACCGACGCCCAGTTCAACGGCGCGAGCCACGACTATTATCGTGACGTCGAGGCCTACCGGCACGCGGACTTGAAGACGGAATACCAGACCGTCGTCTCGCCGGAATTGAAGCGGCTGATGCCGAAGACGGGGCGCAGCTACGAGAGCGCGGACCAGGGCATGTGCGCCCATGTGCGAGCCATCGACGACCGCCTGGCCTTCCCGGCCGAGTTCTTCCAGTGCATGCTCCAGAAGCCCTCCCACTACGTGGACTTCCGCAACCGCCACAACGACTTCATGCAGCTCGTTCGCTCGAATTGTGCCGCCCTGAACGCGATCCTCGACGAGGCCTTCCGGCAGTTCTACGGCTGGGGGGCGCAGCTGGACAAGACGATCTACGCCCAGGTCGACAGCCGCTTCCCCCGCCTCGACGGCGAATTGAAGGGCATGCTCAAGGGTTATCTCACCCAGAAGCCCCAGCGCGCGATCTTCATGATCGACGTGGAATCCTCGCCGGCGAGCTTCGAGTGGCTGGAGCCGGTGTACCAGACGATCAAGTGGCACCTGCGGAACTTCGGCCTGAACTTCATCGCCTCGGTGAGCGGCAAGGGTTACCACTTCCTCGCGCAGGTGCCGCTCTACCGCGGCTCATACGGATACCACGACGGCCGCGCCCACCTGAACTACGGGATGATCAACCTGATGGCGCGCGGCGGCTACGTGCGCCCCGAGACGCTGGACAAGCTCGTGACGACGCGTTGGGGCAGTCGCAAGCACGCGCCCGCGCCGATGCTCTCCCAGCGGGCCTACCAGGCCATGTGCAAGCTCCAGCAGTTCTTCTGCGTCAACATCGCCGACGACATCCGCAAGCAGCTCTGGCAGGCCCGGATGTCGCCCTGGGTCAACTTCACCGATTCGGAGAACGACACGACGATCCTGGATCTGACCGGGATGCTGCGGCAGTCGGAGATGGCGGTCTTCGGGAGCGTGGGGAGCCTGTACAACAAGAGTCGCCACCCGTTCAAGGTGAGGATCGTCCGGAGCCGCAACGGCCACGAGTATTTCAACAACGACATGAACTGGATGATGCATACGCGCACCGATCTCGGTGCGACGAAGATGCACCTCATCCATTCCGGCGGCCGGATTCCGGACGGCACGCGTGGCATCGAAAACATGATCCAGGCTTACGACAAGAGCCGCATCAAGCGGGAACTGCACGATCCGTGCGACCACCCCCTGAACCCGGACTGGATCCGCGACATCTTCCACTCCAACTACCGCGTGCTCTGGCGTCGCTGTCCCCAGATCCTCCACGACGTCGAGAAGGCCCAGCCGAACTTCCTGAGTCCCAAGTGCCTCAAGTGGGTCTACCAGCAGTTGGCCCATTCCGGCTTCTCGATCCTCGAGATGCAGGCCATCACGAAGGCGGTCTACTGCGATCCCGCCAAGCACGTCGACATCGATGCGAAGTATTCCAAGGACGAGTGGTGCAAGTGGCCGATGCTCCTGTTGGGAGAATGGTTCAAGGGCTAGGGGGTCCGCGCCTGGGTCTGTCGCGCCGCGGATCGACTGAAGGAGGCTGGGCACGGTGAACGCGGGCGCCTACTACCGGGCGATCTTTCCGGGCCTGAAGCAGTCCTTCGAACGGTCCGAGCGCGTTCTCGGCTACGGCCGTGAACTCATCGCGCGGATGGGATTCGGACCCTACGACCTGCCGGTCACGGTCCAACCCGTCAAAGAGCTCTGGAAGCTCGCGGTGGAGTGGGAACTGGAGGTCTTCGTTCCCGTCCTCGGCCGCGGGGCGGTGCTCTTCCCGTTCGATTTCGAGGTCGCCTTGAAGCACGAGAATTCCAAGCTCTACGCCGGTCCCGATTCCCAACGGCACTACATCCGGAAGTATATCGTGCCCGTGGCGCAGTACCTCGAGCGCCATTTCCAGGAGCGCGCCGTGCCGTATCTCATGGATTTCACGCCCTCCGGCGGCCACCTTCTCTTCTACGCGCTGCGCGGCACGGCGGGCTGGGACGCGGTGCGCGACATCGGCGCTCTGGAGAACGACCTGCGCGCCGCGTATGCCTGGACGGACGCGAGCGGGGCGGACGTGAAGCGGCTGAGGCCGGTCTCCGACGACGAGGGGCGGGTCTTCAGCGGGTTGGGAAGGCTCGCGGAATACATCGGGCTCACGATCATCCGCGACGCGCGCGGCACCATCGACTGGACGGAGTCCGACGGGATGGAGATCCACCTCTGCGACGCGGCGGACAAGGCCGTGAACATCGACGTCTCGTGGGCGGGCGATCCTCTCTACATGAGGATCATGCGCGCGCCCGGATCTCTCCACAAGAAGAACATGAATTACCACGGCATCACGCAATACGGCCCGTTGACGGATGCCAAGGTCGCCTACTACGACGGCCACGTGCCTCACCGGGCGGGGAGTTACGACGACGTCCTCGCGGCCCAGTGGGACCTCGGGCGCGCCGCGGAGCACAACGCTCGGATTCCGGGCTACATCCCGTGGGCGAACGAGGGCCTCGTCCGGCTCGTCGCGGACTACCGGGCTTCCGGGCTCTTCAGGCTGCACCAGCGTTTCGACCGCACCGCCGACCTGCCGCGCGGCGAGGCCCGTCGCCGGGCGCTGGAGGACGGGCGGCTCCACGAGAAGAGCCTGAGCATGATCCGGCACCCGAATCCGCGGATGCTCCAGCCGGAGGCCCTGCGCAAGATGGTGCGCGATCTCGTCGACCGGGGCTGGGAGCCGCGCCACGCCGGGAACGTCATCCGGGACTGCTACGCCGACCCGTTCTTCGGCTGGACCCAGAACTGGCTCAAGTGCCCGGCCGAGACGCGCGCGAACTTCTGGGCGCGGATCTACGCCGGCGCGCACGCCCTGGAGAACGGCGAGCGGGTGGTGTAGGGGGCGCGGCCCCGGGCGGTCAGCCCTGGACCGGGGGCTCCGCGGAGGCGGCGGTTGCGAGAGCGCGGGCCGCGGTCTGGAGGTCGGCGGGCATGATCGTCTTGCGGCCCTCCTTGCGGGCCTCTTCGCCGGCGGCCTGTCCGAGCTTCGCCAGATACTGGTGCGCCAGGTCGCGGGCGGCCTGGACCGCATCGCCCGAGATCCTCTGGATGTCGCCGCTGCCCTTGAGCACGTGCTCCTTCGCTGCGCTGGAACTGACGTCTGCCATGATGAAGTCCTCCTTCGAGGTATCGTGGGAAAAATCATAGGAGGGCTTTCGCGGATCAGCAAGGCGAAGCGCGGGATCTTTTCCACAGGGGGCGCGCGGCCCGGCGACGCCCGAATCCCGGTTCCGCCGCTCTGGCCAAGTCCGGGCAGGTTCGTTATAGTGTCCCGCGACCATGCCGACTGCGTTCATCACCGGCGTCGCGGGGTTCATCGGATCCCACCTGGCCGAGCGTCTTCTCTCTTCCGGTTGGACCGTTTCCGGCATCGACAATCTCGCGCACGGCCACCGTGCTCATCTCGCGGACTTCCGCCGCAATCCCCGTTTCTCCTTCGAGCGCGGTGACTGCCGCGACGAGGCTCTCATGAGGCGGCATATCCGGAAGGCCGACGTGGTCGTTCACCTGGCGGCCTTCAAGATTCCCCGCTACGGGGGACGGGTGGAGACGCTCCACGTGAACCACGATTCCGCGGAGGTGGCCGTTCGCCTCGCCTCGCGCATCGGCTCGGGGCGATTCGTTTTCGCCTCCACGTCCGAAGTCTACGGCAAGAACCCGAACCAGCCCTTTCACGAGTTCTCCGATGTCGTGATCGGTCCGCCCATCGTGGCGCGCTGGGCCTATGCCGTCTCCAAGATCATGAGCGAGCACCTCATCTGGGGCTACATGGAGGAGGGGCGAATCGACCCGGTCGTCCTGAGGTTCTTCGGGTGCTACGGGCCGCGCGAGCATCGCTCGTGGCAGGGGGGACCCTTCGCGGCGATGATCGAGAACGCGCTCGCCGGAAAACCCATCGACCTGCACGGGGACGGCCGCCAGACGCGCACGTTCGTCTACGCGTCGGACCTGGTCCGGGGGATCGAACTCGCCATGACGAAGCCGAGGGCGCGCGGCCAGGCCTGGAACCTCGGCTCCGACGAGGAGATCTCGATGAAGGATCTCGCCGCGATGCTCTGGTCGCTCTGCCGTCCCGGCACGAAGCCGCGTTTCCGCTACGTGCCTTACAGGAATTTCTCGACGCGCTACGAGGACGTGAGGCGAAGGGCGCCCGACAATTCCGCGGCGCGCCGCACGCTCGGTTTCCGCTCCACCGTCAATCTGCGCGACGGGGCGGAGAAAACCGTCGCGTGGCATCGATCCGTTTTCGGCCGCACCCTTCGTTGATCCACCTCCTGGTCCCGGCTTTCAACGAGGCGGAGAACGTGGGCGGCGTCGTGGACGCCTGGCGGACGATCGGGAAAACCCTGGGGCGTGAGGTCCGGTTTCTCTTCGTCGACGACGGCTCCACCGACGGCACCGCGGCGCGTCTCGCTTCCCTCGGCGGCGACGTGACCGTCCTGGTCCAACCCGCTCGTCGCGGGCCCGGAGCGGCCTTCGAGCGCGGTTTCAACCACCTCCTGCCGCTCGCGGCCG
Organism: uncultured bacterium; assembly: GCA_964637705.1. GTDB lineage: Bacteria > UBA8481 > UBA8481 > UBA8481 > UBA8481 > CAZWVM01. Next base: position 4,610 of record CAZWVM010000024.1, read on the forward strand.
ACGGCGACGTCGTGGTGACGGCGGAGGCGGACAACACCAGCGCCCCCGGCGTCGCTCTCGCCCTGTTGGCCGCGCTCGACGCGGGAGCCGACATCGCGATCGCGGCATTTCACGCGCCGGGCGGCGGCACGATCGGCGTTCCCGCGCATCGCCGCCTCTTCTCGGTCGTCATCAACCGGTTCCTCGTCGTGCTCTTCCGGCTGAAGGGGGTCACGAGCCCGACCTGCTTCTACCGGGCCTGGCGCCCGTCGTTGCTCGGGCGCGTGGCCGCGGGTGAGCCCCTGCGTCTGTCATGCCCGGGATTCGCCGCAATGTCGGAGCTGCTCCTGCGCGCGGCGGTGGCCGGCGCGCGGATCGAGGAGGTGCCCCTCGTCATCGACTGGACGCGGCGTCGAGGTCGCAGCGGCATGCGCATCGGCCGCACCATCGCCGAGTACGGAAGACTTCTCGTCGCCACCGCGCCCCTCTGGGTGTCGCGATGGGTCACGGGGGCTCGCGCGTGATGCAGGGGAAGATCCTCCGCGAGGTGAGGCGGCGGATCCGGGGCGGCGGGATCACCTGGGCCGCCCGCAACGCCGCACTCTGCCTCCGCGTCGCCGGCGGCGCGATCGCCGGGCGGACCCTCGGCCCCCCCGTGCTCGCCGGACTCTTCGTGACCTACCGATGCAACGCCGCCTGCGCCTTTTGCGACCTGCCGCGTCGCTCGGCGCCCTCTTCCGAGCTCTCGACCGACTCCTTCCGGAGAGCGATCGACGAGTTCCACGCGATGGGAACGCCGGCCGTGGGATTCGCCGGTGGTGAGCCGCTGCTCCGCCCGGACCTCTGGGATCTCGTCCGCCATGCCGCCGATCTCGGTCTGACCACATCGTTGGAATCGAACGGTCTTCTCTGGAGCGAGGAGACGATCGGGCGCCTCTTCGACTCCGGTCTCGGCTATATCGGGTTCTCCCTCGAATCGGACGATCCGGTCACTCATGACCGCCTCTTCGGCCGGCCCGGATCGTGGGAGAAGACCTGCGGGCTGATCCGCCGCATCGCGGAGGCCCGCCGCGCCGCGGCCCGCCCCCCGGTCATCACCGTGCACACCTGCCTCAGCCTCGCCAATCTCGATCGCATCGCCTCGATGCCCGCCTTCGTGGCGGACCTCGGAGCGGACCAGCTGAACGTCATGGGTTTCGAGGCCGGGGCGATCCGGGACAAGGATCCGGGCGTGCGTGACGCGCTCGATCTTGCACGCGCCGGGATCGACCGCGTAGACGGGGCGGTCGAGGCCCTGGCGCGCGTGAAGAGGGAGACGGGCCGGGTCGACAATTCCTTCGATTCCCTCGAGGCGATCCGTCACCAGGCTCGCGGAAAGCCGTTGCCAGTCCGGTGCCTCGCCGCGCAGACCTCGTTCTACATCGACCCGGCCGGTCGGCTCTTCTCCTGCCTCGATTTTCTCGAGGAGGGGAGGCTCTCCTGCGGCCGTTACGAACCGGGCCGGTTGAAAGAAACGTGGTATTCCGCGGCCTACGAAGAATTCCGCGCGCGCCACCTGGCTGGCTGCCGGCGCTGCTACTGGCCGTGCCAGAACGAACTCAACTACCTCTTCAATCCGCGCCGCTACATCCCGGGGCTTTCGCGGTTCCCTCCGCCCTGAGCGGAGCCGGACCCGGTCGGAGTCCGGTCCGGAGCTCACGCCCGGGCGGGAAGGATCACCGCTCGCCCTTCGAACCCGGCTCGGCGCCCGCGCCGCGACCGCGGCCGATCGTCTTGATGAAGGAACCGGCCGCGCGACCGTAGTTGTAGAGGAGCTTCGGGTGGCGCAGCAGCCATCCGAGGTGCGCGAGGACGACGCGCGGGCGCAGGTAGAAGCGGCGGAAGGCCTCGCGCGACAGGGCCTCGAGCTCGTCCCTCCGCATGCCCCGGGGCACGTAGTTGATCGCGAAGTTGTTCATCCGGTCCCAGTCCGGATCGAAGGTTCCCTCGCGGAGAGCGCGCTCGTGGATCTCCGAACCCGGGTAGGGCGTCAGGAAACTCTGCTGGAAGTAGTCCAGGTCGATCGAGCACGCGAAATCGATGGTGCGCCGTATGGTTTCGACGGAATCGCCCGGCAGTCCGAAGATGAAGTTGCCACGGGTCTGAATGCCCGCGCGCCGCGTCCACCGCAGGACGTCCCTGACCTGTTCGGTCCGGATCTTCTTGTTCACGCTGTCCAGGATCTCCGGACAGCCGCTCTCGATGCCATACTCGATCTGCCAGCACCCGGCGGCGCGCATGGCCCGCAGCATCTCTTCCGTGACGCAATCGACGCGCGCGCAGCAGGACCAGGAAATGGCGAGGCGGCGCCTCGCGAGTCCCTCGCAGAAGTCGAAGACGCGCTTGCGCAGAGCCACGAAGGTGTCGTCGTAGAAGAGGAATTCGCGGATCCCGTGCGCGCCGACGATCGATTCGATCATGTCGATCATGTATTCGGGGGCGTGGGCGCGGATTGCGCTGCCGAAGGCGCCGTTGGCGCAGAAGGTGCAACGCCCCGGACAGCCCCGGGTCGTGATGAGAGGGACCGCGACCGAGCCCATGATGCCGATGGGCGTCAGGCGATACTCGCGGAATTTCACGAGGGACCAGTCGGGGAAGGGGAGATCGTCGAGGCGGGCGATGAGGGGGCGCGCGGGGGTCCGGCGGACCGCGCCGGCCGCGTCGCGGAAGACGATTCCCTTCACGTCCGCCGGGTCGCCGCGCCGCGCCAGGCAGTCCAGCAGATCCGGAAGCGTCGCCTCGCCCTCGCCGACCACGCCGATGTCGTACGGTCCGCGCGCCAGCGTCTCCTCGGGCAGGGCCGTGACATGGACGCCCCCGGCCACGAGCGGAACGCCGGGGAGAACCTCCCTCGCCCGCCTCGCGTAGCGCTCCGCGGACGTGCAACTGCCCGTCATGAAGGAGAAGCCGATCACGTCGGGGCGGGCGGAGCGGAGATGTTCACCGAAGTCGTCGACAGTGACGGGGTGGCAGTCGGCGTCGACGAGCTCGACGGCGTGCCCTTCGCGCTTCAGGACCGCCGCCAGGCTCAGAACGCCGAGCGGCGGCGAGACGCTGCCCACGTCGGCCAGGTCCCATTCCTCGCGGAGAAGGCCGCGGTTGGGAGGAGCGACGAGGAAGAGCATCTTCATGGCGCGACAATTATAGCTGTTGCCCCGGGATCACGGTGATAAGATTCGGCCGCTCCGCGGAGTGCGCGGCAGGGGAAGGGAAGAGAGGAGAACGGTGGCGGAGGTCGAGGAGTGGGAGCCGTCCGTCCCGGTTCGGGGATGGAAATCCGAGGCGTGGCCGTTCCTCTTCCTGCTGGCCCTCGCGCTCGCCTCGCAGGCCCTTCCGTTCGCGGCGGGCACCTATCCCAAGGACGGCTTCGACCTTTCCATTTACGATCTCTTCAAGCGACAGCTGGTCGAAGCCTGGACGGCGCACGGGGAGCTGGCCTTGTGGAATCCCTTCTGGTACGGGGGAAGTCCCAACCTCGCCGATACCCGCGTCGCGCTCCTCTATCCGGGCACGTGGCTTTTCCTGGTGCTTCCCGGCTGGCTGGCGTGGAACGTGAACCACGTCCTCGTCTATGCCTGCGCCTTCGTCGGCATGTATGGATTCCTGAGGGAGAGAGGCTTCTCCTCGACGGCCTCGCTGTGCGGCGCCGTTCTCTACGGATGGGGCGGCGCCTTGACCCTCCTCGTCTTCTGGTGTCACTTCGATTTCGCGGCTTCCTGCGCCCTGATGCCGTGCGTGCTCTGGGGCCTCGAAGCGGCCCACGCGCGCCGGTCCCTGCGTCCCCTCGCGGCGGCGGCCCTCGCGTTTCTGCCGCTCGCGCTGACATTGCGCCACGAGACGATCTGGCAGACCGGGGTCGTTTCGGCCCTGTACCTGGTCGTCCGGCCGCTTATCGAGCCGGGACCGAGGACCGTGAGAAGAATGCTCGCGCCGTCCCTGGTCTTCGGCCTTGCCTGCCTTCTTCTCGCGGGCCCGTTCCTGGCGCAGGCGGCCCGATTCCTCCTGAACACCCACCGCAGCGCCATGGGTTCCGCGTTCGCCGAATGGTATCCGCTGCCGGTGTGGTATATTCCCACGCTCGTCTTCCCGGAGTTCTTCGGCCGCTATCACGATTCCGCGTCGCTCTACTGGGGCACGTGGGATTACGTCATAGGGTGGGTCGGCGTCCTCCCGGTCTCGCTGCTCGTCTTGCGTCCCTCGATGCTCCGCGACCGATTTGCCGCCTTCTGGCTCTGCCTCGCGATCCTGGCGCTCATCGCCATCCTGGGTCATGTCACTCCGCTCTGGAACGTTCTCATGGCGATTCCCGGTTTCGCGCTCCTGAGGTGTCCCACGCGCCTGCACTTCCTGATTCCCCTCGCGATCGCGCCCGTCGTCGCGAGCGGGATCGACGCGGCGATGCGCGGTCGTTCCCGGGGCTGCCGGACGGCTCCCGCATTGGCCGCCGCGGCCCTGGTCTCCCTCGCGCTCCTCGCGGCCTGGCCCGTCGTCGCGGACGCGGGGCGTTCGCTCCTGGAGCGTCTCGCCGCCCGGCCGGTTCCGCCGTCCTCCCTTTCGCAGTGGATGAAGGGGGCCGGGACCGGTTTCGCCTCCGTCCGCTTCTCGCTTCTCGCCGCGCTCGCGCTCTTCGCCGCCCACGCCGTGCTCCTGGCGCGCCTTGCCTCGGGGTCGAGGACGGCCCGCGCGTTGCTCGTGGCGCTCGTTGTCGCCGAGTTCGGCTACTACGGGCACTTCTACCGGCTGCCGGCCCCGCCCGACGCGCTCTCGAGGTGGGATCGCGTGGCGGAACGGCTCGGCATCCCCGCGGAGCTTGCGGCGCGGATGAGGGATCCACGCCATCGATCGGCCTGGGGCATTGCGGGAGCCGAACCCGTGAGGCTGGCGCGCGACGGATTCCGGATCGACGGGGGCCACTCCAACTTCATGGCCAGCCGGGAATGGATGGCGGCGCGCGCGGCGCTCGACGGCGACTCGCGGGGAAGCGCCTGGATGCGGCTCACCGGCGTGAACCACGTGGTCGCGAGCGAGACGCTTTCCCTGGAGGGTTTCGACAGGGTGCACGCGGATTCCCGCCTGGGCGTCTACGAGCGTCGCACTCCTGTCGACCCGGTCTTCGTCGTCGACCGGGTGCGTTCGTTCCCGGACCGCGAAGCCGCCGCGGCCGCGATGAGGGGCGATTTCGATCCCGCTCGCGAGGCCGTCGTGACCGGGGTCCCGGAGTCGGAGAACGCGGGCGCGGGGACGGCGGGATCGGCGGTGATCGTCGCCGCGAGCTTCAACCGCGTCGTCGTCCGCGTCGCCGCTCTCCGGCCGGCGCTGCTCGTGCTCGGCGAGTCGTGGGATCCCGACTGGACGGCCCGCGTGAACGGGGCCGAGGTGCCCGTCTGGAGGGCCGACGTGGCCTTCCGGGGCGTGCGCGTGCCCGCAGGCGAATCGATCGTGGAGTTTTCTTACGAGCCGGAACGGCTGAAGGCGGCCGTGCTTCTCCTCGGCCTGCCCGGGGGCATTCTCCTGTTTCTCACCCTGTTCTCGAGGTTCGGCCGCCGCATCGGGGAGTGGACCTGGGGCGGGTGATCCGGCCGACCGGCCGGGTCAGCGAGGTCCGGCGATCTCGTCCGCGATCCGCTCGCCAACCCGCCCGTCGGTGAACTCGTCGCGGTAGGATTTGAAGGATTCGCGCCGCGACGGATCCATGATCTCGCGCCACGCGGCGGGGACGTCGCGGGGATCGGGGACGATCCGGTTGGTCCCGCGCGTGACCGTCCAGGGGCGCTCGGTGCCCGCTCGCAGCGTCAGGCAGGGCACGCCGAGAAAACTCGTCTCCTCCTGCAGGCCCCCCGAGTCGGTCACGACCCCGACCGAACGACTGACGAGCGAGAGAAACGTCACGTAACCGGCGGGCTCCCGCGGGATCACGCGTGCCGATTCCAGGAGCGGCTCGAGCCCGGCTTCCCGGATGCGGCGCGCCGTGCGCGGGTGAACCGGGAAGAGAACGGGAATGGAACGGGAAAGGTCGTTCAGGGCCACGAGCGCCGCGCGAAGCGCGGAAGGGTCATCGACGTTGGAGGGGCGGTGGAGACTGGCGACGGCGTAGGGGCCGTGCCGCTCGGCGAAGGCCCGGGCCTCGGGGTCCGACTCCAGGCGCGCCTGCATGCGCGCGAGGGTGTCGAACATCGTGTTCCCGACGAGCGAGACGCCCCGCACGATTCCTTCGCGGCGCAGTTCCTCCACCGCCTCCCGGTCCGGGGCGAAGAGGAGGTCCGCGACGCGATCGGTCAAGACGCGGTTGATTTCCTCCGGCATCGATCGGTCGTGAGATCGGAGTCCCGCCTCGACGTGGGCGACGGGAATGCCCATCTTCACGGCCGCCAGGGCCGCGGCCATCGTCGAATTGACGTCGCCGTAGACGACGACGATATCGGGGCGTTCCGTCTCGAACGTCTCCTCCATGCGGGCCAGGATCAACCCGGTCTGTCGGCCGTGGGGCGCGGAACCGATCTCGAGGTTCACGTCCGGGCGCGGCAGATCGAACTCCGAAAAGAAAACGTCTGAAAGGGCCGGATCGTAGTGCTGCCCCGTGTGCACGACGACGTGGTCGATTTCCGGCCGGCCGCGCAACGCGTGGTGGACGGAGGAAAGCTTCATGATGTTGGGGCGAGCCCCGACCACGGAGAGGATGCGGCGTCGCTCGCGCAGATCGTTCATGGCGGCGAGTGTAGCCGACCGGCCGCCCGGTGGAAACGCGGATGAACGGGCCCGTGGCGCGGCCGGCTCTCGCGCGGTTCGTCTCCCACGGCCCGCGGGCGCTTCCCGCACCGGCCGCTGTGGACTCCGCAGAGCCCCTTCGCTAGGATGCCTCGCGATGGCGACGGTGCGATCGTGAACTCCTCCTTCCGCCCGGGCCGGATTCTCTCCGGGGTCCTGGCACGTGCCGCGGTCGCGGGTGCGAGGATCCGGGGAGACGCGGCCGACGGTTGCGTGGTCCTGAACTATCATTCCGTCGGGGACCCGGTCGAGCAGGGGATCTATCCCGGCAATGCGGTCCCGGCGCCCGTCTTTCGCCGCCAGGTCGCTTTCCTTGCGCGCCATGCCCGGTGCCTGTCTCTCTCCGACATGGAGGAGCACGTCGCGGGAGAGAAACCGTTCCCCCCCCGGTCCGTCCTCGTGACGTTCGACGACGGCTACCGCGGAGTGCACGACGTGGCCTTTCCGATCCTGAGGGAACACGGCGTACCGGCCGTCGTCTTCGTGCCCACCGACGCCGTCGCCTCGGGCGAGGAGAAGTGGGAGGACCGTCTCGCGCGCTGTCTCTATCGGTCCGCGGAAAGCCGACTGTCCGTCGACACGGGAGACGCGGATCCGTGGGAACTGCCCCTGGCCACGAGGGAGGATCGCTGTCGGGCCGTGCTGGCGGTCTGCCGGCGAAAACCGTGGTCCGGCCGCATCTCCCCCTCGGAGTGGACCGACACCTTCATCCGTGGGCACGGCGGCCCGGGGGCGTCCCACCGGTCGGTCCTGTCCCCCTCCGAAATGGCGACGATGGTCGCCGGCGGGCTTCTCCGCTTCGGGAGCCACTCGGCCACTCATGCGGTCATGGCCGATTTGGACCGGCGCCGGTTCGCGGATGAACTGGAGCGGTCGAAGCGCGCCGTCGAGGGATGGACCGGACAGCCCTGCCGGTCCTTCGCGTTTCCCTACGGGGACGCGGTCACGATTCCCTCCTTCGCGTCCGAAGAACTCCGTTCCGCCGGCTTCGCGCTGGCCTTCTCCACGATCGAGGGATACGTCCGCCCGGGCGACGACCCCTTTCGCCTCAGGCGCACGCTCGTGCATCCCGGGGATTCGCTTCCCGTCTTCGAACTCAAGGTCCGGGGCGCCTATGCGGACTTCGAACGCCGTCATGCCCGCGTTCGAAGCCTGTTCACGTGACGACCCGCTGGTCCTTCGAGCGCGTTTCGCCGTCGAATCGCGCGGCCGCCCTCGAGGCGTTGACTCTTCACTTCCGGGAAGTCACTCCGGAGCGGTACGCCTGGCACTTCGAGACGGGGCCGGCGGGCCCGGGCCTGGCGGCCGTGGCGCTTGCCGGAGGGCGCGGGGTCGGATTCACAGGCATCGGGCGCCGCGATATGCTCTGGAACGGAATTCCCCTGAAGGCGGGCCAGGCCTCCTATCTTTCGGTCCATCGTGATTACTGGGGACAGGGTTTGTTTCCCCGGATCATCATCGAGTTGTTCCGCTGGGCCGATGAGGAGGGATACGACCTGGTGTACTTCTTCCAGGCCGCCGACGTCATGTCCTACCCCTGGTTCCTGAAATTGGGCTACCGGGACCTGGGAGGAGTTCCTCAATTCCGGCGCGTCCTGGATCCCGCGGCCTTGGCCACGCGCCGCTGGCCCGGCCTCCTGCGCCGGGTACTCCATCCCGCGAGCCTCCTCGCGCGGGCCCGGTTCGGAGCCCGCCACGCGTCGACCACGATCGAAGTCCTGGATGCCGTGACCGGGGATTGGCTGGCGGCCGCGTTGCCTTCGAGATCGGGATTGGACCTCGTGCGCGACGCCCCGACGCTCAATCACCGTTACGCCGATCCCGCGGGTCCCGGCTATGAAATCCTGGGAATGCGGCACGAGGGACGCGAGGCCGGATGCTGCATCGTGAGGACGATCGATGACGGGCCGGTACGGCGCGCGTTCCTCATGGACATGGTCGCCGCTCCCGGCCGCGGGCCGTCGTTCCTCGCGGCCCTGGCCGGCTATCTCTCGTCCCGCGGCGTGGCGGCGCTCTACGCCTGGTCCACCGCGGCCGACCCTCTCCGCACCGCGTTCACCGCCGCCGGCTTCAGACCCCAGGCGGGTGTGCACGGAAGGATTCTCGCCTGGATTTCGCCCCGGCGTCCCGATCTCGCGGGCTTGTCGCGCGACGAGTGGCGGTTGGCGATGGGAGATTCGGACCTGTACTGAGAGGGCCGGGTCGCCGGTTGAACGGGGTCTACAGGGAGGTTCCGGGGTCCGGATCGCTCACGTCCGCATTCTCGACGGCCCGGCGGAGCGCGTCGAGATACCGGGCGACATCTCCCCCGTTGATGACGCGGTGGTCATAGGCGATGCCGAGGTGAAAGACGGGGTCCTCGTGGACCGATCCGTCCGGACCAATCGAGCATTCCCTGAGGATCGCGGCGAGAGAGATCATGCAGGTCTGGGGCGGCAGGACGAGGGGGTCGACGAGGATCGTGCCTTCGCCCGTGTTCAACGAAATGGTGATGTCGCCCCCCGCCAGGTCTTCCGACCGGAAGGCGCCCCTCATGCCCTTCAGGCGAAACTCCATCAGGGTTCGCGCGATACCCGGCAGGTCCCTGCGGGCGGCGTTGCGTACGACGGGGACGTAGAGCCCGCGGCCCAGGTCCAGCGTCACCCCGACGCCGGGATCGGCGGTCGTGATGAACCGGCGATCATCGAGGCGCCGCCCGTAGAAGAAGGGAAAATCCGGTGCGAGGCGGGCGACGGCCCGTACGAGAAACTCGGTGATCCCGACGCCGCCGCCCGGCCCGCGAGCGGCGAGGGCGGCGAGCAGGGCGCCGCAGCGGATTTTCTGCAGGTGGAACGCCTGGGGGATCTCGGCGAGCGACCGGGTCACGACGCGGGAGACCGCCTGCTGCTGCGCGGGGATCGCGATTTCGCGGATGCCGCCGGTTCCGTCCGCCGTAAGCAGGCGCTCGAGGTCGCCCTTGCGGACGAGCTTGAGGCCCAGTTCAGCGATGCGACCGGGCTCGATGGCGTGTTCCCGCGCGAACGATTCGGCGTCGCGCGTCAGAGTGAACGCCGCGGGAGCCCGATCCGTGCCTGCGCGGATTGCGGCGGCCGGCGCCAGGGCTTCCTCGCGCGTCCCGAAGAGCCGGCCGATGACCGAACCGTAGGTGCATTCGGCCCCGGCACCCTGCGCGATGCGCAGGAAGCCGGCCGCGGGTGCGGGCAGGTCGAAGAGTTCCTTGGAAGTTTCAAGCTCGGCCACGATCTCCCCGGCGGCGATTTCGTCCCCGTCGCCGCGGCGCCAGGCCGCGATACGGACCCGGTCGTCGTTCGGATTGACGGCCGGAACCGTGAGGTCAAACACGCCCGGCCTCCTTCAGGGCGGCCTCGACGATCGTCTTCTCGTCGATGAGGACCGCATCCTCGAGGTGGCGCGCCGAGGGAATGATGCTGTCCCTCGACGAGAGAGAGAGGATCTTCCGCACCCCGAACCCTCCCCCCAGGATTTTCGCCGCGACCTCGCTGCCCCAGGTTCCTCCGGCACTGCCCTCTTCAACGACGATCACGGTCTCGGACTCGCGGAGCACCGGCGCCCATCGCTCCACGGGCACGGGGTAGAGAGTCGACGTGACGAGGAGGCGGCTGTCCACCTCGTGCTCGATGAGAAGGGTGCGGGCTGCGCCCAGGCACGGGGCGAAGCAGCTTCCCGAGGTCAGGAGAAGGATCGGCGTGCCTGCCGCCCCCGGCGCGTGGACAAGCGCGTCCGCTTCCTCGACTCCGCCAATCCGGTCCCACGAGAAGAGATCATCCAGCTCCCGTTCCCGCACGAGGGGACGGGTGTAGAGGCTCTTGGGCTCGAAGAGAAGGCAGGGGCGCCCGAGGTCCAGCAGGCGCGGCAGGAGCTGACGGCTGTCGTGGAAGGGCGTGAGTTCGTGCAATTCGAGGTTCGGAATCCCGATGAAGTGTTTCTGGAGGCTCTGGCTGTGCGTGGGGCCGTATCCCCGGCGGCCGCCGACGGGGCAACGGACGAGGAGATGGAACGCGCGTCGCTCCCCGTACATGGTGACGGACTTGGAGGCGAAGTTCAGGAGGGGGTCGAAGCAGAGCGCGAGAAAGTCTCCGAACATCACCTCGAGGATGGGCCTTTCGCCGCAGAGCGCGAGTCCGGCGGCCAGTCCCGCGAAGCCGGCCTCGCTGATGGGGGTCGAGATCACGCGGCCGGGAAACCGGGTCGAGAGACCACGGCTGGCCTTGAAGGCGCCGCCATACGGGTCGAGCAGATCCTCGCCGATCAATCTCACCCGGGGATCGTTTTCCATGAGGTCGTGGAGGGCCCCGTTCAGGTTTTCCACGATCCGCTCGGGCGCGCTCATGACAGGCTCCACGTGGACGGCGGCATCGCCTCGAGCTCCCGCACCAGGGCGTCGAGAGTCGCCCCGGTCCTCGCTTCCGCCGCCGCGAAGCGCTCGGGCATGCGGCGGCGGTAGAGCGCGTAGGGATCGCGCTCCCGCAGCGCGGCGACCTGCGTCGGATCGCGCGTATCGTCGCCCTTGCTGTGCGCGGCCAGCCGGTCGGTCTCGAATTCCACCACGAGCGGTCCGCGTCCCCCGCGCACCGCCTCGATCGGGCCCGCGAGAGCGGCGCGCATCGCGTCGATCTCGCCCGCCGTCACGCGCTGGTAGCCCGCTCCGAAGGCGCGGGCCCGCCCCTCGATGCCGCCGGCCATGTTCCGCTCGACCGGGGTCGTCTGGGCGATCCGGTTGTTCTCGACGGCCACGACGAGCGGAAGGCTCCAGAGGCAGGCCATGTTCAGCGCCTCGTAGACAACGCCCTGGCCCCAGGTGCCGTCCCCGACGAAAGCCATGGCCAGGCCCCCCGGCTCGTGGTCCTTGAGATGAAGGGCCGCGCCCGCCGCGACGGCGACGCCCTCGCCCTGCACGCCCGTCGAGAAGTAGCGCCCGCGGCCCAGGTGCTGGCTGCCGCCCGCACCGCGGCAGACCGCGCCCTCGCGCCCCATCAGCTCGGCCAGGAGCCCGCGCGGGTCGCGGAAGCGCGTGAGGTAGTGTCCGTGGCCGCGGTGGTTGCTGAAGAGATAATCCCGGTCCGCGAGCATCGGCACGAGGGCGACGGGTACGGTTTCCTGACCGATGCAGGCATGCGTCGTTCCGTTCAACGAGCCCCGGGCGAAGAGATCGAGGACGGTCTCCTCGAATCGCCGCACGAGGACGAGCATCTCGAGATCGTCCTCCTCCAGCCGGCTGTAGGAATCGGTCGTCATGGCGTTTCCGAGCGGAGAGTATAGCCGATCGCCGCGTCGCCGCCTGCCCCTTTTTATTGGCGTTCGCGCCCGCGCGAACCTATGATCGGCACGATGATCGACGACGGTAGACTCAAGAGCCTTGTCGCCCGCGTCTTCGAGGTGCCCGTCGCCTCCGTGGGCGACGACCTGGGACCCGGCCGGCTCGAGCGGTGGAACTCGATGGGGCACATGGCCCTCGTCGCGGCCGTCGAGGCCGAATACCGCGTGACGCTTTCGATCGACGACGTTCTCGAGATCACCAGCGTCGGCCGTCTCCGCGAGATCCTCGAGCGGATCGCGCCTGCGCCGGGACGATGACGGCGGAGGAGGCGCGGCGGGCGTTCCTGGAGGAGGCGGACCGGCGATCGGCCTCTCACCCCCTCATCGCGGAAGCCCTCGGGATCCTGCGAAGGTCGCTGCCGTTTCTCCTCGATGCCCCCGCCGCCGCGGCGCGGGCGGCGGGCGGGGCGTGGTGGGCCGATACCGAGAGACACATGGAGGCGCTCGCGCGCACGGGCGGCGGCGAACCGGGCCGCCTGGAGCGCGCCGTCAAGGCGTACGTGAGGCAGTCCGTCGAGTATCTATCGCTGCAGCGGCAGCTCGAGCAGACGGAGCGCTACGCGATGTCGAGCTTCGAGGAAGCGCGCCGCGCGGTATATGATCGCCCGGATGTGATGGAGGGACGTTACCTCGACGGGCTCTATCTCTCCCAGCTCTTCTGGCCCAACCATGCCGCCTTCCTATCCCTGTTCCGTTCCGCCTGGTTGCCGCGCCTTTCCGGGCGCGGGATCGTCGTGGATATCGGATGCGGGCACGGGCTCTACACGGCCGAGCTTGCCTGCGCCCGCCCCGGCTCGCGCGTGGCGGCCCTGGACGTCAGCATATTCTCGCTCCGCTACACGCGCACGTTGCTCGAGACGCGCGGCATCGACCCTGCCCGCCACCTCTTCCTGCGCGCCGACGTCGGCAGGGGGCTTCCCCTGGCGGGAGGAACGGCGGCCGCGGCCGTGATGGGCGAGGTGATCGAGCACCTCGAGCGGCCCCGGGAGGCGCTCCGCGAGGCCGCCCGCATCCTGGCCCCCGGCGCGCCCTGCTTCATGACGACGGCCGTCTTTGCCGCCCACGTCGATCATATTCACCTTTTTCGCCGCGTCGGCGAGGTGCGGGCGATGGTCCGGGAGGCGGGTCTGGCGATCGATGAGGAACGGGCCCTGCCGGTCGTCGAGGGCGCCGATCCGGAAGCACCGGACGTCGCCGTCAATTACGCGGCCGTCCTGAGGCGGGCTTGAGCGCCGGGAAAGCCGCGTGAGAATTCTCCTCGTGGACGTCGAGGCCGGCTCGGTGGGAGAGCCCGCCGGGCAACTCGCCGCCCGCTGGGTCCACCATCCCCTCGGCCTCATGTCCCTGGCCGCCGCCGCGCGGCGCGCGATGCCGGAGATCGAGTTCCGCATCCTGCACACCGCCGTCTCCCGCGACCCGCGGGGCGATCTCGTCCGAATCCTCCGGGACGAGCCGCCCGATCTCGTGGGTTTCCGAGCGCTCTCCGTGGCGCGCGCGGCCCTCGAGTCCCTTGCGCGCCTCGTTCGCGAGACCGCTCCGGGTCTGCCCGTTCTCGCCGGAGGACCCCATCCCAGTGCTTCGCCCGGGGAACTCCTCGAGCGGGGCTGGGTGGATCTCGTCGTCGTCGGCGAAGGAGAGGAGACGTTCGTCGAGGTGCTTCGGCGGTTCCGCGCGGAGGCGGCGCTGCCCCGCGACCTGGCCGGGACGGCCGTCATCGTCGACGGCCGTGTGCACCTGCTCCCGACGCGCCCTCCCGTCTCCGACCTCGACGGCCTGCCCTTCCCCGACTACGGGCTCGTCGACCCGGCGGCCTACCGGGGATTGTCGCATCACGCGTTCCAGAGCGCCGGCGATGCGGCCTTCGTCGCCGCGTCGCGCGGGTGCCCCTATCGCTGCTTCTACTGCCACCAGCTCTTCGGAAAGAGGATCCGGCGACGATCCGCGGGGAGCGTGGAGGCGGAGATTCGCGAGCACGTCGAGCGGCGCGGCCTGAGGAACTTCGTCTTCGTCGACGACGTCTTCAACGTTCCGATGGAAGCCGGCAAGGAGGTGCTGCGGCGACTCGCCCGTGCCTTCGGCGGCTCGATCCGGCTCTACTTCCCGAACGGGCTGCGCGCGGACCAGGTCGATGAGGAGATGCTCGGGCTGTTCGAGGAGGCCGGCACGGTGCAGATGGCGCTCGCGGTCGAGACGGCCAGCCCCCGTCTCCAGAAACTCGTCGGGAAGAACCTCGACGTGGAGCGGGCGCGCCGGATGATCGATGCAGCCTCGCGCCGCTTCGTCGTCTGCGCCTTCTTCATGGCGGGTTTCCCGGGCGAGACGATGGAGGAGGCGCGCTCGACCGTGGCGATGGCGGCCGGGCTCGACCATGTCGTCCAACCCGTGCTCTCGATCGTGCGCGTCTATCCCGGGACATCCCTGTACGAGTGGCTCGATCCGTCCGCGGAGGAGGCGCGCCGGCTGCGCGAGCAGGAGACGGAGATGCTTCAACCCGGCCTGTTCGGCGTCCCGGTCTTCTACGGCGACGTCCTGCCTCCGTCCAAGGTGCCGTTACGCGGCGAGGACATCCGCCGGCTGCGCTGGGAATGGATGAAGTCCGTGGTCAACAATCCCGCGCGCCTCGCGCAGGGGCATGGCGTGCTGCGGAAGCACCTCGACCGGGCCGCGGCGCTGGAGTTCTACCGGAACTTCCTGGACGATGCGTCGTTCGACGAGGCCGCCTACGAGCGGCTCTTTCCGGGCGACGCCCCCCGGTCGTGAATTCGAGCGCGCGTCAACCCGGGGCGCGGAATGCGGCGCTCGACGGCCTGCGCGGCATCGCCATCCTTTCGGTCTTCTTCTACCACCTCCTCGGCCGCCCCGCCGGGGGCTTCATCGGTGTGGACGTCTTCTTCGTCCTGAGCGGATACCTGATCACGAGGATTCTCCTCGACGAGCATGACGCCTTCGGTTCCGTGAACCTGCTGCATTTCTACGGGCGACGCATCCTGAGGCTCGCTCCCGCGCTCCTCTCCCTCCTGGCCGTCATCGGGCTCGCCGGGATCGTCCTTCCTTCCGAAGCCCGTGCGAAGAATCTCGCCGAGTGCGTCGTCGCGCTCTTCTACATGTCGAACTGGGCCCGGGCCCTGGACCTCTTCCCGATGGATTACCTGGCCCACACCTGGTCGCTTTCGATCGAGGAGCAGTTCTACATCCTCTGGCCGGCGACCCTTGCGGTTCTCGCCCGACGTCTCGGGAACCGCGGGCGCCTGTTGGCCGTCGTCCTGGGCACGGCGGCGGCCGGAGCCCTCGTCCGCGTGACCCTCTCCTTCGGCGGCGCCTCGCCGGAGCGGCTGATCAACGGCCTCGACACGCGCTGCGACGCTCTCCTGGCCGGAGCCGCGCTCGCCCTGCTCCTGTCGATGCGTCCCGGGCTCCTGCGGGCTCCGGCCCGGTCCGCCGCGCCCGCGCAGTTCTTGGACGCGTTCGCGGTCCTCGTGTTGGCGGCCGCGCTGTTCCGCGCCGATTACCGCTTCATGAATCACTACCGCGTGACCATGCCGGCGGTCATCCTGTCCTCGCTGCTCCTCGTCTGGGCCGCCGTTCGCGACCGTCCGGGCCGGCTCGGCCGGTTCCTGTCGATCGGCCCTCTTTGCTACGTCGGGAGGATCTCTTACGGCCTCTACATCTGGCACTGGCCGGTTCTCCGGGTGCTTTCGGAGGGAGGTGTCACGGGCTGGAACTACACGGCGGCCGGGATCGCGCTCTCTCTCGGCATTTCGGCGCTTTCGTTCCACACGCTGGAGTCGTATTTCCTGGCGCAGCAGCGGCGCTTCCGCCGCGCGGCATCGCCGCCGCCCGGCTCCAGGGGGGACTAGGCCCGGGCGGCCGTCGCCGCGTCGGCCGGATCGCGGTAGTAGGCGATCGTTTCCCGGACGCCGTCGGCGAGCGGCGTGAAGGCGAAGTCCGGGAACCTCTGCCGGAAGTAGCGGTCGTCCATCACCTTGCGGGGAGAACCGTCCTGGAAGCGCGTGTTGTACACGATTTCGCCCTCGTACCCCACCTGCTCGCGGATCAGCTCCACCAGCTCGTTCACGCGGTAGCCGCGATTCTGGCCGACGTTGACGGGCTCGAGCGTCTCCTCGCGAGCCTGGACGACGCGCTGGACCACCGCCGCGAAGTCGCGGACGAAAAGCCATTCGCGGATCGGCTGCCCCGTGCCCCAGACCTCGACGGATTTCCACCCTTCCTTCACGGCCCGCACGAACTTGATGATCAGGGCGTTCAGGGCATGCGTCTTGTTGGGGTTGGTGCTGTCGAAGGGGCCGTACATGTTGGGGACGATGAGGTTCACGGAGCGCACGCCGTATTGGTTGAAGTAGCATTGGGCCAGCACGGACATCATTCGCCGCGTGCTGCCGTAGGAGAGGACGGACGGGTGAATGGGCCCGTCCCAGAAGCCCCGCTCCTCGTAGGTGTCCATGAGGCCCGGGTAGGCGCAATTCGCGATGGGATTGACGACCACCGCCTCGCGCATCTGCCGGGCGATCTTGTAGGTGTTGAGCACGATCCTCATGTTCACGTCGACGACGTCGGCGGCGAAGTCGGTCACGTAGTTGATGCTGCCGACCAGCGCCGCGCAGTTCACGATGACGTCGGGGCGGAACGCGTCGAGCCGGGCCCATGCCGCGGGCAGATCGAGCAGGTCGCATCCGGTGGTGCGGCAGAAGACGCCGACGGTCGCCCCGGTCCGCTCGAGGGTGTTGCGAACATTGCGGCCGACGAATCCCGTGCCGCCCAGGACGGCCACGCGAACCGGAGAGGGAGCGCTCATGCGACTACCTTACCGCGCCGGGCGACCCGGCGACAAGGGGCAACACGACGACCCGTTCGCCGGTATGGCAGGGTCAGGAACGGCCCGGCGTCCCGGTATCGCCCCTTGTCGCTCGGCGCAGCACCAGGAACCGGTAGAAGAACGGCCGCTCCGAGTAGATCTCTTTCTCCACGCGGTAGTCGCGGTCGAAGACCTCCCGCGATTCCTCCGTGTCGTAGAAACGGCTGGTCAGGACGAGCGGGTAGCGGCCCCCCCGCAGGTCCGCGAGCAGCCGGGTGATCGGGTGAGGAAGGTAGCGCCTCATCTCCCAGACCCGCGCCAGGTCGTATTCGGGCCTGTGATCCGGCAGGAGCAGCGCCAGGTGGCGGTCGGTGAGCACGGGGCCCGGGCACTCCCTCACCAGCCTGCGCAATTCCTCCCCGTTCCGCCAGTCCGCCTCCGTGGGGCCGCCCGGAACCCGGTAGTGCCCGGCCGCGACCGCGGCCAGGCAGAGGGCCGCGGCGACCGCCGCGCGGCCACGGGCGCGGGCCACGAGCAGAAGGGCGGCGGTCCAGAGGAAAAGGATCCCGATCAGGCTGTGTGTCACGTTCGAACCGACCTTCGCGCTCGTCACCGCGCTCGCGCAGAGCCAGCCCCCACCCATGAGCAGCATCGTGCGCACGGCGGGACGGAAGCGGCCGCCGGTCGCGCGGAGGACGCCGCAGAGCACGAGCAGGGGGAGGGCGTTGAGGGCGAGGTAGCGGAGGGAGTCACGGAAGAGGGAGCCGCGCAGGTGGTTCGAACGCGCCTCGAGGAAGCTGTTGCGGAAATACTCGCCGTCGGTCATGTGGCCGAGGGCCCCGTGGAAGAGGAAGATCAGCGTAAAGGCATATGCAAGGACGGCGAGGGCATCGTGGCGCGAGCGGGGCCAGAGGGCGGCGGCGCAGAGCACGGGCACGAGCAGGCCCGTCTGGCGCGTCCATCCGGCGGCGGCGGCCGCGAGGACGACCAGGAGGAGCCAGGGTCCCCGGGCTCCCTCGTGGCGACGAACTGTCGCGATCCCCGCGCAGAACACCGCGAGGTGGAAGGGGTGGTAGTGGGACGCGAACATCTGTTCGCTGAGCAGGAAGAGGGGCAGGACGGATCCCGCGGCGGCCAGGCGCACCGACCCCGTTTCGCGCCGCAGGAAGACGAAGGCCAGCGCGGCGTGCCAGACCAGGAAGGCGAAGCCGGTCCAACGGCCGGCCAGGATCGGCGCATCGAAGAACGGCAGGGCCAGGCTCACGAGACTGGCGAAGACGGGAGGATAGGGCTGCGACAGGAAGGGACGCAGGTGGGGCCCCGTGTAGATGGTGGCGCCTTCGCGGATCATCACGGCCTCGGTCACGAAGGATCCTTCGAGCGCGTTCACGAGATCGTAGGGGAAGGTGAGGATCGAGACGGTCGAGGGGAGACGCAGGGCGAGCCCGATTCCGAGGACGAGAACGACGAGGAACGCGCCCGCCCTCGATCCGAAATCCCCCGATGGGGAGACCGGGGCAGGCTCGGGCCGCGCGTCGATCAAGGTTCTACCAGCCTTCGCGGACCGCCGCGATGACACGCTCCACGTCCTCCTCGGAGAGGAGGTCGTGGAGGGGGAGGGAGACCTGGCGTTCCTCGAAGCATTCCTGCCCCGCCAGTCCGGGCGTGAGGCCGTCGAAGACGGAGTGGCGGTCGATGCGGCGGTGAACGACCGAGGCGGGGATGCCGCGGCCTTTCAGGGCGCGGATGAAATCGGCGCGCCGCTCGACCCGGAGCGTGAAGATCCAGCAGGCGCTCTCGCGGTCGGTATCCTGCCTGAGGAGGGATATCCCGGCCGTGTTCTCGAGCGCGCTCCGGTAGCGCCGGGCCCGGCACCTGCGCGTCGCGAGGCGCTGCGTGAATCCCTCGAGATTGCCCAGTCCGACCGCGGCGGCAAGGTCGTTCATGTGGTACTTGAAGCCGCGGACCTCGATGTTGATGTCGCGCTCACCCGAGGGCCCGATCTCGGCCGCCCGATCGATGCCGAACCAGCGCAGCCTCATGGCCAGGCGATGATCGGTTTCGTCGCGGCAGCAGAGCGCGCCGCCGTCGCCCGTCGTCAGGTGCTTGATGGCCTGGAAGGAGAAGGCGGTGAAGCGCGAGATCGAGCCGACGGGACGTCCCCGGTAGAGCGCTCCCAGCGCGTGCGCCGCATCCTCGACGACGGCGAGCCCGTGCTCGTCCGCCACGGCGTGGATTTCGTCCAGGTCGCAGGGCAGGCCGGCCCAGTGAACCGGCATCACGGCCCGCGTGCGTCCCGTGATCCGCTCGACCAGCCGTTCCGGGTCCAGGTTGCCCGTCTCGGGATCGATGTCGGCGAAGACCGGCCGGGCGCCCTGCATCAGGACGGCGAGACCGGTGGCGACGAAGGTCTGGGGCGGCAGGATGATCTCGTCGCCGGGGCCGACCCCGGCCAGGACGAGCGCCAGGTGCAGCGCGGAGGTCCCGCTGTTCAGGGCCGCGGGACGGGAAAGGCCGAGTTCGCTTGAAAGTCTCTCCTCGAAGAGGCGGACCATCTCGCCCTCGCTGACGCGTCCGCGGGCGAGGAGATCGGCGGCCCGGCGTTGCGCGCCCGGGGAAATGAAGGATTCGAAGAGATTCATCGGGCCGTGTCGGCCGACGCTTCGTCTCCGACGTCCGGCCTGACGCGGGGGCGCGGCGATGTGCGCAGGGCGCGGATGCCCCAGAAGAACCACCTCAGGTATTCCACCACCCAGGCCCTCAGGCGGAAGGTGGAGTCCCCGCCGAAGAGCCTGTCGATGGAGATGATGGGAACCTCGCCGAGACGGTAGCCCATGAGCTGGGCCTTGATGCTCAGTTCGAAGGCGAAGGCCCATCCCATGCGAGCCTCGAACCGGATCGTCTCGAAGACGGAGCGTCGCGCCATCTTGATGCCGGTCGTCGCGTCCGCGAGAACGGAGCCGGAGAGGAGGCGGAAGAGCACGTTGGCGGTTCGCGAGAGGAAGCCGCCGATCCGTGAACCTCCGAGCCGTTTGCCTCCGAGGGAGTAGCGCGTGCAGCTGACGAGATCGCAGCCGCGGTCGATGAGAGCCAGCATGCGGTGGATGGAGGCGATCGGGAAGATCTCGTCGACCACCGTGATCAGGATGACATCGCCTTCCGCCGCGGAGAGCCCGGCCTGGATGGCCCTGGCCACGCCCGTGCCCGTCGTGTTCAGGACGCCGCGCACGTTGTCATATCTCCGCCGCAGCCACTCGACCGCCGCGATGCTGTTGTCCTCGGGGGAGTCATACACGACAAGAACCTCGTGGGACTCCTCGATCGTGGCCTCGAGTATCTGCACCATGATCTTCAGGCTCTGCATCTCGTTGTAGACCGGCAGGATGATGGAGAGATGCGGCTTGACCGGGGTCATCTCAGCGACGCGGCCTCTCCAGCCGCAGGAGTTCCCGCTCGAGCCGGCGCGCCTGTTCGAGGACGGCACGGCGGTTTCTTGCGCCCACGCGTCGCACCGGTATCCCGGCATAGACGGACCAGGCCCTGAGGCGGGAGAAGGAGGGGACGAAGCTCAGGGCGCCGATCACCGTGCCCTCCGGGATGTCGTTGCCCGGCATGATGACCGCGTTGGAACCGACGGCGGTCATCGCACCGATCGTCACGTCCCCCCGGATGAGCCGCTTCTTGATCGCCCCCGCCGCCCGCTCCACGTCCGGGGGGATGATCGTGACGAGGTCGTTCACGAAGTCGTCGCTGGCGCACCAGATCTTGACCCCCGAGGAGAGGCTGCTGAAGTCGCCGAGGCGGAAGAGGTGCTCACGGCCCCCGGCGACCGAGCATCCGGAGGCGACGTGACAGCAGCGCCCGATCTCGATGCGCGTCGAGAAGTAGCAGTAATCGTCGATGATCGTGCGCGCACCGACCGCGAAAGACTTCGGGCACCGGATGCGCACGTTCGGCGATACGATCGCCCGGGAGCCCTCCGCACGACTTTGCCGTCGAACCGTCGTTCCCATGGAACACAGGCTACGGAGAGACGCCGCGCCGCGCAAGAAGTTCTCGGCGAATCCCGCGCCCTGAATCCCCGGAATCGGTGTTCATTCACCACCCGCCCGCCGAAGCGTCCGCTCCGGCGGGCTCGAGGCACGGAGAATACCGTGAAGATCAGGGATCGAATCAACTCGATCTGTGATCAAGAGGTCATGGAAATCGTATTGAGTTCAAAGAAAAGCCGGATCGGGTTCTTGGTCATGTCAAATCCTCGTTGACTGCGGGAGTCGGCTTTCACCCGGTGAAAGTGGAAAACTCCATTGACCCCGCCTCGAGTAGGGGTGGCAGGACTTTCTTCGTGTCTCCCTGTCTTGGTGGCGATTCAACCTCCGGGAATCAAGGCCGCGCGGGATGCCGTCGCGGACTCGGCCGTCTTCTGGTAGCATGGATCCGTCGCGCGAGCGCCGCAGCGCGAGCGAAGATTCGAGGAGGACCGCATGGAACGCTTTCCCGTGGACGCCCTGGGCATGATCCGCGCCCACTACGAGGGGATGGGAGCCCGCATCGCCGCGGCGCGCAAGCGCCTCGGGCGGCCCCTGACCTTGACCGAGAAGATCCTCTTCAGCCACTGGGTCGAGGGCGAGGGCGGCCTGCCGAAGAGGGGGGAGCGGACCGAGCTCTTCCGCCCCGACCGCGTCGCCATGCAGGACGCGACCGCCCAGATGGCCATCCTCCAGTTCATCTCCGCCGGCATCCCCCGCGTCCAGGCCCCCTCCACCGTCCACTGCGACCACCTCATCCTGGCCAGGACCGGCGGCGGCCCCGATCTCGGCGCGGCCCTCGAGAAGAACCGCGAGGTCTACGACTTCCTCCAGTCCGCCGCCGAGAAGTACGGCATGGGCTTCTGGAAGCCCGGATCGGGCATCATTCACCAGGTGATCCTCGAGAACTACGCCTTCCCGGGCGGGATGATGATCGGTACCGACTCGCACACCCCCAACGCGGGAGGCCTCGGCATGATCGCCTGCGGCGTCGGCGGCGCGGACGCGGTCGACGTCATGGTCGGGCTTCCCTGGGAGGTGCTCTGGCCGAAGCTCGTCGGCGTGCGCCTGATCGGCGCGCCTTCGGGCTGGACGAGCGGGAAGGACGTCATCCTCAAGCTCGCCGGGCTCCTGACGGTGAAGGGCGGAACGGGCCGGATCATCGAGTATTTCGGTCCCGGGACGGAGTCCCTTTCCGCGACCGCCAAGGCCACCATCACGAACATGGGCGCGGAGCTCGGGGCCACCACCTCCGTCTTTCCCTTCGACGAGAGGATGTCCATGTACCTGCGAGCGACCGGTCGCGCCGAGGTGGCCTCGCTGGCCGAGACCCATCGCGCCGATCTCGTCGCCGACCCCGAGGTCTTCTCCGACCCCGGGCGTCACTTCGACCAGGTGATCGAGATCGACCTCGCGACGCTCGAACCCCACGTCGTCGGACCCCATACGCCCGATCTGGCCCGTCCCGTCTCGCGCTTCGCGGCCGACGTCGCCGCGAACGGCTGGCCCGTGCACCTGCGTTGCTGCCTCATTGGCAGCTGCACGAATTCGTCGTACGAGGACATCACCCGGGCGGCTCACGTCGCGCGCCAGGCCGCCGCGCGAGGCCTCAAGGCCCGCGTGTCCTTCCTCGTCACGCCCGGCTCCGAGACGGTGCGCGCGACGATCGAGCGAGACGGGCTTCTCGCAGACCTCGAGCGGATCGGCGCCGTGGTGCTGGCGAACGCCTGCGGCCCCTGCATCGGGCAATGGGAGCGCTCCGACATCGCGAAGAACGAGAAGAACTCCATCCTCACCTCCTACAACCGCAACTTCCCCCGCCGCAACGACGGCAAC